>WYBJ01000069.1 GCA_011525945.1 Burkholderiaceae bacterium | reverse complement strand
GTTGGGGGTGAGGGAAGAGGCGCCACGCGAGGTTCCAGGGCGCAAGTCGCGATGCGCCATCGTGGCCCCTCTCCCGGTGGGAGAGGGGAGCGATTCGCTTCCCTCTCCCCCGGCCCTCCCGGTGGGAGGGCCAAGCGCGCTGATGCGCCGAAACCATGAAACAACTCTTCAATCTTAAAAAAACCCCAAGGGACAACATACAAGGGGAGCGATTCGCCTCGCGGTATTCGGTCTCGCAGAAATCAGCCGACTCAAACCCGGATCACATCCAGCGGCCGAAATCGCCCCTGAAGCGGCCCGTACGAATCGATCCCCCACCAGCGCTCGAGCACGGTGGCGTAGAGGCTGCGGAAGTCGACGGCGAATGGCAGGTTGCCGCTTCCATCCAGTTGGTCGAGGGCGGGCGGCGCACCGTAGAGCCCGCCGTTGACGCGCCCGCCGGCGAGGAAATGCACCGAGGCCGTGCCGTGATCGGTGCCGCCGCTGGCGTTCTGCCGCGGCCTGCGACCGAACTCCGCATACGTCATGATGAGCGTGTCGTCCCAGCGACCCAGCTCGACGAGCGCCTGCTTCAACGCCGTCATGCCGTCGGCGAGCGTCTGCAGCAGCCGTGCGTGCGTTCCGGCCTGGTTGCTGTGCGTATCGAAGCTGCCGAGCGAAAGCTTCACCGCCGCAACACCTGCACGCCCCGCGATCACCTGACTTGCCGTGCGCACGCTGGTACCGAATGCGGTGCGCGGAAATGCGGTCTGAAACGCGTGACCGGCGTCGAAGCGCGCCGCCGCCTGCACGATGTCGCGCTCGACCCGCACGATGTGCCGAAGCGCGGCGTTGGTCGCATGCTCGGCGGGTGTCGCCAGCCGCGCCTGGCGCAGAAAACGCTCGGTGCTCGCGAGCGCAATCACGCGCGCGGCCGAACCGGCGAGCGGACCGAGATCATGGCCTCCGACCACCACACCGTCGGCCGCGAATTCGCGTGGCGCTGGCGTTTGCCGGAACGTGCGGGCGAGCCAGCCTTCGTCGAGGTACTGGTCGGACTTCGACGCCGTGTCCCAGATCTCGATCGAGCGGAAGTGCGACAGGTTCGGCGCGGGGTAACCGATCCCCTGAATGAGCGCGAGTTCCCCGGACTGCCACAGCGGCAGCAATGGCTTCAGCGCCGGATGCAAGCCGCTGCGCTCGTCGAGCTGTAACACCTCCCCGCGCGCGATCGCGAGGCGCGGCCGCAGCGCGTAATAGTTCTCATCGGCGTAGGGCACGAGCGTGTTGAGCCCGTCGTTACCGCCCTTGAGCTCGATCAGCACCAGCAACTGTTGATAGGACGCGCCCGGCGCGCGCCCGAACGCCGGCAACGAAAGCGCGAGCGGCAGCGCAGCGATGGTCTTTACGAATTCGCGTCTGTCCATAGCAGTCTCGCACCTCCCGCCGCTTGGTCGGTCGAACGCCGGGCCCCGCCCCGCACGTGACCGAATCCCCTACCCCCGGCGCTCGTCCGGATCCGTGTGCTCGGTCCGCTTAGTCGCGGCTATCATTCGCGCGCGCAGCCCGAATCTCCAGCTACTTCAGTTGATAGACCGGATCGAGCACGAGCTGTCGCAACAACGCCAGACGATCGGGCGCGGACGTGACGCGATGGAGCGCTCGCGCGGGCAGCACTGCCGCTTCGATCTCGTCGCGGCTGTCGCGGTCGAGCTGCGATGCCCAGTGCGCCGGGTCGAAGCGGACCGATTGCAACGCTTTTTGGAAGCGGGTCGGCGTACGCGCGGTCATGGCGTTTGCGCCACCGGCTGCAGGGGCCGCGCTCACGGCCGCCGTGGCGCTCGCGCGCATCGCTATCGGCGCTGTCGCCACAGGCGTGCGAACTCGCTCGCCATCCCGGAACAGCCGCTCCAGGATCTGCTTGCGCGCGAGCAGCGTGCCGGCGTCGATCCACGCTTCGCCCCCAGGCCAGCCCTTCACGTTGGGCGGCGCCATCAGGTCTTGCCCGAGCTGGCGGCTCACCACGACGAAGGGATAGACATCGCCGACATCGAAGCGGAACTGGCGTAGCGTTCCGACCAGCAGCTCGACGGGCGACTTCACCAGCGTTGCGCGGTTGGCATCGGCGAAGAACGCATCCGATGTCAGCAAGGCGCGCATCAGCGCGCGAATGTCATAGTCGCTGCGCCGGAATACATCGGCCAGGCGGCGCACCTCGGCCGGATCGGGATCGGGTGAAACGAACTCGCGCCACAGTTTGCGCGCGATCGTCTGCGCGGTCTGCGGTTGCGCGAGCAGGATCTCGAGCACTTCGCCACCGCCGAAGGCGCCCTCGCGACCGAGGATGCTCTTCATACCAGTGTCATGGAAGGCGGGCCGGAAGCGGAATTCGCCGGTCTCACCGTCGATCCCCCAGCCGGTAAAGGCGCGGGCCGCTTCCTTCACGTCGTGTTCGCTGTAGTTGCCTTCGCCAAGCGTGAACAACTCCATCACCTCGCGGGCGAAGTTCTCGTTCGGCCTGTCCTTGCGGTTGGAAGCGTTGTCCAGATACTGGATCATCGCCGGATCGCGTGCGACGGCATGCAGCATGTCGCGGAAGCTGCCGAGCGCGTACTGGCGCAGAAGCAGATTCTGTCGATACATGAGCCGAGTCGGGCGTACCTTGCGCAGGCTGGAAACGAAATGGTTGTGCCAGAAAAGCGTCATGCGCTCGGTGAAAGGCGACGGCGTGGCGAGCATTTCGTCGAACCACCACACGCGCAGCGCCTGACCCTGTTGGATCGTATGTCGCTGCCACGCACGGCGGTCCTGCGGATTCATGGCGCGCACCTGCGAGCGCGGCGTCCAACGGTCGAGCTCCGGGTCGGGCTGCGTGCTGGGCGCCGTTCGCGCACCGTCGAGCAGCCACTCGACGGCTTCGTCGCGCGTGAGCGCGGCAAGTGCGCGGGTCTCGCTGAGCGAGGCGCAAAAACTCGTACGCAGCAGCAGGTGACGTGCCTCTGCGGGACCCATCGGCAGCGCGGGCTGCGCACTCGCCGCCGCCAGCACGAGCATGCCGATGGCAAGCAGAGCAAGCTGCCCGAACCGTCCCGCCGCGCGAGCTCTGGGCGAAGCCCGGCACGTTGCGCGAATGGCGATGAGCCACGACCCGAGCCATTCTGCGTCGCCGATCCGCTGCGCTCGCATGGCGATCCCCTCAGCGCCTGTCCCGGCCCTTGCGATAGATCTCGCGATTCGCGCGCTCGAGGTCGCGATTGAGGTCGCGGTGCTCGTCCGGGGTGAGCGCATCGCGCTGCTGGCGGTCGGCCTCGCGGCGCCGCTCGCGCTGATCGTTACGGCGGTTGTCGCGACGCTGCGCATCGCGGTCCCGGTCGCGCTGAGCCACGATCAGTCGATCGCCCGAATATCCGGCCTGCGCGTGCGCGGCGGGTAACCCGATGCACCCGCAGAGCATCGCGGTGAGCAGCCAGCTGCGCATCGGCCATCGCCGCATCAGCGATCCCTTCGCGCCCGTCGCCGCATTGTCGCCAACGCGCCCGCGCTCTTGACATGCGGCGGCGCAACCGAGGGCAGCGGCAGCGGGTGTGACAGACGAAATCGTCATGACAATATTCGTTGCAAGCGGCAATGCGAGCATACTGCATCCGCTGGATGGCGCAGCGGCCTGACCGCAACCGGTCTGTAACAGATTGTTAGCGCGTGAAATCATGCAATACACTGTTACAGGGTTCGCGCGCCGTGAGCAGCGCCAGCAGCGTATTCTGCGCTACGCACTGAGCCTGCGGTAAGCGCATCGCAAGGCCGCCCCGCTTCCGCCGATCCCATAGGGGACGCGCACAGCGGCACGCGGGCGGTCGATTGCTTCGGATCGGCGAATGGCGCCGCGAGGCCGTAAGGCCAACGCAGCGAAAGCGAAAGAGCATGGCGGAAAAGAGAACCAAGATCCTGGTCATCGACGACGACCTGAGGTTGCGCGACCTGCTGCACCGTTACCTGAGCGAACAGGGCTTCGCGGTCCAGACCGCACCCGACGCCGGCGCGATGGACCGGCTGCTCAATCGCGAGCTGTTCGATCTGCTGGTGCTCGACCTGATGCTCCCCGGCGAAGACGGTCTGGCGGCCTGCCGCAGACTGCGCGGCGCCGGCAATACGGTTCCTATCATCATGCTCACCGCCAAGGGCGATGAGGTCGATCGCATCGTCGGGCTCGAAATGGGCGCCGACGATTATCTGCCCAAGCCGTTCAATCCGCGCGAACTGGTCGCGCGCATGCACGCGGTGTTGCGCCGGCGCCAACCCGCACCGCCACCCGGAGCGCCGGCATTGGACGAGGCGGTGGTGAGCTTCGGTGCGTTTGCCCTCGACCTTGGCACGCGCACACTCACCCGCGGCAAGGAGGAAGTGCCGCTTACGACCGGCGAATTCGCGTTGCTGAAGGTGCTGGCGACCCATCCGCGCGCACCCTTGTCGCGCGACAAGCTGATGGAGCTCGCACGCGGCCGGGAGTTCGAGGCCTTCGACCGTTCGATCGACGTCCAGATCTCGCGGCTGCGGCGTCTGCTCGAGCCCGACCCGGCACGGCCGGCGTTCATCCAAACGGTCTGGGGGTTCGGTTACGTCTTCGTGCCCGACGGGCGCAAGCGCGACGACAAGCCGGGCAAGGGTTGAGCGGCGCCCGCGCCGGCGACTCGACGTCGTGATCACCCCTATCGCTTTGTTGCCGCGCTCGCTGCTTTGGCGCACGTTCCTGCTGATCACGCTGCTGCTCCTGGTCAGCCTGATCGCGTGGATCACCGTGGTAGACCTGTCCGAGCGCAAGCCGCGCGGCCAGGCGGCGGCGCGCTGGATCGTCAGCATCGTCAACCTGACGCGCGCCGCGCTCGTCACGTCCGCCTCGGACAAGCGCATCCGCTTGCTGCGCGATCTATCGCAGCGCGAGGGCATCCGGGTGTACTCGGCGCGGGACTTCGAAGATCCGCTGCTCGATCTGCCCGATTCGGCGATTGACCGCATCATCCTGCGCGAAGTGCGCGCCGATCTGGGGGATGACACCGAGATCAAGGTCGGCCAGGAGGGCGACTCGAGCTTCCTCGTCAGCTTTCGCATCGACGACGAACGATACTGGCTCGCGCTCCCGCGCGGTCGTATCGAACGCCCGATCCGCTGGGAATGGATCGGCTGGAGCGCGCTCGCGGCATTGCTCGCTCTGCTCGGGGCCTGGTACATCGTTTCGCGCATCAATCGGCCGTTACGCGCCCTGACCAATGCCGCGGCTGCGCTCGCCGGCGGCGGTCACCCGGCGCCGATGCAGGAAGCCGGAGCGACCGAGCTCAGAACCCTGGCCGGCGCGTTCAATCGCATGACAGCGGCGTTGCAGCAGGCCGAGGCCGAGCGCGCATTGCTGCTCGCCGGCGTATCGCACGACTTGCGTACGCCGTTGTCGCGCCTGCGGCTCGCGGTCGAGATGAGCTCCGGTCAGGACGCCGCAATGAAAGCCGGCATGGTGCAGGACATCGAGGACATGGATGCAATCATCGAGCAGTTCCTCGACTTCGCCCGCGACCAATCGGGTGAAAGCGTCGAGTCGAGCGGCGATCTGAACGCGATCGTGCGCTCGGTGGTGGCGCGCTACGAGCGACGCCAGCAACCGGTGAGCGCGCGTCTGAGCGAGTTGCCGCCCTTGCCGCTACGCCCGGCCGCCATCCAGCGCCTGCTCGTCAACCTGATCGAGAACGCGCTGCGCCATTCGGGAACCGCGGTGGAGATCGAAACGCGGGCCGAAGATGGCGCGATCGTAATCGATGTTGCCGACCGCGGCCCCGGCATTCCGGCGACCGAGGCACAGCGCATGCTGCAGCCGTTCACGCGCATGGAGACTTCGCGCAGCGGCGCTTCCGGCTCCGGGCTGGGGCTTGCGATCGTCCAACGCATCGCGGCGTTGCACGACGGACACGTCGCGCTGCTGGCGCGGCCGGGGGGTGGCCTAGACGCGAGAGTAAGGCTGCCGCTTGCGCCCGTCCCAGCCGGACGGGCGAAGAATTCGCTCGACCGCCTCGATCCTCACCGGCAAAGGCCCGTGCTCCCGTAGGAGGCGCGCAGGATCTGACAGCAGCATCTCTTTCTGGCGGTACTCAGTGCACGCGCACGGTGGTGTTGCGCAGCCGCAGCGACAGTATGCGAGCGAGCGCGAATACCAGATCGCGGGCGAGCGCGGGTGCGCTCGCCGCAAGCGCTCCGTAGCCTTCGAACGGCAAGATGAGCAATTCGCCGGCGGCATGCGCCCAGACGTTAGCCGAGCGCGGCAGGCCGTCGAAAAAAGACTGCTCGCCGAACACGCTCCCGCTCGGAATTCGTGCGAGCGAGGTGAAGTTGAGGCTGCCGATGTATGCGCCGCCGACTTCGTACTCGCCCGCGGCCGTGAAGTACAGGCAGCGCTCCTCGGTGCCCCGGGCGATGACGATCTCATTGGCCGGCACGTGCCGCGCGCTCGCGCGCGAGAGCAGCGACATCCAGTCCTGCTCGGACCAGTGTGGAAGCAGCAACGCGTCGGCCGACGGCGCCACGGCCGCGCGCGCGGCATTCATGAACACATGCGCATAATCCAAGCGCTTTCCTCCCGCCAAGCGAAGCGAGCATAGCCGCTCAGTGCGCAAGCGTCCAGCGCTCGAGCGGTCGATACGCGAGCCGGCCCGATGAGCGCGTCGAGTGGACCAGTGCGATGTCGTCGACCCGCCAGCGCAGCGGCGCCACGCGAACGTCAGCCGGCGCCCGGCGAGCCGCGCGCAGCAGCGTCACATGGGCGAAATAAGCGCGCGCCTCGGTACGCCATCCCGCCTCGGCGAGGCGCAACGCCAAGACGGTCGCCAGCAGCGACAGCGGCGCTGGCACGGATGCGGGGGCCGCATACACGATCCGGTTGTGCGGCCAATAGCCGACCCGATCCAGCACAAGCTCGAAGCTCTCGCCGACGACCTCCCGCGCCAGCGAGGCGAGCTCGCGCAAGCGGCCGCGATCGATCTCACCCAGAAATGCGAGGGTGGCGTGCAGGTTCTCGCGGCGCACGAGCCGGCCTTCGCTGCTTGCCTGGCAGGATCGCGCCCACCCGAAAAGCTCGTCTCGGATCGCCGCCGAGGGCCACAGGGCGAAGAATGCACGCAGCGTGGGCGGTTCACCCGCGCGCACGCGATCCGATCCGTCGATCGGGTTCACGCCGAGGCGATCGGGCACAGCAAAGCGATCGCTTCGGCTGCGATGCCCTCACCGCGCCCGATCGCGCCGAGCCGTTCCATCGTCTTTGCTTTCACGTTCACGGCACACCCGCCGCCGATGCACTCGCGCAGCCGCTGTTCCATGCGTGGAATGTGCGGGCCCATGCGGGGTGCTTGCGCGATGATGGTCGCATCGACGTTGAGCGCCTCCCAGCCGCTTGCACGCACGCGCCGCATCACCTCGGCGAGCAGCGCCATGCTATCGGCGCCGCGATAGCGTTGGTCGGTGTCCGGAAAATGGCGCCCGATATCACCCAGCCCGGCCGCCCCGAGCAGCGCATCGCAGATCGCGTGCGCCAGCACGTCGGCATCGGAATGCCCGACGAGACCCCGGTCGTGCACAATCTCGACCCCGCCGATCACGAGCTTGCGCCCGGGCGCCAGCGCGTGCACGTCGAATCCCTGGCCTATGCGCACGGATCCTCCGCACGGGTCGCGAGTATCTGCTCGGCAAGCGCGATGTCCTCAGGGTATGTCACTTTGATATTGGAAGCGGCGCCGAGCACCAGACGCGGGTGCAGTCCAAGCGCCTCGACCGCGGCCGACTCGTCGGTCGGATGGGACGCGCATGTCTTGTGCAAGGCCTCGACCAGCAGGCCGTAGCGAAACATCTGCGGGGTGAGCGCGCGCCACAGCGCGTCGCGCGGCGGCGTCGATGCCACCCGCCCGGCCGGGCCGGCCCGTTTCAGCGTATCGGTAACCGGTAGCGCGAGCAATCCGCCGACCTCGTCGCCGGCCGCTTCGCGCAACAACCGATCGAGCTCGGCGCGGGCAAGACATGGCCGGGCCGCATCGTGCACCAGGATCCAGTCGTGCGGCTCGAGACGGTCGCGCAAGGCGACCAGGGCATTGAAGACGCTACTTGCCCGAGTCGGTCCACCGCAATAGAGCGGTACGACCGCACCCTGGAGCGGCCCCCAATCGCAGCGGGCGAAATCGGCATCCCCAGGAGCGAGCACGACGAACGTGCACTCGATCGAGGGATGGCGCGCGAGCGAGCGCACCGCGTGCTCCAGCATGCTGCGCCCCGCCAACAAGGAATACTGCTTGCGTTTAGCCGTACCAAATCGTGAACCGCTGCCGGCGGCGGGAACGATCGCGAAGTAACCGCCATCCATCAATTCGGGTCGATCTGGCGCAACGTCCGACCTAGCGCTCGTTCCAATTGTGTTCGTCGGTTTCGATCAACCAGTTGTCTTCGGCTTCGCTGCCGTGGGTCGCGGCATGCCCCGTGAGCAGAATCTCCATCTCCGCTTCCTCGAGCCGATCGCGCCCGGACTCGGTCTCGGTCCAATCTTCCGAGTCGCGTTCCCCTGCAGCCAGGCCGAGCCAGGTCGGTTCTTGCTCGGCCGCGATCGTTCTGCGCTTGAGCGACCTCCGCGATGCGGCGGTCCGCGTTGCTGCTCTCGCTGGCATCGTCATCTCCTCTTACCGTCTTCGCGGTAGCCGCCCGTTCGATGCTCGGACGCCGGCCAAGCGTGTGGCCGTGGTCGCAACCGCCGTCGCTGACTCGCGCGTGCAATTCGAATCCGACACGGAGAGCTTAGGCTTGTCCCGCGCCCGGCGCAACCGTCATCATCGGTCCCAGCGCCGAGCCGGCGACGGGAGGCGCACGCGATCCGATCGGATGGCGCGACATGCCCGGAGCGCAGCGTCGCGCGAGCTGTGCGCAAGGCGGCCGCGCACCGCGTTCAAACCAGGCGCCTGCCCCGACCGATTGCTCATCCGCCTCCCGCCACCGGCTCGGCGCCCCTTACGGCGTGACGGTCGCGCTTGATCTACGTCAAGGTACGCCGCCGCCACGGGGCTAAGATCGGCGTCATCATCTGGGATGGGCATTCATGCAAGTCGGAGATATCTGCACGCGCGAAGTCGTCTGCGCCAGCAGCGAAACCACGGTCGCCGCAGCCGCCCGGACCATGCGCCAGTACCACATCGGCGATGTCATCGTGACGCGGCTGGAGAACGGACGTCGCATTCCGCTCGGCATCGTGACCGACCGCGACATCGTCATCGGCGTGGTGGCGACCGATCTCGCACCCAACGCCCTCACTGTCGGCGACATCATGTCCGCGGAGCTTGCAACCGCCCATGAGCACGAGGACGTGTTCGAAGCCGTGCGCCGCATGCGCGACAAAGGCGTGCGCCGCATGCCGATCGTGGATGCCGAGGGCAATCTCGTCGGCATCGTCTCGATCGACGATCTCATCGGCATCCTCGCCGAGGAGTTGAACGAACTCGCGCACCTGATCTCGCGCGAGCAGATGCACGAGCGCGAAGCACGCCGCTAGGCATCATCCGCGCCTGCGTGCTTTCGCGGCCCGCAGCCCCGAGCTAGAATAACGGGCAGCAGCGGCGGGCTCGCTACCGCCGCGTCCTCGCTTTTCATCGCAGTAAGCGGCCACGGTCCGGATGACTTCGTCAGCGCACATTCTGGTCGTCGACGACGAGCCCGCGATCGGCGATCTCATACGCAACTATCTGACCCGCCATAGCATGCGCGTCAGCGTCGCATCGGGCGGCGCGGATATGCGGCGCATCATGGCGCAGGACAAGATCGACGTCGTCCTGCTCGACCTCGGGCTGCCCGGCGAGGACGGACTGTCGCTGACGCGCCACATTCGAGCGCACTCCGATGTGGGCGTCATCATCGTCACCGGCAGCGGCGAGCCGGTCGATCGCATCGTGGGTCTCGAGCTCGGCGCGGATGATTTTGTCTCGAAGCCGTTTGACTTGCGCGAGCTGCTGGCGCGCATTCGCAGCGTCCTGCGGCGCACCGGCGCCGCACGAGCGCGGCCCGAAGGCTCGGGCCAGGCCCCCGTTGCGCACTTCGCCGGCTGGCGGCTCGAAACGCTGAGTCGGCGTTTGTTCAGCGCCGGCGGCGCCGAGGTTCTTCTCACCACCGGTGAATACGAGCTGCTGAAGGTCTTCGTCGACAATCCCAACAAAATCCTCAGTCGCGACCACTTGCTGCAGGAGACGCGCAACCGCGATTCCGGCCCCTTCGACCGCGCGATCGACATGCAAATTGCCCGCCTGCGGCGCAAGATCGAAGCCGATGCCGACCATCCGGTGCTCATCAAGTCGGTGCGCGGCGCAGGTTACATCTTCACACCGGTGATCGAATGCTCGTGATGCGTGCACCTCATGATCGACCGCGCTAGCGAATCGGCCGATGCGGATGCGGCCCGAGCGCCTGATCTCGCCGGCGGTGAGATGTACCGGCGTCTGCTCGAAGCCGCCCCCGATGCGTTCGTCGTGGTCGACCCGCTCGGCTGCATCGCCTACGTCAACACGCAAGCCGAAAAGCTGTTCGAGTACGCCCCTGGCGAGCTGATCGGCCAGACGATCGAGCTGCTGGTGCCGCAACGTCTGCGCGCCGCGCATCGCACCCACCGCGCCAGTTATGCGCATGCGCCCACGGCCCGACCCATGGGCATCGGCATGACCTTGATCGCCGCCACGCGCAGCGGTCGGGAATTCCCGGTCGAGATCAGCCTGAGTCCGGTGCGCCTGCGCGACACCGAATTCGTCTCGGCGGCCATACGCGACGTCAGTCGGCTACAAAGCGCACGCGATGCGATGACGCGGGCACATTATCACGCCCATGTCGCCGAGCTCGGCCAGCAGATGATCGGTGCGCGCGACCTGGACGAAATCGCTTCCGTCGTTCCTGCCGTGACCGCGCGCGTGCTCGGCGCCGACGTGATTCTCCTTTACCTGCTCAATGCCGCCGAGACCGAGTTCGTCTGTCGCGCTGCCCACGGCATCCCCGCCTCGGCCTACGACAGCATGCGGGCGAAGAACGAGCCGCGCGCCGCCCCCGGATTCGTCGCCGCAGCCAGCGATACGGTCACGGTTGAGGACTACGGCGCCGAGACCCGCTTCGACCCCGGACCCGAGGTCGCCGCACTCGGCTTGGTGAGCGCGATGAGCGTGGCCATCACGGGGGAGCGCTCTCCGGTCGGCGTATTGAGCGCGCGCTTCAAGGCGAAGCGAAACTTCTCCGCGGACGATCGCAATTTCCTGCGCTCGGTGGCCAACATCGTGAGTGCGACGATCAAGTATCTGCGCGCCGAAGAACGTATGCGCCACGTGCAGCAACTGGAAGCGGTCGGTCAGCTCACCGGCGGAATCGCGCACGACTTCAACAACCTGCTCACCGTCATCATGGGCAACCTCCAGCTCGTGGAAGAGGAGGCGGCGGCGAATGCCGCGATCGTGCAACCGGTGGAAGCGGCGCTGCGCGCGGCCACGAGCGCAGCCGACCTCACGCGCAAGCTGCTCGCCTTTTCGCGCCGCCAGGCGCTGCGCCCGCGTGCGGTGGACGTGAACGACCTGGTCGGTGGCATGCTGGACATGATTCGGCGCTCGCTCGGCGAGCGCATCACCATCATCGCGTATCCCGGCGCCGACGTGCCGGCGGCGCACGCCGACCCGGCCCAGCTCGAGACCGCGCTGCTCAACCTGGTCGTGAACGCGCGCGATGCCATGCCCAAGGGCGGGCGGCTCAGCATAGAAACTGCGACGCGCTATCTGCACGGCGACAGCTCGCCGCTCAGCGGCGACGTCGCGCCCGGTCACTACGTCATGATCGCAGTGAGCGACAGCGGCAGCGGCATGTCGCCCGAAGTACTGTCGCGTGCCTTCGATCCCTATTTCACCACCAAGGAACGCGGCAAGGGCAGCGGCCTGGGCTTATCCATGGTGCATGGCTTCATCAAGCAGTCGCGCGGCCATGTCGCCATCTATAGCGAAATCGGGCACGGCACCACCGTGCGCCTGTTCCTGCCGTTCGCCGCGGGGGCGGCCGCGGCCGCCCCCGCGCCCATGCAAGATCGCGGTGAAGCCGTTCCGGGCGGAAACGAGACCATACTCATGGTCGAAGACGAGGCTGCGGTGCGTGAGATCGGCGCGCGCTTCCTGGCACAGCTCGGCTACGTCGTGTACCAGGCAAACGATGTCGATACGGCGCTCTCGCTGCTTGCCGCGCACCCCGAGACCCGGCTGGTATTCACCGACATCGTGCTTCCCGGCCGGCGCGACGGCCTCGAGCTCGCGGCCGAGGTGAAGCGGCTGCGCCCGGATGTCGCGCTGCTATTCACCTCAGGCCATGCCAGCGGCGCGATCGAGCGTCTGGAGGATTTTCCGGCGCGCCTCATCGACAAACCGTACCAGCGCCACACGCTCGGCCGCGCCGTGCGCGCGGCGCTGGATCGAAGGCAGTAAGCCGGAGCGATGCGCGATGCCGGGCTCACACAGCGGCTTGCGGCCCAGCCACTCCGACCATCGCACGCAGGCGCTCGATGTCTTTCAATTCGACCGCTTTCAGCTCGGCACGAATGAGGCCGTCGCGCTGAAAGCGTGAAAACACTCGGCTCACGGTCTCGAGCGTTAGACCCAGGTAGCTGCCGATCTCGCGCCGCGACATGCGCAGCACAAAGCGCACCGGCGAATAGCCGCGTTCGGTCAGCCGCTGCGACAAGTTCATCAGGAAAGCGGCCAGCCGCTCTTCGGCGCTCATCGAGCCGAGCAGAAGCATCATGAGATAGTCGCGCTGGATCTCGCGGCTCATGAGGCGGTGGAACATGCGTTGCATCGCCTGGTCCTGGCGGCAGAGCGCCTCCAGACGAGGGAACGGGATTTCCCACGCCTCGCTGTCTTCGAGCGCCACCGCGCTCGAAGAGCAACGCTCGGTTTCGATCGCATCCAGTCCCAGCACTTCACCGGTCATATGAAAGCCGGTCACCTGTTCGCGTCCCTCCGAATCGATCAGGATCGTCTTGAACATCCCGGCCCGGACGACGAACAGGCAACGGAACTCGGCGCCGCCGCAATACAGGAATTCACCCTGACGAACCCGCCGCTTGCACTCCGCGAGCCGCGTCACGATCGCCGCGACCTCGGCCGGTAAGGTGGCGAGCGGCTCCGATGCCTTGACAGGGTTCAACGCGCGCAATGGCGCGGCGCTGTTCTTGTTGGGAGGCAGGGGCGAGATCGCTTGCACGGACATGGCTCAGTTCCCTCTTCTGGTCCGGGGCGGCGCCCCGATTCGACTACTGCCAAGGGTATCGAGGCTGTGTTGCGTGCCCGTCGCACCCGCCTAACGTTGGGTAACAATCGGTAACGACGCACACGCGCGACGCTCTCACGCAGCGGCCTGCAGGCAGGCTTGCGCCCCGAGCGGCCTCGGGCGTATGGTGGGCGTAGCGGCGTGCTCGCCCGGCGTCGCGGCGCGACGCATCGCACCATCTGTCATCGATTCGGGATAGACCATGCTCAACATCAGACCTGCGGCCGTCGCCGGGACTTTCTACCCGGCCGATCCGCGTACCCTGAGTCGCGAAATCGATGCAATGCTCGCCGCCGTCGGCCCCTTGGACGTTCCCGCGCCCAAGGCCCTGATCGTCCCGCATGCCGGCTATGTCTACTCGGGACCGGTTGCGGCCACGGCCTATGCGCGCCTCGCGCGCGCGCGCGCGCGCATCCGCCGCGTCATTCTGCTCGGACCGGTGCACCGCGTGCCGGTGCGGGGTCTGGCGCTGCCGGGTGTGGCGGCGTTCGCGACACCGCTCGGACACGTTGCGCTCGACGCATCCACCTGCGCGCAGCTGAGCGCCTTGCCGCAAGTGGTCCAGAGCGAGGCGGCTCACCGCATGGAGCATTCGCTGGAGGTGCATCTCCCTTTCCTGCAACGCGCGCTCGACGACTTCACCCTGGTGCCGCTCGCCGTGGGCGATGCAACTGCTACGGAGGTTGCGCAGGTGCTCGATCTGCTTTGGGGCGGCGACGAGACGCTGATCGTGGTGAGCTCCGATCTGTCTCACTATCTGCCTTATGATCAGGCGCGTACGGTGGACGGAGAGACCGGCGCCATGATCGTCGCGCTGCGCAGCGACCTCACGCACGAGCGGGCGTGCGGCGCTACACCCGTCAACGGCCTGGCCCTGGTTGCCCGGCGTCGCGGATTGTCGATCGTGCAACTCGATGTGCGCAATTCGGGCGACACCGCGGGTGGCCGCAGCCGCGTGGTCGGCTACGGCGCCTTTGTCCTCACCGCCCCCGAGCGAACCGATGCGAGCGCCGGAGCAACCCTGATCGGTATCGCACGCGCGGCAATCGGCGCGAAGCTCGGTGGTTCGTCAACGCCGCCGGAGAAAGCCCCGTGGCTCGAGCGGCCCTGCGCAACGTTTGTCACGCTCACGTGCGACGACGCCTTGCGCGGCTGCATCGGCTCGCTCGAAGCGCGCCGGGCGCTCGCACTCGACGTGCGCGAGAACGCCGTGGCAGCGGCATTTCGCGACCCGCGCTTCAAACCGCTGACGGCGCCGGAATGGGCCCGCACCTCGGTCGAGATTTCGCTGCTCTCGGCGCTGCAGGCATTGCCGCTTGACAACGAAGCGCAAGTGCTGGCCCGCCTTCGCCCCGGCGTCGACGGGCTCGTGCTGGAGTTCGGCCATCATCGCGGCACGTTCCTGCCGCAGGTCTGGGAACAGCTCCCGGAACCGGCATCGTTCCTGCTGAATCTCAAGCGCAAGGCGGGCCTGCCGCCGGACTTCTGGGAGCCCGGAATGCGGCTCTCGCGTTACACCGTGATCAAATGGCGCGAGCAGGATCTCGCCTGAATCGCATGGATCGAGCCGATAGAGCGGGGCACGACCACCCCGGGCGTTATTGGCACTTGCTGCCCGACGGGCGCATGCAGTGCGACCTGTGCCCGCGCGACTGCAGGCTGCATGAGGGTCAGCGCGGGGCATGCTTCGTGCGGATGCGCTCGGGGGATCGGATGTTGCTGACGACCTACGGCCGATCGTCCGGCTTTTGCATCGATCCGATCGAGAAAAAGCCGCTCAACCAGTTCTACCCCGGCAGCGCGGTGCTCTCGTTCGGCACCGCCGGGTGCAATCTTGCCTGCAAGTTCTGCCAGAACTGGGACATCAGCAAATCCCGCGACATGCATCGCCTGGCCGATGAAGCCGCGCCCGAGGTCATTGCCCGCGCCGCGCGCGACAGCGGATGCACATCGGTTGCGTTCACCTACAACGATCCGGTGATTTTCGCCGAATACGCGCTCGACGTCGCCGCGGCCTGTCACGCGCACGGCGTGAAGACGGTGGCGGTGACCGCCGGCTATATCGGGCGCGAGGCGCGGCGCGAATTCTTCGCCGGTATGGACGCCGCCAACGTGGATCTGAAGGCGTTCACCGACGAGTTCTATGTCAAACTCTGCGGTGCTCACCTGCAGCCGGTGCTCGACACGCTCGTATATCTCAAGCAGGAGACCCAAGTCTGGTTCGAGATCACTACCTTGCTCATCCCGGGCAGGAACGATTCGGATGAGGAGCTCGATGCCGAGTGCGCGTGGATCATGCGCAATCTCGGCCCGGATGTGCCGCTGCACTTCAGCGCCTTCCATCCCGACTTCAAGATGACCGATATCGAACGCACGCCGGCGGCGACGCTCAGCCGCGCGCGCGCGATCGCCCGCGCCGCAGGCTTGCATTACGTCTACACCGGCAACGTGCACGACCGCGACGGCGATACGACGTACTGCCCGCACTGCGCTATGGCGCTCATCGTGCGCGACTGGTACGAGATCCGCAGCTATCGGCTCAATGCCGACGGCACCTGCCCCGGCTGCGGCGGCGCAATCGCGGGGCGTTATCGGCCGTTCCGCGGCCAGTTCGGAAGGCGGCGCATTCCGGTGCGCCTGCGGCAGTTCGCGTAACTCAAACCGCCGTCAGCGCCTGATCGAGATCGGCGACGATATCGTCGATGTGCTCGATGCCGATCGAAAGACGCACCGTCTCCTCGGTCACACCGGCTTTCGCCAACTCTTCCGCGGATAGCTGCCGGTGCGTGGTCGAAGCGGGATGGCAGGCGAGCGACTTGCAGTCGCCGATATTGACCAACCGCACCACCAGCTTGAGCGCATCCTGGAAGCGTGCACCTGCCTCGCGCCCGCCGTTCACACCGAACGTGAGGATGCCCGAAGCGCGCCCGCCCAGATATTTCTGCACCAGCGGGTAGTCGCTATGGTTCGGCATGCCGGCATAGTTCACCCAACCCACCTTGGGATGCGCCTTGAGGAACTGCGCGACCTTGAGCGTGTTCTCGCAGATGCGCTCCATGCGCAGCGCCAGCGTTTCGATCCCCTGCAGCACGAGAAACGCGTTGAACGGGCTGATGGCCGCTCCGGTATTGCGCAGCGGCACGACGCGCGCGCGGCCGATGTAGGCGGCGGCGCCGAGCGCTTCGGTATAAACCACGCCATGGTAGGAAACATCGGGCTCGTTGAGGCGCCGGAATTTGGCCTTGTGTTGCGCCCAAGGGAAGTTGCCCGAATCAACGATCATGCCGGCGATCGAGTTGCCGTGGCCACCAAGATACTTCGTGAGCGAGTGCACCACGATGTCGGCGCCGTGCTCGAACGGCCGGCATAGATACGGCGTGGAAACCGTGTTGTCGACAATCAGCGGCACGCCATGGTGATGCGCGATGTCGGCCAGACGCTCGAAGTCGGTGATGTTTCCCAGAGGATTGCCGATCGACTCGCAGAATATGGCCTTGGTCTTGGCGTCGATCAGGCGCTCGAACGCACCCGGTTCGCGATAGTCGGCGAAGCGGACCTCGACGCCGAACTGCGGCAGCGTGTGCGCGAACAGGTTGTAGGTGCCGCCGTAGAGCGTAGAGGCCGACACGACGTTGTCGCCCGCCTCGGTGATGGTCATGATCGAATAGGTGACCGCCGCCTGGCCCGAAGCGAGCGCTAGACCTGCGATCCCACCCTCCATCTGCGCTACCCGCTTCTCCAGCACGTCCTGGGTCGGGTTCATGATGCGCGTGTAGATGTTGCCCTGCACCTTGAGATCGAACAGATCGGCGCCGTGTTGGGTGTTGTCGAACGCGTACGACGCAGTCTGGTAGATCGGCACCGCGACTGCTCTGGTGGTCGGCTCCGGCGAATAGCCGCCGTGCACGGCGATCGTCTCGAATTTCATCGCGCATCTCCTTGTCGAACCTGCGTGGTGAACGAAGCAGCCCGGCCTGCAACCCATCCCGGCAAATACAGGCCAGTATACCCGCCCGAGAGCGCGCCTCCACAGCCGCCCGCATGTCGGTGGATCGACCCTGCGCGACGATATAATCGCAGCCGCTGGCGTGGCATGGGATGCCCGAGTGCGCGGAACGTGCGTGCCGAGGCGCACGATTGTTCGGCGCCGCACTCGTTGGCTCACTCATGATGCTCACTGCTCCCCCGCCCGCCGCCGGCATGCGGCATCGTTATTCGGGACTCGTCGGCTCGGCCGACGCGCTGGCGCTCGCCGAACTCGCTGCGAACGGTCGGCCGCTGGTCGTGCTGACCGCGGCAGCAGCCGATGCGCAGCGCCTGACGCTCGAATTGCCTTACTTCGCGCCGAAGCTGCGCGTGCTGCTGCTTCCCGATTGGGAGACGCTGCCGTACGACCAGATTTCGCCGCATCACGATCTGGTGTCCGACCGCCTTGCAACGCTCTACCACATGACACAGCGCGCGTTCGACGTGGTCACCGTGCCCGTGTCGAGCGCGTTGTACCGGCTCACGCCCGCGCAGTACCTTGCCGCGCGCACGTTCTTTCTCAAGCAGGGCCAGACGCTCGACCTCGAGCGTTTCCGCAGTCAGCTCGCGCTTGCAGGCTATAGCCACGTCACGCAAGTCATCGCCCCGGGCGAGTACTGCGTGCGCGGCGGTTTGATCGACCTCTTCCCGATGGGTGCCGCGCTGCCCTACCGGATCGACCTGGAAGATCGCGAGATCGAGAGCCTGCGCACCTTCGATGTCGACACGCAGCGCACCGTCTACAAGGTGAACGATGTGCGGCTGCTGCCGGGGCGCGAGTTTCCGCTCGATGACGACGCGCGCGCGTCCTTCCGGCGCCGCTTCCGCGAGCGCTTCGAGGGCGACCCGGCAAAACGCGAGATCTACAGGACGATCGGCCGCGGCGGCGTCCCGGCCGGCATCGAATACTACCTGCCGCTGTTCTTCGAGAGCACGGCGCGGCTGACCGACTACATTCCGCCCGATACGCTGATCGGCCTACACGGCGATATCGGCGCCGCAATCGCCCGCTTCTGGGAGGACACGCACGCGCGCCACAAACTCATGCGCGGCGATCCCGATCGACCGCTGCTGGAGCCGGCCGAACTCTTCCTCGCGCAGGATGAACTCTTCGGCGCGATCAAGCCGTTCGCTCGCATCGAGCTCGAGGTACGCGCCGCCGATCAGACCGAACCCCCGCCGGCACGCACCGGCAACGTGTGTCCGAGCGCACCGTTGCCTGCGATCTCGGTCGAACGGCGTGCCGACGATCCGCTGCGGCGGCTCAAATCGTTCATCGAGCACTTCGAGGGTCGCGTGCTGGTGGCAGCCGACAGCCTCGGGCGGCGAGAGACGATGGCTGCCTACTTCGCCGAATACGGTCTGCGCTTGCCGACCTGCACGGACTTTACAGCATTTCGTAACCACGACGCCAAGGCGATGCTCGGTGTCGCACCGCTTGCCAGCGGCTTCTTGCTCCCTGCGCACGGCATTGCCATCGTCACCGAGAACGAACTCTATGCCGCGCAGGCGCGCACGCGCGGCGTGCGCGAAGGCACAAAGCGCATCGGAGCCGAGGCGATGGTGCGCGACCTGTCCGAGATCCGCATCGGCGACCCGGTGGTGCACGAAGGACACGGCATCGCCCGCTACCAGGGCCTACAGACGCTCGACCTCGGCGACGGCGCGAGCGAGTACCTGATGCTCGAGTTCGCCAACTCCGACAAGCTCTACGTACCGGTGACGCAACTGCATCTGATCGGGCGTTACGCAGGGGCTGCGGCCGACCAGGTGACGCTCTCCGCGCTCGGCAGCGGGCAATGGGAGAAGGCGAAACGGCGCGCTGCGCAGCAGGTGCGCGATACCGCGGCTGAGTTGCTGCACCTGTATGCGCAACGCGCTGCGCGCACGGGGCATCGCTTCGAGTTGAAACCGCACGACTACGAGGCGTTCTGCGATGCGTTTGCCTTCGAGGAAACGAGCGACCAGGCCGCCGCGATCAGCGCCACGGTGCACGACCTGCAGGACGGCAAACCGATGGACCGTCTCATTTGCGGCGACGTGGGTTTCGGCAAGACCGAGGTGGCGCTGCGCGCCGCGTTCGTGGCGGTGATGGATGGGCGCCAGGTCGCGGTGCTGGTGCCGACCACGCTCCTTGCCGAGCAGCACTTCCAGACCTTCTCCGATCGCTTCGCCGACTGGCCGGTGAAGATTGCCGAGCTGTCGCGCTTCCGCTCCGGAAAGGAGGTCGCGCGCACGCTCGAAGGGCTCGGCCGCGGCGAGATCGACATCGTCGTGGGCACGCACAAGCTGATCCAGCCGGACATCCGGTTCAAGCAGCTCGGGCTTGTCATCATCGACGAGGAGCATCGCTTCGGCGTGCGCCAGAAGGAGCGATTGAAGGCGCTGCGCTCGGAAGTCGACGTGCTCACGCTCACGGCCACCCCCATCCCGCGCACGCTCGCCATGGCGCTGGAAGGCTTGCGCGACTTTTCCGTCATCGCCACCGCACCCCAGCGCCGGCTCGCCATCAAGACATTCGTCTCGCCAACCAGCGCGGGGCTCGTTCGCGAGGCGCTGCTGCGCGAGCTGAAACGCGGCGGTCAGGCGTACTTCCTGCACAACGACATCGACACCATCGGACGCCAGGAAGAATCGCTCGCGCGCCTGGTGCCCGAGGCCCGCATCCGCGTTGCGCATGGCCAGATGCGCGAGCGCGAGCTCGAGCAGGCGATGCGCGATTTCTACCAGCAGCGCTTCAACGTGCTGCTGTGCACGACCATCATCGAGACAGGTATCGACGTGCCGACGGCCAATACCATCGTCATCGACCGCGCCGACCGCTTCGGCCTCGCCCAGCTGCACCAGCTTCGCGGTCGGGTCGGCCGCTCGCATCACCAGGCTTACGCCTATCTGCTGATCCCGAACGAGGAGGCGGTCAGCGCGCAGGCGCGCAAGCGCCTGGAGGCGATTCAGACGATGGAGGAGCTGGGCTCGGGGTTCTATCTCGCCATGCACGACCTCGAAATCCGGGGCGCGGGCGAAGTGCTGGGCGAGGACCAGAGCGGCGAGATGGCCGAAGTCGGGTTCAATCTCTACGCCTCCATGCTGCAGTCCGCCGTGCAGGCGCTAAAGCGCGGCGAGGAACCCGATCTGACCGAGCCGCTCGCGATCGCCACCGAGATCAATCTGCACTGTCCGGCGCTGCTGCCCGACGACTATTGCAGCGACGTGCACGAGCGCCTGGTGCTGTACAAGCGCATGGCAAGCTGCGATTCGATCGAGACGCTGGACGAGATCACCGAGGAGCTGATCGACCGTTTCGGCCTGCCGCCGCTGCCCACGCAGGTGCTGGTCGAGATGCACCGCCTGCGCATCCTGGGAACACCGCTAGGCATAACGCGCATCGACGCCGGCTCCGAGATCGTGCAGCTGCAGTTCGGGCGCCACGCCGACATCGACCCGGCGCGCGTGATCCAACTCGTCCAGACCCGGCGCAACTACCGCTTCGCGGGCCAGGACCGGCTGCGCATCGCCATCCCCGTCGGCGATATCGCAGTGCGCATCGCGGCCATCAAGGAAGCGTTTCTCGACCTGGCGAAACCGGCCCAGCCACGGGCTGCGACGCGCGCGAACTGACACGACTCGCCGCCCGGAACATGCGCTCGAAGCGATCGCGGTCGGCGGCGGTATGCGCGAGGCGCAGCTGCGGTGCTCGCGTGGCGACATCGAGCTCCGTGTGCGGATAGGCGGCGAGCAGCGCGAGCAGCGCGGACCACCCCACGCCCATGCGCTGCATGTGGTCGGCGACGCGAAAATAGCGTAATCCCCAGCACCCAGGGTGCTGCGGCCGGGCGCGCAACACCGCGAACGCGACCGGAAAACCGAACGTCGATTGCGCCGCAGCGGACGAAAGCGCGCTGCGCACGGTCAGGGCAAAACGCACGACCCGGTCCGTATCGACCACCTCGCCGCTGCGATGCAACGCCTCGATGGCATTCGCTTCCAGCACGCTCGCCAGGGCTTGGGAGCTCTTTTCGCGCAACTCCGCGACGCTCAGCTCGGCATCGATCGCAATCGGCGAATCGCCGAGCCCCAGGTGATGCTGGCAGAAGCTCTGAAAGCGCGCGCCACACGATGCGCTCGATACCGCCCAGGTGACGCGCACCATGCCGGCCGCGGCGAAACGACGGAACAGATTCATCCAGCCGCGATTGTCGGGATGGTCGTGGTTCGACTCGAGATTCACGTCGATGTAGACGCTTTGCATGAGCTGGATGATCGACTCGCACAGGTAAAACGCCGCGCGCAGCGCCAACACGTCGTTGGGCAGCCAGTCCTGCGCGCGCGATTCGGCGCCAACTTCGTGCTCGAGATGCGGCCATTCGGGATTGAGTTGGCGATCGAGGAAGCGCAACCTCTCGTCGCTGCGAATGCGATCGAGGATGCGATCGAGCGCCTCGCCATGACGCGTCAGGGCGCCCTCGGCAAGCCGCAGGCTCGGGAACCAGAGCTGGCGTAGCTCCTTGAACAGGCGCTCGACGTCGATGTCGGCGGGGTCGTCGCCGCGCTTCGCATCGTGCGCCCGGAACTCGTCGGTGCGCGCACGCGCGACCGCACTTCGCAGCACGACATCGCCGATGTGCAATCCGAGCCGGCGATAGCTCTCGAACTGCGGCTCATCGAAAAACTGGTCGACCGTGCTCTGGTGCGGGAACTCCGGGTGCTCGTTACGGTACTGGGCGACGTCTTGCGGCTCGGCGCCGCACATCGTCGTCTTGATGTAGAGCAGGTAGCCGACGCCGCCTGTGACCGGCTGCGCGCGATCGTAGCGGATGAGCCCGAGGGCGCAGTGGTGCGGGCTCAGGCGCGAATCGCCCCGGGGCACGAGCGCGCTGGTGTCGATCTCGATGTCGACCCCGAGATCGACGCGGCACTTCCTGATCGCATTACCGAGATCCTCGAACGTACTCTTCGGATCGCAGCTTGCGTCGCACGCGACGATGAAGCGACAGTGCCGGCGCACCAGCTCGTAGATGCCGAGATTCTCGAAATGACCGCCGTCGCTCAGGTAGACGAAATCACGGCGGTCGTTCGACATGCCGAACAGCTCGCTCAGCAGTGGTCCCAGGCTCTGGCTCGGGCCGGGCCTCGCCCACACCTCGGGCCGGCGCGGATTCTGGAACCAACTGCCGAGGCGCACGCTGAACACGGTGAGCAGGAAGGCGACCGTGGGCGAGGAGTGGTAGCCGGCATTCGGGCTCGCAGCCGCCCCCGAGATGGTGACGGCATTCGAGAGTGCGAGCGAGCCTCGACGATGGAATCGCGATGCCGCGCTCACATAGTCGTGCGTGGCGCAGTAGCGCCCAACCCAGCGCGAGCTGCCCTCCTCGGGCATCTGGTAGCCGCAATACAGCGGCGTAAATACGAACGAACCGGCCTTGCGCTGCTGCCAGGCGAGCTTCTGTCCGGTGGTGAGGTTGATTGCCGTGTTGATGATCGGATATGGCCGTTGGCGCGGGCCGGCGAGATCGGCAAGCGCGACGTCGTCCTCGCGATCGAAGCCGGTGAACGGATGCGGATGCCGAATCGTCCGGCTGGCGCCGAAGTAACAGCGCAGCAAGCGATTGCGGTACAGGGGCGCCAACGAGAAGACGTTTACATCGACCCGCGATGAGAGCACGCTCGCGAGGGCGGCAAGCCCGAGCATCAGCATCAGGAGCTCGCCGCTACGCGTCATTGCGAGCTCGCAGTAGGCGATCGTCGCATGCTGCGAGAAATCCGGTACGGGCGGTACGCCGTCGAGCGGCGTGCCCGCCGCGGTCAATCCGGTCGCACCCGCATCGGCGGCGCACAACAGCGGGTCGGGCGCGAGCGCCCAGTGCATGCCGATCGCCACCGCGACGATCAGTCCTGCGACGAAGACGTAGGGAAGCGCCAGGGTTATCGAGTGCACGATGCGGCCGAAACGCAACACCGGGGTCGATGCCGCCCTCCCGAGCAACACCCCCAGGACCGTGGTCGCGATCCAGCCGATGCTGAACGCTGCCATCCATTCACCGGCCCAGCCGACTGCCGCGGGTGCGTAGATGACCACCGCAAAGCCCATCCCCCAGGCGAGCATGACGAGCGTTGCCCAACCGCCCAGGCGCCCCCACCATTCGCGTACGTCCTCGCTGAAACCACGGCTGACAAGACCGATGTGCAGTACCAGTCCGAATGCGATGATGCTCAGGAGCACAGGCACGCCGAACGCCGTGATGAGCCATGACGAAGCCTCCCAATGCGACACCGCCACCTGCACGGCAACGACCGAGTAGCCGTAGCACATCCAAGCCATCAATGCCCCGGCAAGTGGCGCCCACAACACCACGTAATCCCATCGAAAGCGCCCGCTCGCCGGAAAGAACAGGCTCACGGCCGCACCCAGAGCCCAGGGCAGCGTGTAGATCACGGCGCCGGCGAGCACCCACGAGGTCATATGCATCGGTTGCTGCACCGGCCACAGCGTTTGCGGCCAAAGCGTCGGTGAAAATGCCGATCGGGGCCACCAGGACGAAGGCCACATCTGCGCTGCGGCGAACATCGGTTCGCGCAGCGACGCGAGGAAGGCGCGCATCCCGGCCGCCAGCGGGAAGTCGACGATCAGCGCATGCGCCAGGAAGAGCGCTCCGATCGCTCCGGGCAGGACGATACCCAGCAGCACGCCGGGCTGCGTGCGCAACGACCGCCACAGCGGATTGACCACGTTTGAATTGAGCAGAATGCAGGCAACCGAAAGCGCGATCAAACCGGTCCCGACCGGGCCGAACCAGCTCCCGGGCACTGCGTCGAGTGCACGCACCAGCAGTCGCGGCAGCAACATCGCGAACCCTAGGCAGACAACGATCAGCGCGAGGTTGAGCCAAAGGTTACGCAGGTAGATCGCGACGGTGGACCAACTGTCGCCGCTGAAGAATCCAAGCCGCAGCATGAGGTAGTTGCTGTAATCGCGCAGCCAGCCGATCTCTTTCGGTTCAGGCTTCTCGCCCGCGACGCCGTCGCGCATCGCCTGCTGCACGCCGCGCAGACCCTGAGGGTGGCGATGGATCCACGCCGACAACCAGGCGCCGATATAGCCGCCGCCGGAGACCGTGGACAGATAGTCGAAGCGCGCGAGCAGTCCGAAGCGGGCGAGCGATTGCAGTATGCCGAGATTGAAGGTTGCGCTGCGGATACCGCCGCCCGACAAGGCCAGGCCGACCAGACTCGCTCTGCGCGCGCGATCCATCGCGGCTGCCTCGTCGCCCGCGGCGGGCGGCTCGATCGTCTCGCCGCCCAGCGCGCACGCACCGCGTGCGCTAGCGATGAGATCAACCTCGTCGTTCAGGACATCCTTGAATCGCCTCGGCTGCACTTCTTCAGCCATTGCTTCCGACTCCTCCATGGCTGCACGCGGGCCAAGCCCGTAGAATACTTGATTGACCCGCCTCAACCTCGATGCCGCATCTCGTCATTCAAGGCGCCGAAGTCGCCACCCCCGATCTCAAGGCGCTGGCGAAACTCACGGGCGGCACGCGCATCGAGCGCGTCGGCCCGAACGCCTTCCGCATACACGACGCAGCGGCGCACGACGATGTCGCGGCTCTGTGCGCTTGCGCGCGGCTCGATCATGCCTATGTGCCCGCCGGACGGCGGCTTGCCGATTTCGGCTTGGCCGTGATGGACATGGACTCGACGCTCATCACGATCGAGTGCATCGACGAGATTGCCGACATGCACGGCATCAAGGCGCAGATCGCGGCGATCACCGCGGCGGCGATGCGAGGCGAGCTCGATTACGCCGCAAGCCTGCGCCGGCGGGTGCAATTGCTCGCGGGTCTGGATGAATCCGCGCTCGAGCGCGTATACCGCGATCGACTACGTCTCACACCGGGTGCGCAGCGTCTTGTGCAGGGACTGCGTGCGCGCGAGATCCGCACCCTGCTCGTCTCGGGCGGTTTCGATTTCTTCACCGAGCGGCTGAAGGCGAGGCTCTCGATCGACTACACCTGCTCCAATCGGCTGGCGGTGGTGGACGGAAAACTGACCGGCCACCTGCTGGGCGCAATCGTCGACGCGCACGGCAAGGCTAGCGAGCTCGTGCGCGTACGCACCTTACTTGGCCTCGAGCGTCCCCAGGTGATCGGCATCGGCGATGGCGCCAACGACCTGCCGTTTCTACGCGCATCCGGCGTATCGATCGCCTTTCACGCCAAGGCGGCGGTGCGGCAGGCGACAACACATTGCATCGATTACGTCGGCCTGGATGGCGTGCTCAACTTATTCGAGTGAGCGTGGTGGCGCCTCAGTCCCAGCGATCGTCGCGGACCTGGACGACGCCGTTCTCGACGCGAACGGGAAACCTCGTCGTCGCCTCGTAGGCCGGCGCGCTCAGCGCATCGCCCGTGCGCACGCAGAAGCGTGCCCCGTGGCGCGGACATTCGATCTGGTCGCCCTGCAGCACCCCGCTCGCCAGTTCGCCGCCGTCGTGCGTGCAGACATCCTCGATGGCATAGTAGCTGCCGCCGACGTTGAAAACCGCGATCATGGCGCCGTCGGCGTTGACGACCCGAACCTGTCCCGGGCCAAGCGAGTCCGCGGGTGCGACATCGATCCAATCGGCCATCGTGCGCGCGCCTGACCGCCTTAGACGGCGATCACCTCGATGTCCGGCTCGATCGACCGCACCAGCCCCTCGATGCCGGCGAGCGTACCCGAGATCGAGCTGGGGCAGCTTCCGCATGCGCCCTGATAGTGCACTTCGAGCGTGTTGCCTTTGAGACCGACCACGTACAAGTCGCCACCGTCGCCCTGCAGATAAGGCCGCACCTGCTCGTCGAGCAGCTCGTTGATGCGCTCGAAGCGCGCCTGCTCTTCGGGCGTCATCGCCTCCACATCGGCCATGAACGTGGTGGTGCCGTACTGCTGCTGCGACTGGATCTCGGCCGAGGGCGCTTCTCGAATCGGCTCGGCGAGCTTGCGCAGCAGCTCCGGCCATTGCGCCTCGCCATCCTGCGTCACCGTGATCCAGTGATCGACGTAGAAGACGTTCGTGACATGATCGATCGCGAACAGTCGCGCGGCGAGCGGGTCGTCCTGCGCCTGCTCGGCGTTGTCATACGAGCGCGAAATCCCCCAGGTGAGCGGTTCCTTCAGGATGAACTTCTTGGCATTGGGGTTGGGCGTCCCCTCGATCTCGGCGATCTTAGGCATGGCCAGGCTGCTCCACACCCGATCCCGGCACCGGGTCGTCCTCGCCTTCGGTCGACGCCTGCGCCACGGCATTGAGCGCCGCGTGCAAGGTGTGCCACGGCAGGATCGCGCACTTCACCCGGGTGGGCAGATCGCGCACGCCGGCGAAAACCTTGAGCCGGCCCAGATGGTGCTCGGCCGATTCGGGATCGAGCCGGCCGAGCGCCATATCGCGGAACTCCTGCGCGAGCTCTTCGGCCGCGGTCACGCTCTTGCCCTTGACCGCGTGCGTCATCATCGATGCCGACGCCTTACAGATGGCGCAGCTCTGACCGTCGAATCCGATCGCGTCGACCTGGGCATCCTTGAGCCGCAGGTACACCCAGATATGATCCCCACACAAGGGATTGAGTCCCTCGGCCTGGTGGCTCGCGGCGGCGAGCTTGCCGAAATTGCGCGGCTTGCGGTTGTGGTCGAGGATGACGTCCTGATAGAGCTGATTGGCGGCACTCATCCGGCGAAGACCTTCTGCACTTTCCTGATAGCAGCAACCAGGGCGTCGATCTCTGGCAAGGTGTTGTAGAACGCGAACGACGCACGCACCGTGGCCGGCACGCCGAAGCGCTGCATCACCGGCTGCGCGCAATGATGCCCGGTGCGCACTGCGACACCCTCCTCGTTGAGCAGCGTACCGACATCGTGCGGATGGATGCCATCGAGCTCGAACGACAGTACGGCGGCTTTCTGTCTGGCCGTGCCGATGAGGCGAACGCCCGCCATCGCGCCGACCCGATCGGTTGCATAGCGCAGCAACTCGTCTTCGTGCGCCCCGATCGAGCCGATGCCGATTGCGCTCAGATAGTCGAGTGCTGCGCCCAGACCGATGACCTCGGCAATCGGCGGTGTGCCCGCCTCGAACTTGTGCGGGATCGGCGCGTAGGTCGTCTTTTCGAATGAGACGGAGCGAATCATGTCGCCCCCGCCCTTGAAGGGCTGCATCGCTTCGAGATGGCGGGCCTTGCCGTAGAGGATACCCGCCCCGGTCGGGCCGCACAGTTTGTGGCTCGAGAACGCGTAGAAATCGCAATCCAGCGCCTGCACGTCGACCGGCAGATGCGGAGCGGCCTGCGCACCGTCGACCAGCACCGGTGCGCCGTGGGCATGCGCGATCGCCACCATGTCGGCAATCGGGTTCACGGTGCCCAGCGCATTTGATACATGCGTGACACCAACCAGGCGCGTGCGCTCGGTGAAGAGGCTGCGATACGTCTCGATGTCGAGCTCACCCGCATCGTTGCACGGGACGACGCGTATGTGAGCGCCCTTTTCTTCGGCCACCATCTGCCACGGCACGATGTTGGAATGGTGTTCCAGCACCGTCAGGATGATCTCGTCGCCGGCGCCAATGAACTTTCGGCCATAACCGTGCGCTACCAGGTTGATCGAATCGGTGGTGCCACTGGTATAGATGATCTCGCGCTCTTCGCCCGCATTGATCCACGCGCGTACCTTGGCGCGCACCGCTTCGTATTCGCGCGTGGCAACCTCGGAAAGATGGTGTACGCCACGATGGATGTTGGCGTGCTCGCTCGTGCGATAGCGCACGTACCGCGCGATCACCGCCTGCGGCATCTGACTCGACGCTGCATTGTCGAGGAACACCAGAGGTTTGCCGTTCACGCGCGTGCGCAGGATCGGGAAATCCTCGCGGATGCGTTCGACATCCAGGCCCAGATCATCGGCCCGGGGTTCGCGCGGTGCGGCGCTTCTCGAGTTCATTTGGACTCCACCGTGCGCTCGACCAATGCGCATTCCAGCTCGCGCACGAGGCTCGCCACGGGAATGCGCTCGATCACTTCGGCGGCGAAGCCATATGTCAGCAGATTGAGCGCCTTCGGCGCCGTTAGACCCCGGCTTTGCAGGTAGAACGCCTGCTCGGGATCGAGCTGACCGATTGCCGCGCCGTGCGCGCACTTGACGTCATCGGCAAAAATCTCGAGCTGCGGCTTGGTGTCGATCTGCGCGCGCGCCGAGAGCAGCAGACCGCGGAACGATTGCGCCGCATCGGTCCGTTGCGCGGCCTGGCGCACCAGGATCTTGCCGTTGAACACGGCATGTCCCGCACCGCTCACGACGCACTTCTGCTGTTGGCGCAGGTGGGCGTGCGGGTGAGCATGATCGACCAGACTGTGAGTGTCCGCGAGCTGGCGGCCGTCGATCAGGGTCAGCCCGTCGAGTACGCTCTGGCAGCCGGCGCCGGCGTGCAGCACGCGCCAGTCCAGGCGCGACAGGCGTGCGCCAAGCACGACGCTGACCGCATGGTAATGGCTCCCGGCGGCTTGCGACACCGCGCAGGTGCCAAGTTGAAACGCGCCGGGCGCCTCGCGTTGCAAGCGCACGTGCTCCACCGTCGCGTCGCGCTCGAGCACGATCTCGGTCACCGGCGCGCTGAAATAGCCGGCCTCCTCGGCGCCGATGAAATCCTCCACCACAGTGCAGCGGCTGCGTGCACCGGCCGCGAGCAACAGCCGTGGATAGATCGCGTGCGGCTGATCGCGCCGCGTCGCCACGTGCAGGATCTGCACCGGTTCGGCGAGCGAGGCGCCGGCATCCAGAGCGATCACCGCGCCGTAGCTGAGGAACGCCGTATTGAGGCCGGCGAAAAGATTGGCGTCGAATTGCGCGAGCCGGCCCAGGTGCGCTTCCAGGACCGCAGCACGCGGACCCTGCAGCGCGCTGCCGAGCTCCGACACGCATGCGCCGGCGGCCGCGGCAAGCTGCGAAAGTCCGGGCGCGAATACCCCGTCCACGAACACCAGACGCATTTGCGCCTGCGGCAAGAACCGCTCGCGCAGCCTCGCCAGATCCGGCGTACCCGCCACACGCACCGGCTGGAACGACAGCCGCGTGAGGGGCGCCAGATCGGTGAAGCGCCATTCCTCATCGCGCGTCGTCGGCACGCTGAGCGCATTCGCGCGCTCCAGCGCTTCGGCCCGCAAGCGGCTGAGCCACCCGGCATCGTCCCGCGTCGGGGGTCGTGCACCCAGGAGGGTGTCGAGGAAATCGCCACGCGTAACGGTCATGACATTCAGGCCACGGCCCGGGCGTGCTCGTACTCCACCCGTACCCAGTCGTAGCCGCGCGCCTCCAGCTCCAGCGCGAGCTCGCGCCCGCCGGTCTTGATGATCTGCCCGCCTTCCATGACGTGCACGTAGTCGGGCACGATGTAGTCGAGCAGACGCTGGTAGTGCGTCACCAGGACTATTGCCTTGTCGGGCGCAGACAGCGCGTTCACGCCATTTGCCACCACGCGCAGCGCATCGATGTCCAGACCCGAATCGGTCTCGTCGAGCAGCGCGACGATCGGCTCGAGCAAGGCCATCTGCAGAATCTCGTTACGCTTCTTCTCGCCGCCGGAGAAACCCTCGTTGACATTGCGCTCGAGGAAGCTCGGATCCATCGCCACCACCTGCAGCTTCTCGCGCACGAGATCGTCGAACTCGAGCGGGTCGAGCTCGTCCTCGCCACGCGCCGAGCGCACCGAGTTGAAGGCAAGGCGCAGGAACTGCGCGTTCGAGACACCCGGGATCTCCACCGGGTACTGGAACCCGAGGAAGAGGCCTGCCTGCGCGCGCGCTTCCGGCGCCATCACCAGCAGATCCTCGCCACGATAGCGCACGCTCCCGCCGCTTGCCGCATACGCCGGATGGCCAGCGAGGATTTTGACGAGCGTGCTCTTGCCTGAGCCGTTCGGCCCCATGATGGCATGCACCTCACCCGCGCGCACTGTGAGGTTCACCCCTTTGAGGATCGCACGGCCGCCGATGGCGGCGTCGAGATCGCGCACTTCGAGCAGAACTGCGGCGTTGGGTCTGATCATCCGACACTACCCTCCAGCTTGAGGCCAAGCAGCTTGGTCGCCTCGACCGCGAACTCCATCGGCAGTTGCTGGAACACATCCTTGCAGAAGCCGTTGATGATCATCGAGACCGCTTCTTCGGCGCCGACGCCGCGACTGGCGAAATAGAAGAGCTGGTCCTCGCCGATCTTGGATGTGGTCGCCTCGTGTTCGACTTTCGCCGTGGGATTGCGCACCTGGATGTACGGGAAGGTGTTGGCGCCGCAGTTCGAGCCGATCAGCATCGAATCGCATTGCGAGTAGTTGCGCGCATCATCGGCCTTCGGAGCGACCTTCACCAAGCCGCGGTAGCTGTTATTGGAGCGCCCGGCCGATATACCTTTGCTCACGATGCGGCTGCGGGTATTGCGGCCGAGATGGATCATCTTCGTGCCGGTATCGGCCTGCTGCAGATTGTTGGTGAGCGCGACCGAATAGAACTCGCCGATCGAACCCTCGCCCAGGAGTACGCAGCTCGGATACTTCCACGTGATCGCCGATCCGGTCTCGACCTGAGTCCAGGAAATCTTGGCGTTGGCGCCCTTGCACAGACCGCGCTTGGTGACGAAGTTGAAAATACCCCCGCGCCCCTGCTCGTCGCCGGCGTACCAGTTCTGCACGGTCGAGTACTTGATGTCGGCATCATCCAGCGCCACCAGCTCGACCACGGCTGCGTGCAGCTGGTTGGTGTCGAACTTCGGCGCCGTGCAGCCTTCGAGATAGGACACCGAGGCGCCTTCCTCGGCCACGATCAGAGTACGCTCGAACTGTCCGGAATCCTGCGTATTAATGCGGAAATACGTCGACAGATCCATCGGGCACTTCACGCCCTTGGGGATGTAGCAGAACGAGCCGTCGGTGAACACCGCGGAGTTGAGCGCCGCGTAATAATTGTCGCTCGACGGCACCACGCTGCCGAGGTAAGCGCGCACGAGCTCGGGATGGTTCGCCACCGCCTCGGACATCGAGCAGAAGACGATGCCGACTTCGGCCAGCTTCTTCTTGTACGTGGTCGCGACCGAAACCGAATCGAAGATCACGTCGACCGCCACACCCGCCAGCGCTGCGCGCTCGTTCATGGGCACCCCGAGCTTGTCGAACGTGCGCAAGAGCTCGGGATCCACCTCTTCCATGGTCTTCAACTTCTTCGGCTTCGGCGCGGCGTAGTAGATGATGTCCTGGAAATCGATCTGCGGATAATGCACATTCGCCCACTTCGGCTCTTGCATGGTGAGCCAGTGGCGATAGGCGCTCAGCCGAAACTCGAGCAGCCACCCGGGCTCCTTCTTCTTTGCCGAAATGAGCCGAATGATGTCTTCGGAAAGCCCTCGCGGGGCGGTTTCCGATTCGATCGCGGTTACGAAGCCGGCTTCGTACGGCCGGTTCACCAAGTCGTTGAGAACGGCGCTCATGCCAGTGTGCTCGCAGCCTTGTCCACGCTGAAGCTCTCGCCGCAGCCGCAGGTCGCTGAAACGTTAGGGTTGTCGAACTTGAACGATTCGGACAAGCCTTCCTTGCGGAAATCCACGTGCATCCCGTCCAGATAGACGAGGTCTTCGCGCCCGATCACGACCTTGACGTCGTGCGATTCGAACACCGTGTCCGCGGACTCGACCTTGTCGGCGTAATCCATGGTGTACGCAAGCCCCGAGCAGCCAACCCGCTTCACCCCCAGGCGCAGCCCCAGACCGCGCCCGCGCTTTTCCAGTTGCGAGCGAATGTGTCCTGCTGCGCTTACCGTAAGTGTGATCGCCATAAACGCCTCACCTCGCAGTGGCGGGCGCCGTCAGACCGTGACGGCTTGAATCGTTCCCGGTCGCCGGTCGGTGACCTGGATTATCGATACGCCGCTGGCGCTCGCCTGGTGGTTGCGTACCAGTTCGGCCAGCGTGACCGATCGCAGATAAGTGAAGATGTGCGTGTTGAGATTGGCCCACAAGTCGTGCGTGAGGCACTTGTGATCGTCCCGGCAGTTCTCCTTACCCCCGCACTGGGTCGCGTCGATCGGCTCGTCGACGGCGAGAATGACATCGGCCACTGCAATCTCGGAGGTCGGTTTGGCGAGCCGGTAGCCGCCGCCGGGCCCGCGTACGCTATTGACCAGGGCGTGCCGGCGCAGCTTGCCGAACAACTGCTCCAGATACGACAGCGAAATCCCCTGCCGAGCACTGATCTCGGCGAGCGTCACCGGGGCGCTCCCGCCTTGTAACGCGAGGTCCATCATGGCCGTGACCGCAAACCGCCCTTTGGTCGTCAATCGCATCGTCGCACCCCGCTTGAGCCTGAATTTCCGAAAGAAACGGCGAACGTTCCGTCGTAACTCTATAGTTGATCAACGTGCTCAACTATAGAGTTCCCAAGCAAGTTAGTCAACTATTCGACCGAGATAGTTCGGATCGATCTCGGGGCCAGCGGGTGCATCGTCGACCGCGATGCCGGCCGCGCGCAGCGCAGACGTGAGACATGCGATGCGGCGATCATATGCCGTGCACTGTTCGACCAGGCGATGGATCGCCTGCGCCAGTGGATCGTTCATGTCGCGACTCACCGCGTAGGCCGCGAATCCGGCGCCGCCCGGCTCCTCGATGATGCGCGCCGGTATTCCGACCGCCGTGGTTCCTGCCGGTACGTCCTTCACCACCACGGCGTTCGATCCGATCTTGGCATTGGCGCCCACCGTGATCGGCCCCAGGATCTTCGCGCCCGCACCCACCACCACGTTGTCGCCCAGAGTGGGATGGCGTTTGCCTCTATTCCAGGTCGTGCCCCCCAGCGTGACCGCGTGATAGAGCGTGCAGTCGGCGCCGATCTCGGAGGTCTCCCCGATCACGACGCCCATACCGTGATCGATGAAAAAACGCCGGCCGATCCGCGCGCCCGGATGAATCTCGATGCCGGTGAACCAGCGGCTCAGATGCGACGTGAAACGCGCGAGCCATTTGAAACCTGCGTTCCACAAGCGGTGCGACACGCGATGCAACACGATCGCATGCAGGCCCGGGTAGCACGTCAACACCTCCCAGGCGTTACGCGCCGCGGGGTCGCGCTCGAATACCACGCCGATGTCTTCCCGTAGCCGACTGAACATGAGCGATCTCCGCACGGCACAGCCGTGCGCGCAAAGAGTTAGTTTAACCATCGTCGCGATACCGGCGCCAACGGGCGGCAAACCGGAGCGTACCGACTCAACGCACCTCGCGCTCGCTCACCGAGCGCAGGAAGCCGCGCAGGATCGCCACTTCCTCGCTCTCGGGCCGCGCGCGCGCCAGCAATCGGCGCATGCGCTGCATCAGCCGCCCCGGCCGATCCGGGTGCAGAAATCCGCTCGCACGCATGCTGCGCTCGAGATGCTCGATCAAGCCCTCGATCTCTTCGTGACTCGCAGGATTGACGACGCTGCCTTGCGGCCCCGCGGCGGCGCCGAGCTCCGTGCAAGCGCAACGCAACTCGTAGGCCAGAACCTGCACCGCTGCGGCGAGATTGAGCGACGGATAGGTCGGGTCGGCGGGAATGCGAACGAGGCGCTGACAGCGACTCAACTCCTCGATCGTCAAGCCCACGCGCTCGGTGCCGAACACGACCGCGGCCTGCTCGTGGCGCGCATGCGCGACTATCTCGCGCGCCGCCGTGCGCGCATCGGCGACTTCCGGCGTGAGGGCGCGCCGGCGCGCGCTCAGCCCGCAAACGAGGCTCGTGCCGGCCAACGCCTCATCGAGCGTATCGCGGCAATACGCCGCATGCAGCAGGTCGATTGCGCCCGATGCGCGCGCGTCGGCATCGGGGTGGGGAAAATTGCGCGGGCGCACCAGCTCAAGCCGAGTGAGCCCCATCGTCTTCAGCGCGCGTGCGGCGGCGCCGATGTTGCCCGGATGGCTCGGCTCGCACAAGACGACCCGGATGCGGGCGAGCGGCGCAAGCTCATCCATTGCATCGCTGCGCGGAATTGGCGGATGCGCCTGTTAGAATCGACCGCGCATTGGCGCGCGCCGAACGCAGTCGCAACGACGTGAACACCATCCATCCCATGCTCAACACCGCGGTGAAGGCCGCGCGCCGCGCCGGCGGCGTGATCAACCGGGCCACGCGCAATCTCGACGTGCTGACCGTGCGTAGCAAGAGCGCGAACGACTTCGTCTCCGAGGTCGATCAGGAGGCCGAGCGTGCGATCGTGCAGACGCTGCGCGGCGCGTATCCGGAGCACGCCATTCTAGCAGAGGAAGGCGGCGCGACCGGCCGCTCGGAGTACCTCTGGATCGTCGATCCGCTCGATGGTACGACCAACTTTCTGCACGGCTTCCCGCAATACGCGGTTTCGATCGCGCTCAGACATCGGGGCGTGCTCACACAAGCGGTCGTGTTCGATCCGAATCGCAACGATCTTTTCACGGCAAGCCGCGGACGCGGCGCGTTTCTGAACGATCAGCGTATTCGCGTATCGCGGCGCCTACGCGTGGCCGATGCCCTGATCGGCACCGGATTTCCCTTCCGGCAGTTCAAGCAGATCGATACCTATCTCGCGATTCTGCGCGAGATGATGCAGAAAGCGCCCGGCGTGCGGCGCGCAGGCGCGGCGGCGCTCGATCTCGCTTACGTCGCCGCCGGACGCCTGGACGGGTTCTGGGAGTTCGGCTTAGCGCCGTGGGACATCGCTGCCGGCGCGTTGCTCGTGATCGAAGCGGGCGGCCTGGTCGGAGACCTCGAAGGTAATGACGGCTACATGGATAGCGGCAACCTGATCGCGGGCAATCCCAAGGTGTTTGCACAGATGGTGCAGATGATCGGAGCCCATGTGCGCGCCGGCGACCGGCAGGTCACGAGCAACGCGACTGTCGAGTGAAGCGTGAAGTGCCGCCGCACGCGGCAGCCGATCGCCGCCTTCGCCGGCGTGCACGCCGCACGCGGCCCTCGGTTCATGCAACGCGTTCGAGCGCGCGACGCACCGAGGCGAACTCGAATTCGAGCGCCGCAAGCCGATCGAAACGGATCTGGCCCGCGCGCGCGGCGGTCTCGAGGTCGCGGCACAGGGATGCGAAGCGCGCCGCACCGACATTGTGGCTGCTCGACTTGAGCGCGTGCGCAGCGCGCTGCAGCGCAACGCAGTCCCCCTTGCCGGCGGCTTCCTGCATCGATTTCAGCATCTGCGGTACCGAATCGCAGTAAAGCCGCAGCACTTTCTCGAGCAGGCGCTCGGCGTCGGACCCGCCCGCTGCACGGATCTGGGCAATCGCGCCGATCTCGAGCGTGTTCGCCGCCACGGCGGGCGCACGCGTCGATGTCGGCTCGGACGCAAACGCCCGTGGCGCGGCGTCGGCCTGCGGCAACCAGCGCGCAAGTGCTGCATAGAGCTGCGGCGCCTTGAAAGGCTTGGACAGATAATCATCCATGCCGCATTCCAGGCAGCGCTCGCGGTCGCCTTCCATGGCGTTCGCCGTGAGCGCGACGATCGGTAACCGCGTCGTACCCGGCTTTTCGGTCTCGCGGATCGCACGCGTGGCCGCGAACCCATCCATCTCGGGCATCTGGCAATCCATCAGGACGAGGTCGACCCCACCCCGCGCCAGCACATCGAGCGCCCCCTTCCCGTCGGCCGCAACCACGACCTCGATCCCCACGGCCTCCAGCATCGCGACGGCCAACTCGCGATTGACGGCATTGTCTTCGGCGAGCAGCACTCGCCCGCTGAAGCGCGCAGGCAGCGCGTCGGGCGCCGGCGCATCGGTGCCCCTGCGGCTGCGCACCGCCGGTACGCGCACCATGAACCAGAACGTCGAACCCCGTCCCGGCATACTGTCGACGCCGATGCTCCCGCCCATTACCTGCGCGAGCCGCTTGGCGATGGTGAGCCCGAGACCCGTGCCCTCGTGCCGGTGGCGCGCCGGATGATCGCCCTGCGAGAACGCATCGAAGATGCGCTCGAGCGCATCGGGGGGGATTCCGATTCCGGTGTCCTTTACCTCGAAGCGCAGCACGCAGGCATTGCCCTCGCGCTCGGCAAGACTCATGCACACGCGCACTTCGCCGCGGTCGGTAAACTTGATCGCATTGCCTACCAGGTTTGTCAGCACCTGCCTCACCCGGCTCGGGTCGCCGACGACCGTCTCGGGCACATTGCGCTCGGTACGGTGCATCAGTAGGAGATTCTTGCGCGCCGCTCGCTCCGAGAGCAGCGTGACGACATCGCTCACGAGCTCACGGCAATCGAACTCGACCGCTTCGATCTCGAGCCGGCCCGCCTCGATTCTGGAGAAGTCCAGAATTTCGTTGATCACGGCGAGCAGCGTCTCGCCCGAACTCTGCACCGTTTCGGCGTAGTGCCGCTGGCGATCGCTGAGCTCGGTGGACAGCAGCAGCTCGATCATGCCCAGCACCCCGTTCATCGGCGTTCGGATCTCGTGGCTCATGTTGGCGAGGAACTGCGACTTGGCGCGGTTCGCCGCTTCGGCCGCTTCCTTCGCTTCGCGCAGGCCCGACTCCAGGCTGCGCTGCGCGTTCAGTGTGGTCTCGATGCGCGCGCTGGCGTCCGTCAGCTCGGCCGTCCGAGCCAGCACCCGACGCTCGATTTCGGTCTCGGTCCGAGCCAGGCGCTCATCGAGCAGCGCGATCCGATCGAGCAGCGAATTGAAAATACCCGTCAGGGCGGTTTCGTCGTCGCTCGCGGACGCGTCGAGCGCGAGCGGCGTGCACTCGCCGTGGCCGAGCCGCCGCGCCGCTTCAGCAAGACGGCGAATGAATCGAGCATTCATGGACCGCGTCCCTCCGGCGCGATGTCTCCCGCTTGCCAGCACGTTGCCGCGCGCCCGATGTGGCCCGCGGCAGTTTCGCAGGAAGTGCGGGATTGTTGCATTGCGCGCGCGCTGCGCACGCAGCGAAAAGCCCGTCTCGCGCGGGCCAATTCCGCGCTTATCTTGCGCGCGACTGCGATCGAACCGGCCGATGCCGGCGCAACGCCGACCCTGTTGACTGCGACTCGCGCCGAGCGGGATACTGCGCCGGCCGGCGCTGCGGTTTGGCGCATTGCTTGCCCGGAGACACTTATGACCGAAGGAAAGCCGCACGTCCACGAGCATGCTGCAGGGCACTCCGACGTGCCATCCGATTTGACGTTGCGGGTGAAGGCGCTCGAGTCCCTGCTCGTCGAGAAGGGACTGGTGGACCCCGCCGCGCTCGACGCCATCATCGACGCATATGAGAGCAAGATCGGACCTCGCAACGGCGCGAAGATCGTCGCGCGCGCGTGGATCGATCCGGCCTTCAAGCAGCGTCTGCTGAACGACGCGACCGCGGCGATCGCCGAGATGGGGTACGCCGGCCGCCAAGGCGAGCACATGGTGGCGGTGGAGAACACGTCCAAGGTACACAACATGGTCGTCTGCACGCTCTGCTCGTGCTACCCCTGGCCGGTGCTGGGGCTCCCGCCGGTCTGGTACAAATCCGCGCCTTACCGCTCGCGCGCGGTGATCGACCCGCGCGGCGTACTGCGCGAGTTCGGTCTCGAGCTGGCGCCGGAGGTGGAGGTCCGGGTCTGGGATTCGACCTCGGAGGTTCGCTATCTGGTGTTACCCGAACGCCCCGCCGGCACCGAAGGTATGGGCGTCGAGGAACTGGTCGATCTGGTGACGCGCGATTCCATGATCGGCGCCGAGAAACTGCGCGCGCACGTCAGGGGAGCCACGCCATGAACGGCATTCACGACATGGGCGGCATGCATGGCTTCGGCCCGGTCGAGCGGGAGATGAACGAACCCGTGTTTCACGCGGCCTGGGAAGCGCGCTTATTCGCGATCCGGCATGCGATGGGCGCGTGGGGCAAGTGGAACATCGACGGATCGCGTTATTCGCGCGAGATCATTCCACCGGCCGAGTACCTGCGCATGAGCTACTACGAACGCTGGTTTGCCGGGCTGATCACCCAGCTGATCGATGCCAGCCTCGTCACCAGCGCAGAGATCGAAGCGGGCCGGGCCTCACCCGGGGCGCCGAAAGCCACGCCGCCGCTTAGCCCCGGCGAGGTGATGAAGGTGCTCGCGCGCTCCCCGTCGCTGCGCGACGTGCCCGTGAAAGCGGGCTTCGCGAACGGGGACCGCGTATGCACGCGCAATATGAATCCCGTCGGCCATACGCGCTTGCCGCGCTACGCGCGCGGCAAGATCGGGACGATTTGCCGCGATCACGGTGTGCACGTATTTCCGGATACGAGCGCGCACGGGCTGGGCGAGCAACCCCAGCATCTGTATTCGGTGCGCTTCGAGGCGCGCGAACTCTGGGGCGCCCCGGCCGGCAAGCACGAAGCCGTGCACCTAGATCTTTGGGAGAGCTACCTTGAGCACGCCTGATCGCACAGCGAACGCACCACCGCTCGATCAACCCGCATTCGCGCGCCTGCCGCGCGATACCGGCGGACCGGTGTTCGCCGAGCCCTGGCAGGCGCAGGCGTTCGCGATGGCCGTGCGCCTTTCCGCGGCAGGCTGGTTCACGTGGCAGGAGTGGGCGCAGGCCCTGGGGGAGCAGTTGCGCTTGGCGGCTGCGAGGGGAGAGCCCGATGACGGCTCACACTACTACGAGCACTGGCTCGCCGCGCTGGAGCAGTTGGTGCTGGCCAAGGGCCTCTCCAACCGGGAGATGCTGCGCGAGCGTAAGGAGCAATGGGCCGAAGCCTACCGACTGACCCCGCACGGGCAACCGGTGGAGCTTTCCGCAGCAATGCATGGGGATCACGCGCACGCACGCGTCCTTGGCAACTGACCGGATCGAGCCCCTCGAGTGCGGCGGCTGGGAATGCGACCTGGCGCGCGGCGATCGCCACCTTGCACCGCTGCACAAACGCTTCCGGCGGTCTATATCTCGACCGTATCGAAGTGGCACGGTATCGCCACCCGCGTGCCCGGCGCGGTTTTCTGCACCTCGGCAATAAAGGTCTGCGCCTGCGCGTAAGCCGCGTCTTGCGGCGCGCCGTAGGGCCAGGACTGCACGTCCCAGTGCGTCGCGATAACCACCGGCGGCAGACCCAGCGCGCGCAGCAGCCTGCCGGTGTAGTCGTGAATTTCCAGCCGCGCCTTCGCCGCCGGGATCAGCGCCGCCGTGGGTCGAAGATCTGCGATCTCGCGCTCGATGTAGTTCATCGAACAGAATACGATCACGCGTTGCTCGCCCATGCGAATGAAATAAGCGAGCGTGTTGCCCTCGACATAATCGACCAGCCGCATCGGCGCACGGATGTCGCGCGGCACCGTACCCGAATCGAAATAGTGCTTGCCGCTCAGCGCCGAATGCAGGCTCGGAATCACGCGTACCGAAAACGCACCGAACTCGAAATCCTCGCCGCCCTTGACCGTGATGATCTGCTCCTCGGGAATGCCGTGCGCGCGTGCGATATTGGCCGTGCTTTCGCTGCCCAGCACCGTCGCACCGGTCTTCCTTGCGATGTAAGGCATGTCCATGCAGTGGTTGAAGTGCGAGTGCGAGGTGAAAATATAGTTCGCGTGCTCGATGTGCCGGTCGATCAGCGCCCGCGTTGCCGCGTCGGGCGCAAGCGTGTCGTTCGGCCCGAAGATCGGGCGCGTATCGCCGGGCGCGGCGCTCGGCGTCGAGGTACCGAAGCCCTTGTCCGCGTAGCGGATGCGGGAAAAGAACGGATCGATCAGCAGGCGGGTCTTGCCGTCGGTGACCGACCACGCCGCAGCGCCGTAGTGGGTCAGGCGCAACCTCAAGCCGCTGCGGCCGTCACTGAGATCGTGCATCCGGGTCGGTGCGCTCACGCTATTGCTCCTGTGGGAGGATCGGGCCGGCAGCGGGTGGTGTATGCCGTTGTATCGTCAAGCTCACGCACCGATTCTGCTTAGCGCCTGCGCCAGCGTCAAGGCGCGCGGAAGCTTCTCGAGGATGAAGTATGCTCACGCACATCGCGCCGTGAAACCTGGCGGCCTCGATGGCGGTCCACTGATCAAGCGCCAGCCTATGCCGCGCGGTTGCCCTGCGGGCGACCGGGCATGTGCGTTGCTCGCGCTCCGAATCGTTCGCGGGAGCAAATCATGGAACTCGGCTTGATAGGCCTTGGACGGATGGGATCCAACATGACGCGACGGCTGCTCCAAGGCGGGCACGGCTGCGTCGTCTACGACCGTGACCCTGCGGCTGCGCAGAGCCTCGTCGCGGCAGGCGCGCGGCCGGCCGCCTCCCTGCAGGCTCTGGCGAAAGCGCTCGCGAGACCGCGCGCGCTCTGGCTCATGGTGCCTGCGGGTGCGGTCGAGGCGACGCTCGACGAGCTGCGCGGGCTGCTCAGCGCCGACGATATCGTCATCGACGGCGGTAACTCCTACTTTCGCGATTCCATGCGTCGCGCGGACCAGCTGCGTGCGCAGGGCATCCACTACCTCGATGCCGGCACGAGCGGCGGTATCTGGGGCCTGGAGCAGGGCTATTGCCTGATGGTCGGCGGCGATGCACAGCCGGTCGCTCGCATCGAGCCGATTCTGCGTACGCTCGCGCCCGGGCCGCAAACCGCATCCCCCGCCGGGGCGGGCACGGCGCCGAGCGGCTATCTGCATTGCGGCGCGAATGGCGCCGGGCATTTCGTCAAGATGGTGCATAACGGCATCGAGTACGGCATGATGGCGGCTTATGCAGAAGGCATGGGGCTCATGCGCGCCGCCGCTGTACAAGGCCGCGGGCCGCACGCTGCCGAGCCATTGCTGCGCTCCGAGCTCGACCTCGCGGCGATTGCCGAGCTCTGGCGCCACGGCAGCGTCGTGCGCTCGTGGCTGCTCGACCTGATCGCACACGCCTTGCACCAGGATCCTCAGCTCAGCGCCTTTCGCGGCTACGTCAGCGATTCCGGCGAAGGCCGCTGGACGGTCAAGGCCGGCGTCGACGCGGGCATGCCGCTGCCGGTACTGAGCGCCGCGCTCTACTCGCGCTTCTCTTCGCAAGGCGCATCGGCATTCGGCGACAAGCTTCTCTCGGCCATGCGCGCCGAGTTCGGCGGCCATCGCGAGCCGCCGGCGCCGGAGCGACAATCATGACAGCGCCCACATCCGACGCCGTGGTGCTGTTCGGCGCGAGCGGCGATCTCGCGTACAAGAAGCTCTTCCCCGCGCTCGCGCGGTTGGTCGCACGCGGGATCCTCGACGGTCCGGTGATCGGCGTGGCGCGCACGCAGTGGACCACCGATCAGTTCCGCGCGCGCGCCGCGGAAAGCATCAAGGCGCATGGCCGCTATGAGGCATCGGCATTCGAGAAGCTCGCGGCGCGCATGACTTATGTGCCGGGTGACTACCAGGATGCGCAGCTCTTCGGCCGCCTCACCGAAGCGATGGGCAAGGTGTGCCGCCCCTTGTTCTATCTCGCGATCCCGCCGGACGTCTTCGGCACGGTACTGAGAGGGCTCGCGCGCCTATCGTGCAGCGCGGCGGGGCGGTTCGTGATCGAGAAGCCGTTCGGGCGCGACCTGGCTTCCGCGCAAGCGCTCAACCGCACCCTGCACGAGCACTTTGCCGAATCGGCCATCTTTCGCATCGATCATTACCTGGGCAAGGAGCCGGTGCAGAACCTGCTCTACTTCCGCTTCTCCAACGCGTTTCTCGAGCCGCTGTGGAACCGCCATCACGTGCGCGCGGTGCAGATCAACATGGCCGAGCGCTTCGGCATCGAGGGTCGCGGGCGCTTCTACGAGGAAGTGGGCGCGCTTCGAGACGTGGTGCAGAACCATCTGTTGCAGGTGCTCGCCCTGCTCGCGATGGAAGTGCCGCTCGCCGACGAAGGCGAAGCGATTCGCGACGAGAAGTCGAAGCTGCTTCGCAGCGTGCGGGCGCTCGATCCGAGT
>WYBJ01000003.1 GCA_011525945.1 Burkholderiaceae bacterium | reverse complement strand
GCGGCTCGCCGCAAGGGCTTGGGAGTGATACCGCCCGCGAACACCATGTCAGCTCCCTGGGTTGCGTACCATGCGCCCGGTCAGTCGCTGATGCGCCCGGCAAGCGCCGAGGGAAGCACCTTCTCGCCGCTCTCGATCAACCGCCGTGCCGATTCCACCTGTCCCCAGGTGTTCCAGAGCAACACGCCCCGAACGCGATCGTCTTTCAGGTAATAGACGACACCCTTGCGAAACTGCTGCTTCCAGTCCTCCACGATGTCGAGGCGCGCGTCCAGAACGCCCACCGCCTCGTAGCCGAGGTCGAACAGATCGGAATAGAAGAACGGAACGCGCCGATACGGAATCGAGCCGCCCGCCATATTCCATCCGGCCGTTCGCCCCATGACATTGGCGTTGTCCTCGTGCTCGACGCGCATGCGCATGCCGAGTGCGGCGCAGTGGAAATTCGCGACGTCGCCCGCGGCGTAGATGTCCGTGTCGCTCGTGCGCAGGAACTCGTCGACCACGATCCCGTTCCCGATCCGCAGACCCGCCTCACGCGCGAGCTTCACTCTCGGCTCGATACCGATGCCGGCGATGACCGCATCGGCGACGATGTCATTGCCGCTGCTCGTGCGCACGCGCACGCAGCCATCCGAGGCGTCGAGCGCGCTCAGCGTAGTGCCGCACAGGAGATTCACGCCGCGGTCGCGGTAATAGGCGTTCAGAAAGATGCCGAGTGTCTCGGGAAAGGATCGCGCCCCCAGGCTCTTTTCCGCGAGCACCACGGTCACCTTGCGACCCCTGCTCGCCAGAGCAGCCGCGATTTCCTGCCCGATGAAGCCGCCGCCGGTTACGACGAAGTGCGCGCGCGATCGGCTGAGCGCGTCCAGACGGGTGTAGTCATCGATAGTGCGCAAGTAGATCACGCGGCGATCGTGCGTCGGCAGGCGGCGCGGAGCGCCGCCCGGCGCGAGCAGGAGTTTGTAATACGGGTGTTCCGTGCCGGCACTGTCGGTCATCGTCTTGCGCACGCGGTCGATCGCGACCGCGCGTGTTCCGAGCCGAAGCGACACGCCCGAGCGGGGAATCTTGCGATAGATCGATTCGAGCGCGGCGCCCCTCCACAGCGACTTCGAAAGCGGCGGGCGATCGTAAGGGCGGTGTGTCTCTTCGCACACGAGCGTGACGTGCGCCGAACGATCCGCATCGAAAATTCCCTCGATCGAGGCTGCAGCCGCCATGCCGCCGCCGACGATGACATATCTACGACCGGGCATGCGTTGCTCCGTATGCAAATCTCCTTGGCTTTCGCGGGTGTCTTAATTGCCCGCTCTGTCGCCCCAAGGATAGGAAGGCTCGCATCAGCCTTCCTATCCGCAATGCCGGATTCCTTCCGTAGGCAATTGTTGACACGCGTTCGACCCGCAGCGGCGGCCCGGCTGGGAGCGCGCGGCATCGCCGCGCCGCAGAACGCCGGTGAGGTTTCCCGGCCGAACCCGGCTGCATCGCCCCGGCGACCACATCGGGCATCGCGCTCAACCGGGGCATACGGTTTGCGGGAGGGGATCCATGATCCCTGACGCGTCCCAGGCCTTGGAAGCCGACGAATCCCTCGAGGAGCTGTACGAGAATGCGCCGTGCGGGTATCACTCGCTCGATGCCCGCGGAATCGTGATCCGCATGAACGACACCGAGCTTGGCTGGCTGGGCTATGACCGCTCGGAGCTGGTTGGCAGGATGAGGCTAGCCGAGCTCGTCTGCCAGCGAAGCCGGCCCGCCTTCGAAGCGTCGTTCGATGCGCTCAAGGCAGGATCGAGGAGCGATATCGAATGTGAGCTCATGCGCAAGGACGGCAGCGTATTGCCGGTGCATCTGAGCGCCGTGGCGATTACGAACTCGAGCGGCCGCTTCGTAAAGAGCCGGGCGAGTGTCACCGATATCACCGAGCGCCGGCGCATCGAGGGCGAGGCCGGGCGCTACGCCATCGAGCTGCAGGCGCTGTCGCGGCGCTTGGTGGAAGCGCAGGACTACGAGCGGCGACGCTTGGCGGAGGAGCTCCACGACCGCATCGGTCAGAACCTTACCGCGCTGAATCTCAATCTGACGACCATCAAGCACGGATTGACGCCCGAATCGCTCGAGCGCGTGGGCGCACGCGTGCAAACCTGCCTGCGCCTGGTGGAGGCGACCGTCGAGAGCACATTCGATCTCATGGCCGAATTGCGTCCCGCGGTGCTCGACGACTACGGTCTCACGGCGACGCTACGCTGGTACGCCGAGCAACTCCGGCGCCACTCGGCCGTCACTGCCGTGGTGAGCGGCAATGACCCGGTGCCGCGGCTCCCACAGACGGTCGAAACGATGCTGTTTCGGATCGCACAGGAAGCATGCATCAACGCGATCAAGCACGCGAACGCCGCTGCGGTCGCCATCGCGCTGACGAGTCGACCGGGCTGCGTGCGCCTCGAGATCGCGGACGACGGTCGCGGATTCGATCCACACGCTGTCTGTCGTCTTGGCGCGCATCATGGCTGGGGACTGCTCATCATGCGCGAGCGTGCCCAGACGGCGGGCGGCCGCCTCACGATCGATTCCGCCCTCGGCCGGGGCACCCGCATCGCAGTGGAGGTCGGGGGCCCGTGACGATCTCCGTTCTCCTGGCCGACGATCACGCGGTCGTCCGCGATGGCCTGCGCTTTCTGCTGGAAGCGCAAGGCGATATCAGTGTGGTCGGTCACGCCGAGAACGGCCGCGACGCGGTGCGCAAGGTGCGCGAGCTGAACCCGAGCGTCGTGATCATGGATATCGCGATGCCCGAGTTGAACGGGATCGAAGCGACACGCAAGATACACGAGATCCGTCCCGCGACCCGTGTGCTGATTCTGACGATGCATGCGACGACCGAGCACGTGCGTCAGGCGCTGCGCGCGGGCGCGCAAGGCTATCTGCTGAAGAAATCGGCCGGAGCTGAGGTTGCCGACGCGGTGCGTCTGCTGCACGCGGGCGGCAGCTATCTCAGCCACGACATAGCCGGCACCGTGATAGCCGATTACATCAGCGATTCGCAGGCGACGAGCCCGCTTGAGGCGCTCACGCATCGCGAGCGCCAGATCCTGCAGTTGATCGCGGAAGGAAAATCAAGCGAGCAGGCGGCGAACACGCTCTACCTCTCGCGCAAGACGGTAGACACGTATCGCTGCCGGATGATGCAAAAGCTCGGCATCCACGATCTTCACGGACTGATGAGATTCGCGTTTCAGCACGGGCTCACGTCATTCGACTGACGCGCGCAGCGCCACGCCATTCAGGGCGCTGCCGGAGTGGCGCGCTCCGAGCCGCCGTGCGCGAGAATCGCGTCGATCGCGATCTCGAGTTTGCGCTCGGATGCGGCAAGGCGTGCATCGATGCCCGCGACGATCATCTCGTCGGCTCGGGTCGCTTCCTCGAAGAGCTGCGCCTGGCGCAGCGATTCCGCGCTTGCCGGGCCACCTCGCAGTGTACGCACGGCGATAAATCGCTGCGGATCGAGCGATTGGGTGATCGCGATCTGATCGAGCCCCGCCGGCTTTTCGTGGTAGAGCATCGCTGCCTCGTCCAGGAGTTGCGGCGTGACATCGGCAGGACCGAGCTTGCGCTCCTCGCACAGCCTCACCATGATGCCGACGATCTGGTGCGCAGTGCGCCACGGCAGATCGCGCTGCGAAACCAGAACGCCGGCCAGATCGGTGACGGTCGCCCAGTTCACCCACGACTGTTCGAGCATGCGCGCCTTGTTGATGACCAGCACGGGCAGCAGATCGCAATACCATCCCAGATCCCGCACCGCGCTATCGGCGACTTTCCACATCATCTCGCACGCGGCGTAGCGCTCGTTGACCGGCATGCCGGTCGTGCCTTTCAGTCCGTGGTAGGCGATGACGAATCCGCCAAGCGCCTCGGCCGAAGCGCCTTTCACCTCCGCTGGCCCCACCACGTTCTTCTTTTGCATCATGATCGAGGAGGTGTTGCAGTAGGCGTCCGGTATATCGAAGAAGCCGAACTCGGTCGTGCTCCACTGGATGAGATCGTCGGCCCACTTCGCGAGCGAATGGTAGAGGATGGCGACGACCGCCGGCACCTCCAGACTGTCGTCGTTGGTGAGCTCGAGTATGGCATCGGCGCAGTTCTCGTGGACCGCATCGAACCCCAGCAGCTCGGCCGTGCGCTGGCGGTCGACCGGGAACTCGGAGCCCACCATGATCGCCGCACCCGCCGGGCTGCGGTTCACCCGCCCATACGCGCCGTGCAGGCGCTCGAAGTCGCGTGCGAGCGTGGCGACCCACGATAGCCAGAGGTGGGCGAGCGTCATGGGCTGTGCCTGCTGGCCGAAGCTGTAGCCCGGCACGATGGTATCCGTGTGCTGGCGCGCGAGATCGAGCAGCACGCGGCGCATGCGGTTCACCGCGCGCATGATCTCGAGCAGCTTCTGGCGCTGGGTGATGTTCATCCCCACCGACGAGAGGTCGCCCGAGCTGCGCGCGAGATGCATGCGCCCCCCCACTTCCTCGCCCAGCCGCCGGATCAGGTACTGCTCGCCAGAGTGCAGCCCGCCGCCCGCGCGCATGCGCGTCTCGACCACGCCGTCGGCCTCCATCTGGCGCAGCGCCCGCAGCAGTGCCGCGCCCGTGTCGGCGCGCAGCAGCTTCTGCTCCACCAGCATGACGATATGCGCCTTGTCGAAAGCGTGGATCGCCGGGATGAGAGCCGGAATGCGCGAGCCGTAGAGCTTCGCGAGTTGCGGGTCCATCTCGTCTCGCATGCGGATTCCGGGGTTGCGGAAACCGCGGTACTCGGAAGATTTCTGCTTCAGCATGCGATGGCCTTTTCGCCAAGCGCCCGGTCGCCGGTTGCGCAACACCACGACGTCGTATGCGGCCCGGCCGTTACCCGACGCGGTTCAATCCCGTCTCGCCCACGGCAGATACCGGCGCGTTATCCAGTTCAGCAGCGCCTCGAACGACACGCCGACCGCCACCAGCGCGATCACCGCGACGAATGCTTCGTTGTGCTTGAAAGTCCGCGAATGAAACAGGATGTAGTAGCCAAGCCCCGGGATGGAGATGAAGAACTCGGCGACCACGGCGGCGACCAGCGCGCGCCCGGCGGCCAACCGCAGGCCGGCGATGAGGTACGGTAACGAGGACGGCAGCACGATGTCGAGCAAGGTGGAGAACGGGCGCGCGCGAAACGAGTGTGCGACTTCGAGATACTCCAGCGGTACCGCACGTGCGCCATCGGAAGTGTTGACCGCGATCGAAAAGAATGCCGCGAAAACCACCACCGCCAGCCGCGCGTCGGCGTTGTACCCGAACCAGAGCGTGACGAGCGGCAGAATCGCGATCATCGGCGTCGCGAACAGGCTGTTCACGTAGTAGCGCAGGCCACGCTCGACCACGCTGATGCGCCCCATCGCGAGCCCCACCGCCACGCCCACCAGAATCGCGACCGCCAGCCCCTTTACGACCGCGCCCAGGGTCGCCGTGGCGGCGGCAAGAAATTCGTCGTTGCTGATGACGGCACCGAACACACGTGCAATGCCGCTTGGTTTGGCGACATAGGCCGGCGCGAACGAGCGCACTACCGCTTCCCAGACGATGAGCAGGAGCACGCCGGCAACGAGCTTGAGCGCGAGCGCAGAGCCGAGCAGGCGCCTCGCCCCGGTCATGAACGCCGCGGGCGGCGGTTCCAGCGCGGCTGGGTGCGTGCTCAGCATTCGTACGCACGCCAGGCGGCGAAGCGCCGCTCGAGATAGCGCCCCAGATCCATGAGACACACGCCCAGAACCACGATCAGGAGGATCGCCGCAAGCAGACCTGGCGTGTCGAAGTTCTGCGAGCCCATCATGATCATCTGCCCCAGGCCGGAAGGACTCAGGAAGAACTCGGCGGCGACCATTCCGACCAGCCCGCGCGCGATCGCCTGCCGGATTCCGGTCATGGCGAACGGCAGCGTGTAGGGAATCATCACGTCGCACCAGAGCCGCCACTCGCTGGAACGAAACGCACGCGCCACCTCGATCAGTTCAGGGCGGATGCTGCGCGCGCCCTCGACCGTGTTGTAGACAATGGGGAACACGGCGAACAGGAACACCACCAGCACCTTCGGCGCGAAGCCGAATCCCATCATCGACAGGATGAAGGGGATCAGCGCCACCATCGGCGTGGCGTACAACATCATGATGTAGTTCTCGAGGGCTATCCGCAGCGCTCGCACACGCGCGAGCAACACGCCGAACGGTGCACCGACGAGGATCGCGACCGTGAGCCCGCTCAGGTACAACCCGAGCGAGCTCGTCGCCTGGCGCATGAGGACACCGCTGCGCGCCGATGCGACCAGACTGGCCAGCGTTTCGGACAGCGGCGCCCAAAACGCCCGTGTCGTGAAGTGCGCGGAAAGCTCCCATAGCGCCGCGCCCGCGAGCAGGCTTACGACAACCGGTGCGTGCCGCGACCAGCGGGCCCCAGGACTCATTGGCGGTCCGCCCCGATGCGCTTATTTCTTGTCCACCATCGCTTTCGCATCACGCCACACCGACGGATCCACGAGCCGCTCGTACGGCGCCGCCTTCTCGGCCTTGATGTTTCCGACCTTCTTCTGGATGTTGGCAACCGCCTCCAGATTCTTCGCCGCTAGCCCGTCCTTGTCGTGTGGCCAGAACTCCATGTCGAGGTATTTCTTCAGCGCCTCCAGCGCGATCTTTCCGGTGCGTCCGGTCGGCTCGGCGTACTTCGCGACCTTCTCGAAATTGGCGGGATTGCGCATGAAGCGCTCGGCATCGATTAGCGCCGCGACGATGCGCACATAGGCGTCGCGGTTCTTCGCAAGCTCGTCCTGATTGGCCACCATCACGAGGTAGTGATCCACCGGGCGGATCGACTTCTGGGTGATGATGACCGTGAGCGGCTTCTTGGTTTCGGCCTCGATGATCGGGATGTCATCGACGTGCAGCACGCCGAATTTGAGCTGGCCTGCGACCATCGCCGCGCCGACATTGGAGCTCAGCGGCACCTGCTGGACATCCTCGATCTTCATCTTGCAGCCGACCAGCATGGTGCGCAGCGCGATCGAGCGCGCACCACCGAGCGAATCGACGCCGACCGCACCCCCTTTCAGGCTCGCGCAAGTGGCATTCGGTTCGGTCGAGCCGATCAGCCAGTCCGGGTTCTCCATGCCCCAGATGCCCACCAGCTTGACGTTGGAGTTCGAAATCTGATTGACGATGAGCGGCGTCGGCGATATCGCGACCGTGATTTCACCCGAGGCTACCGCCCGCGATGCCGCCGCCCCGGTCTCGAAAGCCCGCACCGTGACATCCACGCCGCGCTTCTTGAAAAAACCCTCCTTCTCGGCAACGAACGCGATCGTCCCGGCGAACACCGGCGGAATACCGGGTATGCCGAAGGTAAGTTTCTGCTGTGCGATCCCCGTTGCCGGAAGCAACGCAAAACCCAGCACAGCCCATGCGATGCCGGCGCTTAACATCCTCGCGAAACGCGTTCCTGTCATGATCGTCCTCCGTTGATAGAGTTCACCGCTTCACCTCGAATTCTGCCCGCCGCGCATCATCCATCAAAGCGCCCCACACACGTTCCCGAAGCGCCGCGAAGCGCGGCATGGCGAGCGTTGCGCGGTCGCGCGGCCGCGGCAAATCGACAGCAATGATCTCGTGCACGCGGCTGGGGCGGCCTTGCAGCACCATGACGCGGTCACCCATCAGTACCGCCTCGTCGATCGAATGCGTCACGAACACCATGGTGGTGGGTCGCATCTCCCAGATGCGCAGCAGCTCGAACTGAAGAATTTCGCGGGTCTGTGCATCGACCGCTCCGAAAGGTTCATCCATCAGCAGCACTCGCGGCTCGACCGACAGAGCCCGCGCGAGCCCGCAGCGTTGCTGCATGCCACCCGAGATTTGATACGGATAATAGCCTTCGAAGCCGGCAAGCCCCACCAGGTTGATGTACTTGGGCACCCGAGCGGAAATCTCGGCTTTGGGGCAGCCCGCGAGCTTCAAACCGTACGCCACGTTCTGGAATACCGTCTTCCAGGGAAACAGCCCGAAGTGCTGAAAGACCATCGCTACACCTTCCCGTGGCGCGACCATCCGCTCTCCCTCGATCCGGATTTCTCCGGCGCTGAGCGCAAGCAGCCCGTCGATGCAACGCAGCAGCGTGGTCTTGCCGCAACCTGAGGGTCCGATGATCGCGAGCACCTCGCGCTCGCCCACGTCGAGATCGATGTCGCAGAATACCTGTAGCGCATCGTAGCGCTTGCCCGCGCCCGTCATGACGATGCGCGGCCGCTCTCCTCCTGTCGTGTCGTTCAATTCATCGCTCCGCCGGCTGCACTTGTAATCGTTCCGTCGAGTCCGCCCGGCTAACTGCTCGCCAGGCAGCGGCGCGCCGAGAAGCCCGCCCGACGTGGGCGGCGCTATCATCGACGGAATGGCCAGCGATGGCAATAGCTGGGACGCACGTCCACCGGCAGCGTGCAGCGCGCGCTTGGACGCTTGTCCTACTCGAGGCCCGTCCTGCGGTGTGGCAACGACGGCGCGGGCGGGATTGCCGCTAGCGCGCAGCGCCGCCCGCTCGGGCCTTGACTTGCTGTGCAGCCTGCGGACTGAGTCCGACTGTCGTTTCGGCCAGTACTTCGCCGTGGCCGATACCGAGCGTGCTGATCCATCTTTGCCCGCCGGCGATATAGCCGATGAACGAGCCCAGCTCCACCAGCTCGGGTTCGGTGAAATGGGCGTGCAGGTTCTTCCACATCTCGTCGTCGGCGCTTGCCGGGTTCCAGCAAATCGCATCGGTATAGCGAAGCGCGACGCGCTCGCGCTCGGAAAATCGCGGCGAACTCTCGAAGTCGTCGAGGCTCGTCAGCTTGTCCTCGTCCGCGATCTGCCGGTTCTCATCCTGCCGTCCAAACTGGACGGCGCGCTGGTTTCCTCAATACGTGCAGCCAAGCGTCTGCGAAACGCGCAGCCGGCAGAGCTCCTTGATATGCCGATCGACGATGCCCCCCTTGAAGAGGCGATCCCAGGTGTAGATAAAGGCGCGCAACACCTCCGGCTGGTGCGCGCGTATAGCCTGGATCTCGGGCCGCGGCGTGCTGCGCAGCATCGCCTGTTCCAGCGCCTCGCGCAGATCCGGATCCAATAGATCGTCCTTGTCGACGTAGCTGATGCGGGCCATTCTGTGCTCCTTTCAGGCGGCGTTCTTGCGCGCCGCACCGTCCTGCTTCGCCCAGTAGTCGGGAGCAGCCTTGGACTTGGCGAGCGCCTCGGGCGTTTCAAACCCCGGCGCCATCGATCCCGAATCACCCGCCATCACCTGGTGGTGCTCGATATTGAGCAGCCGCAGCCAACTTTGCTGCCCCATGGTCGTGGCGATGAAGTTGCCCAGCTCGACCAGCTCCGGCTCGCTGAAGTGCTTGTGAAGGCGACTCCAGAACGCGTCGTCGGTATTGAGACGCCACGTGATCGCTTCGGCGTAAGCGAGTGCGGCTTTCTGGCGCTCGGTGTACTTGGTCGATTTCTCGAAATTGAGCAGGTCGTCCGTCTGCCCTTCGCTCAGGCTCTGATCGAACGCCTTGATCGAGCGCTGGTTGCCGCAGAACTCGCATTGCACCGAGCGCGAGACGAACAGACGGCAGAGCTCCTTGATCGCATGCTCGCATACGCCCGTGTGAAAGATATCGCGCCACGTGTTGGCGAACGACCAAAATGCGCCGGGCACGTGCGCGCGCACGGCCTGGCTCTCCGGACGTGGTGTCCCTAGTTTCGAGCAGCGCTCCATTTCGGCGCGCATCGCGTCATCCATTTTCTCCAGCGGAAAGTAGCTGATCCGTTGTTCGGCCACGGGCGTCTCCTTTGACAGTGTCAGGCCTATTATGAGCGTTCCATAAACATTTGGTATTCTGGCGAACCGGAACACGTTGTTGCAAAAAGTTCAATAGCAACACCGATGGAGATTCTGCGGCTCATGGCGAGCTTTGCGGCGGTGGTGAAGCATGGCGGCTTCACGCGCGCGGGCGTTCGCGCCGGCCTCTCCAAGTCGGTGATAAGCCGGCACGTCTCCGCGCTCGAGAAGCACCTGGGTGTCCAACTGCTGTACCGGTCGACCCACAAGGTGAGCCCGACCGAGGCGGGCGAGCGCTTCTACGCGTACTGCAAAGATCTGGAGGATGTCGCCGACCAGGCGGTCGCGGTCGCAACGGCAACGACCGAGCAGCCGCGCGGCTTGCTGCGCATCACGCTCCCCCAGACGCTGGTGGTCTCGCCGCTCGGCGGTCTGCTCACACGCTTTCAGCGCCAGTATCCACAGGTGCAGCTCGACGTGCGCGTGACCAGCCTGCAGGTCGACCCGGTGGAGGAAGGTTTCGATCTCGCGCTACGGATCGGGGAGCTCAAGGATTCGAGCCTGCTCGCCCGAAAGATCCGCGATATCCGCATTCTGGCTGTCGCCGCGCCGAACTATCTCGCACGGCGCGGCGTGCCGCGCTCGCGCGCGGATCTGTCACGGCACAACTGTCTGGTCTATTCGGAGTTCGGCTCCAGAACGCGCCCGCCCGCGGACACACGACGGCGACGCGGAAAGGCGACCGCGCTCACCGGCAATCTCAGCACCAACAGCGGGGTGCTGTTGATGCATGCCCTGCTCGGCGGCCAGGGCATCGCGATCGGGCCCGATCTCATGTTCGAGCCGTACGTGAAGCAGCGGCAATTGCGCGTGCTGCACGACGCTGCGCCGGCGCAGGTGTCCGGGCTGTACGCGGTGTTTCCGCCCGGTCGCTTTCCTTCCGCCGGCCGGACTGCTCTGGTCGAGTTCTTGATCGCGGAACTTGCGTGAATCCCGCCGCGCCGGTTCAGGGTCTGGCGCGGCGTGCGATTCACAGGTAACCTCGTGACCATCATGGCACGTCTCCCATTCATTTCACTGGACGATGCAACCCCGGAAGTTCGCGCCTTGTTCGAGAAGGACCGCGCGCGTACCGGGCAGGTACTGAACACGACACGCATCGGCGCGTACCGGCCCGCTATCGCAGCCGCCGCACGGGCGCTCGGGCAGGCAGTGGCCGGATCCGGCCTGATCGAGCCGCAGCTTCGCTGCCTCATCAACGTCCGTATTGCTGGCCTTGTCGGCTGCGAATTCTGAGTGGACATCAACGCTGCCGGGGGCAGCGAAGCTGGGGCCAGCAGCGAGAAAATCGCCGCTCTCGCGCAGTACGCAACGAGCCCGCTGTTTTCGACCAGGGAGAGGATCGCGCTCGAACTCGCCGACGCCGCCACCGCCCTGCCGCACGACGTATCCGACGAGCTTTTCGGGCGCGTGCGAGCGCAGTTTTCCGAGGCCGAACTGGTCGAGCTCGGCTATATCATCGCGATGGAGAACTTCCGCAGCCGATTCAACCGGACCTTCCGCATCGAAGCGCAGGGGTTCTACTGCGTTTTGCCGGAGCGAAGCCGTTGATGCCGGCGGTCTTGTCCGATCCCGCATAGCCGCGAACGTTCCGGCGCGCCCCCCATGCCGCTGCGCGCCAGCATCCTTGACAGCGAGGCGGCGCGCGCCTTCCACGCCCTACCCGATGTTGCTTCGCAGCAGCGACGCCACCGCGTACCGATGCGCTCAGCCAGGCTGCGCCCGGCTTGCGCCCAGATCCGCTCTACGAAACCTCACGATGCGCCGGCGACAATTCCTGCGCGCGGTGTGCGGCCGATGGCGAACGCGCGCCAGCCGCTTCCCGCCTACTGCCCCCGAACGCGGCGGCGCGCAACGCCAAACATAACCGCGCCGATCAGAAGGATCATGTGCATGCCGGGCTCCGGAACCACCGCATCGAAGGCAGCCAGCCCAAGCAGTTCGTGCACGCGCGAGGTTGGGTGGATGGTGTCATAGAAGATGAACTGGCTAGGGTCGCACGCAGCACCCTGAAGAACGCAGGCGTCGGTCGTATTGCTGAATCCGAGCGCTGCCGCGTTTGCTATTCCGTCCTCCACGAGAGCGAAGACATCCAACTCGTAAAGATGCGCGCTTGAATTAAGCGGGTTGGAGCGCAGCAGGTCGAGCGCTGCGTCCAGGAAGCCGTTGAATGCCGACGACCCGGTACGCGCGGCGCCGGTGAGCGGATCCAGGCCGAGTGCAAGCGCCTCCGGAGTACGTCCGAGGTTGGGGATGTTCGGTACAAGAACGTGGCGGGCACCCTCGTCGATCAGGCCCTGAATCGCCAAGCCCATATTCGTGGCCGCGCTTTGCACCGCGGGAAGCCCACCCCCTAGGAGAAGGGCATCACGCACGTCATTGGCGCCTCCGAATACGACGTACAGTGCGTCCGGGTCGGCCGTCGCCGCCACCGCTCGGTACCCCGCCACCTGTTCGAGAATGCCGGTGCCCGGAAACGTCGGGTTGGATGCAGTGCGTGCATCCGCGACCGCGAAGTTAGTCCCGCCCAGCGCAGACGGGACCGGCACCCCGAGGTTGAGCTGCTGCGAGAGCGTATCCACGTAATT
>WYBJ01000068.1 GCA_011525945.1 Burkholderiaceae bacterium | reverse complement strand
TTCGAGGCACGTTGAGCGGGATCGGAAACGACAACACCCATTGCCTGACGGGCACCGGCGGTATGACGCGATCGACCAGGTAGGCCGCTGTCTCGGCCATGCGCCGCGCCCCGCACGAGGGGCACAACCCCCCGTCGCTTGCACGAGAACGCGACCCGCTTCTCGTGCGCGCACTCGGCGCAACGCACACGCAGGAAGCGCGTGTCATCGCATTGTCACACGCTCTTCCTACACTTGCCGCCATCGACACGGACGAGAAAAGGAAGACCATGACGCATTGCGTTGGCAAATCGGTCGTTACGGCTGCCGCGGCGATGTTCGCGCTGTCCGCCCGCCGTGGAAATCACCGGCGCGGGCGCTTCGTTTCCCGCCCCATTTATGCCAAGTGGGCGGACGCGCGCCAGCAGGCAACCGGCCTGCGTGAGAGCGAGCCCGGGATCGGTGGTCAGCGCCCGGTCAACCACTCCACCGCGCCGGGATACATGGTGAGCGCAAGCTCGCAGCCCTCAACGTAGGCGTTACGCACCGCGGTGGATGTGGTGGACACAGGAAGGTCGTATCGATCTGCGAGCATTTGGGATTCTCCGTCTCGCTACTGCTTCGCCACGTACCTGACACCCTGGATGCCCTGGAAATCGGAGTCCTGTGTCCAGAGCGTTGCGCCGTGCAGCCTTGCGGTCGCCAGCATGATACTGTCGGCCATGGGCAGACGGTGCTCGAGGCTCACAGTGGCTGCGGACAGAGCCAGCGCCGCCGTCAGGTCCACGATTCGTCCCTGCTGCATCGATGCGATGGTCTGGAGGGCCTGCTCCGTGCCGCGCTGCTGCAGCACCCGTTTGAAAACTTCGTAGAGACCCACGGTCGGGACCAGCAATTCGCGCGTGGCTTCGATTACCGGGGCGAAGAAGGCGGCGTTCGGGCCGTCGGCGAAATACTCTAACCAGCCGGAAGAATCGACAACGTTCACAAGCGGTCGGCCTCGCGCGGCACATCGGTATCGATGCCCTTCAGGAAACCCCGCATCTTCTTCAGCGGCCGCTGGGGAATGAGCTCTATGCGGTTCTCGTACGCGATCGCCTGCACCTTCTGCCCGGGGGCAAGTTTCAGCGATTCGCGGATGGCCTTCGGTATGACTATTTGAAATTTGGGAGAAATGGTGATGATTTCCATGGCAATCCTATCGATCACGGTATCGTCCTACCATCATGCGATCGATGCGCTTGTGCGTCAAGCGACTGTGCACTGTCCGTGCCCGTCGCTGCCACGGACTCGCAGAGACGAACCAAGCACGCATTGCTAACGGCGCACCGTTGGCGTACGAGCCGGGGCGAGCAGCGAGCCCCGCGAAGTCCAATCGAAGCCCGGCAGTCCCGACTCGGCGATCATCGGCACCTCCGGCGCACTGGTCGAACACTGCGGCGACGAAACACCGAGGGCGCGCATCCGGCCGTCGCGCACGAGTTGCGCGCCGCTGCCGATCGGTACCCGACCCCAGGCTGGACGGATGCGTCGGTGACGCAAAGTCGCACGCCGTACGGCACCTTCGCGAAGATGATGTTTCGAAGCCGATGACAGCAGCGCTCGTGTGCGCCTGGCATATGACACCGAAGTTCCGCGGTCGTGAGATTGTCAAACATGAGTGCGATGCGCCCGCCGATGACGTCTACTGCGGCAGTGGTCGAGCTTTTGTCAGGCACATAGGCCATGTCGAGTCGGATCCCATCTTCGCCGACCTCGTTTGCCTTCGCGAGGGCAGCGTGCTACGGTCGGCGCGCCATATCCGGACCGAGTCTGACGCCGCAGACATTCAGGAGCTCGTTCAGAACCTGCCCGCTGAGGGTCGGCGGCTTACTCAGTAGGCCTTCCGCGATGGCGATCTCATTGAGCGCCGAGTCGTGGGTCGGGCAAGCGCGATGAGGCAAAGCATGGCATTGATCTGTAGCGGGATACGTTGGGCGCGCGTGCTCGGTGCGCTGCTCTGTGTCATCGCGGCATGGACCGCCGCGTGGCCCACCGCTGCCGCCACCGAAGCTCGGCCGATCCGCTACGAGCGGGCAATGTTCGTCCTATCCGAAAGCCCCGACCCGCCGGACGCGGCCGCCGCCTGGACGGAGGTCGCGCTCCCGCACGACTGGCGCACCCTGCCGCGCGAGACACGTCAGACCGGCGGGACCACGTCGAGTTCATGCTCGCGGAGGTGCCGCCGGGAGGGCGGACCGTGTACGTGCGGCATCTGCGCTCGAACTCGCTCGAGATCTACGTCAACGGTATTCGCATCGCCCGCTCGGGTGACCTGCACGGCCCAGGCGTACAGCCCTATGGCTTCCATCTGGACGCCTACGCGCCGCCCGCGCTGCTGCGTGAGGGTGTCAATATCGTGCACTTCCGCATGACCGGCGCCTCGATGGCGCGGGCGCTCCACGGCCTGGGTCGGGTACACGTGGGCAGCGCGCGCGAGATGGCCCGGCTCCGCCGCGGCGACTGGGAGCTGACTGGAGGCTCGTTGCGGCTCGCCTTCGCTGCCGCGCTGTCCGCCGGGCTCATCACGCTGTTCCTGTGGATCGCACGGCGCGGCGACCGCGTGATGTTTTGGTATGCGATCGCGTGCCTCACCTGGGCAGCCGCCAATTTCGTGAGCTTCTTCCTGCGCGAGCTGGCTCCGGCATGGGTGCAAATCGTCGCCAACGCCTACGTCCGCTTCGGCATGTCGGTGCCCGCGTTCGTCCTTGTCCTGCGACTGGTCGAACGTCGTTCGCCGCGCCTTGAGCTCGTGCTGTGGCTGCATCTGGTACTGGCCTTGTCGGCGCCGTTCTGGACACCGGCCCTGCCGGCCGCCGCTCGCGACCATTGGCTGACGACCGTCTGGTGGCCGACGAGCGCCGCCTTGCTTTTGTTCGTCGGAGCCTGGGTTCTGCTGTGCCGGCCGCACGGGGCGCGGCGCTGGCCGCTGTATCTCGAGTGCCTTGCACTGATCGCCATGGGCGGCTTCCTGCTGGAGGATCTGCTGCATCACCTGGGCTGGATCGATCTCGAGCCGCACATCGTTCGTCACTATCACGTCCCCGTCCTGATCGTCGCTATCGGCGCGGCCATCTTCGAGCGCCACGTCGCAGCGGTCTGGCGCATGCAGCGCTCTAACCTCGAGCTTGAACGACGCGTCGGCGAGGCGACGCGAGAGATCGAGGCGAACCATGCGCAGATGCGCCAGGCCGAGAAGCAGCATGCGCTCGCCGCGGAGCGCCAGCGCATCCTGGGCGACATGCACGACGGCTTGGGAGCCTCGCTGGTTGCACTGCTGCGCCACGTTCAGTCCAGCGGGCTCGACCGATTCGGCATCGAACGTCGGGTCAAGGAGGCCCTGCAGGAGATGCGCATCGCCATCGATGCGCTGCAGCCGCGCGAGGGCGACCTGGGCACAGTTCTGGGCAATCTCAGATACCGCTTGGACGATTCGATCAGCGCATCAGGCATCGCGCTCGAGTGGCAGATCGAGGAGCTGCCCGGACTCGACGAGCTACCGCCGTCGGCGGTGTTCGCCGTGCAGCGCATCTTGCTCGAGGCGATCACCAATGCGCTCAAGCACTCCGCCGCCAGCACGCTGCGGGTCGCGGCACGTCCATGCGGCGATGGCAGGATCGAGGTGCTGGTCGAGGACGACGGCATCGGCAGCGATCCGGAGATGCGTGGTCGCGGAATCGGACTTGCCAGCATGCGATCGCGCGCAGCCCAGCTTGGCGCTGACCTCGATATCGTTTCACGACCTGGCGCCGGCACGAGCATCCGGCTGGTACTGAATGCGGTGGATCATACGACGTGGGCACCGGCCGCAGCGGCCGCTTCCGGGTGCTGATATTCGCCCGGAGCGCCGCTCAACCGTCGTTGCGCAGCACACCGAGCTGAGCGGCCCGAGTCACGGCCGCGGCCGCGGAGTGCACCGACAGCTTGCGGTAGCTGTTCTTGATGTGGCTGGTCACGGTATGCACGGAAATGCCGAGCCGGTCGGCGACCTCGGCGTAGACGTATGGCGACGACATTGCTCTCGTCACCGAACATCGTGATCACCATGATGTCGCAGTCGGGGCACGTCTCGCGGGCACACCGGATGACCGTCGTGCCGTGCATGTCGGGCAGACCGAGATCCACCAGCAGCACCTCGGGCGAGGCCGATCGAAGCGCCGCCAGCGCTTCGCGCCCCGTCCCCGCCGCGCCCAGTGGCATGATCCGCGGATCGGCCGACAACGCATCGACGAACCGCTGACGCGTCGCCGAATCGTCCTCGACCACCATGACCCGCACCGGCTTCGAAGAGTCGATCGCCACTGTTCACCTCATGGTTTCGAGCCTGTTCTGCCGGCTTCGATCCTAGCCCCGTTTGCACGCGCGGCCGCGATCCCATGAACGTGGGATGGTCGCGTGCGCGCTTTGTCCTCAGCATATCGCGAAACGACTCCGAATCCGCGCCGAGCGGGTGTGATCTGAGCAGGACCGTCAGGGATACCGCGATGCTCCTACCCACCCGAGGCCGAGCTTCGAGAACGCACCCCGGCGGCCTGGTAGCCGCCACGACTCGAGGATCGCATCGCCCGCGCTGTGGGATACCGGTCGCCTTCGCCTTCACCTTCGCCGGCGCGCTGCTTTGCGCATGCTCGACCATCCCCAGGGAAGAACTCGCGCATTACCTCGACTGCGGCCGCCCCTCGGTACTTGCGTCCTCGACTTACGCTGTCCTGCCGCCGGACGTCACGATCGAGGTCCGAGGATTCACGAACCACTGCGTCCCGGACGAAGCGACGCCGCTGACCTGCCGCAGCGAGCCCGCTAGCACGAACGCGGCGGTAGCGATCAGCGATGCGCTACGCAAGCACCTGCACCAGGCACACGCACAGGTCGTTGGCAGCGAGCACGAAGCGCTGGCAGGAGCGCGACCCACCATCGATCTGCGGCCCGAACCCTGGTTCCTCGCCCGAGTTACCCCACCCTGTGGGAAACCCATTCGCGACGCTACGCCGAAAGGCACGGGCGCACACTTCCTGGTGTTCGCTCGCGCGCGCGACTGGGAGGCCTCGGCCGGACGCACCCTCGGCAGCGCCGCCCTATGGGCTGTCATGTGGCCCTGGGCGTTCGGTGCCTTGGCCACCGCCCCGCTCGACTACGCGATCACCTCGCCGGAGAAACGCCGTGCCGATGCCGAAGTCGCCGTGGCACGCCAGCTCGCCGCCAGCCATCTCGTTTTGGGCGTCGCCGACGCGGGATCGGGCGAGATTCTGTGGATCAGAACCGTTCGACTGGCCGCGGGCACGCTGACGAGCCGCGAAGAAGTCGAGCGTGTGGTGGCGCAAGCGTTTCGCGAGCCGTGATAGATGTCTGAGACTGTCTGCGCTGCGGCCTTATCCCATGACCATGGGATGTTCCGCCGACGTGCGTCACCCTATGCTGCGTCGTACGGGACAAACGCTGCGGATTCGGCGCCGCAAGCCTTGCACAGCCCCGCGTTTCGACTCAGGAGCATTCCATGTTTGAGTTCTGGCAGCACGCACGCATCGCGGCCCGCGCCGCCGTCGCCGCCGCAGCGGCGCTTGCAGCACCGGGCGCCGGTGCCGTCACCGGCGTTCTTCACGACTTCATCGTCACACGTGACGGTGCGCAGTATTTCCGAGACACGTTCGCCGACGGGTTAGCTCCACCGTCGGCGCCGCCCTACATCGCGAGCGGAAACCCGGTGAGCTATTACGTGGGCGGTAGTTATCCGGCGGGTTCGGAGGCTGATGGTCGCCTCACGCTCGACAGCAATCAAGGCGGCATCGGGACCTCGGCCAATGGTGTACCGTCGCGGACGCAGCGCGCCACCCTGCTCACCAACGCCGATCAAAACTCCACGAACGGACTGAAACCGAGTCGTACGTTTACGCTCTCGGCATTACTCGACATGACCACCGTGTCCGGGCCCGGCAGCATCGGCGTGCGCTTCGTCGACCGCACCGTCAACGCCACCGGCACCTCCTCGTTAAGAGAGTCCTTGGCCGTCGAATACGTGCCGAGCAGCGGCACCGTGCGCATGCGCCACCAGGATTTCTTCCGCGGCGAGGTGCAGACCCTCGGCTCACTGTCCACACCGCTTGGCGCCGACGAGGTGCGCCTCATCCTCTCGCATCCCGTAGTCGATGTTCCGCTGGCCATCGGCAGCGCCGAGTTCTTCGACCACGGACAATCCCTCGGCATCTTCGACATCGGCGGCGCCGCGAGCATTTTCAACTACCGTCAGTTCGTCCGTCCCGAGCTCGCGGCCGGCATGTCGCTTCCCGTGCCCGAGCCGCATACGGTCTCGATGATGCTGATCGGCCTCGGTCTGATCGCGTGGCGTCGGTGGCGGCGAGCAGGGCAGCGAACACGGCCGTGGCTCACGACGCCATCCGACCCTGCCGCCTGGGCCTCAATGACATGGGTCCGATTCTCGGGGTATCCGCCAACCAGACGACGGTGCTGATCGCGTTCGGCACGCTGATGCTGGCGAGCGGTCACCGCGGCATCCATGCCTGCCGCGGGTGCGTGTTCGTCTATTTCATCTGCGCCAGAATCGCCGAGAACGCAGCCGTTCTCCTCACGGTCGTGGCGCTCACGTTCGGCGCGGTAAGCGCCGTCACACCCCTCACGGCGGCGGCGCCGATCTGCGTGAACTTCGGTGCCCTGACATCGTCCTGCGCCGCGTCGTTTCGATGGGAGTTGAGCGCGCCGCGCAGCCACGAACCGAGCGAGTTCGCCGCGTCTGCCGCAGAACCGTTTTTGTGCTTTCAGACGGGGGAGTCATACGATCCTAGTGCGTGTCGGGACGAGAGGCTGCGAAGTGCTGCCTACCGCGATTGTGAAGTATTCACCTCACCCGTCATCCCCGGTTGACGTCGATCGTCGCGCACCGACATACTTTCGCGAACCCGGCCGTGCACCGGAAGCTGGGAGAGACGCCACGATGCGCGCATCGCGGCTTGCGCCCTGGAACGCTGTCGTGCAGTCTTTTCCCTCACCCCAAACCCCTCTCCCAGGGGGAGAGGGGAGTGCTGTGTGCCCGCTGACGCGGGCAGGTTCATGGGGAGGATCGTGGTGGCGGTTCGCGATACCGCGTCGTCCAGCCTGCTCGCCGAAGCGATCCGTTCGCTGTCCGCGCGCGGCGCCGTGCGCAGCTACCCCAGGAATACCATCATCATCACGGAGGGCGACCGGACCGATGCCTTGTATCTCATCGTGTCCGGGCGGGTGAAGGTCTTCCTGAGCGACGCCGCCGGCAGGGAGATCGTGCTCGGCACCCAGGGCCCCGGCGATTACTTCGGCGAGATGGCGCTCGATGGCGGCCCGCGCTCGGCTTCGGTCATGACGCTCGAGCCCTCGCGGTTCGCCGTCATACCGAAGGCGAGCGCCCGCGACCTCGTGCGCGATCACCCGGAGTTCGCGGTCCACCTGATCGAGCGACTCATCGGGCGGATCCGCACGCTGACGGACAACTTCAAGAGCCTGGCGCTGCTCGACGTATATGGGCGCGTTGCGCGCCTGCTGCTCGAGCTGGCGATCGACCAGGACGGCAAGCTCGTCGTCGGCGAGAAGCTCACGCACCAGGAGATCGCCAGCCGCGTCGGCGCCTCGCGCGAGATGATCAGCAAGATCGTCAAGGGCCTGGCACGCGGCGGTTACATCTCGGTGGAGAAGCGGCGCATCACCATCCACAAGCCGTTTCCGAGGAGCTGGTAGCGTAGCGGCCGGCGCCGGCGCAGTGTGAATATCGCACAACTTGCGGGTGACGCGCTTAACAGCCCCCTCGAGCCCCGCCCGGTACGCTGCGTGCAAGAGGACGCGCTCGGGGCGAGGTCGTCCTGGACAGTATGTCCGCGACGGAGGATCGTATGAACCGAAAACCCGTGCACGGTCCAGTCGATTCGTCTCACCGCATCGGTGTAGACCTCGCGCAGCGCGCGCTGCGGCGCAGGCTGATCCTGGCGGCGGCAGCAGGGTCCGCGCTGGCGTGGACCGGCGTGACCTTCGGCCAGGCGAAGAAGCAACCCGTGCAGGTCGGCTGGCTCCACCCAGGAGCGCGCAGTCAGGCCGGGAATCTCAGCGCTTTCCGGGAAGGCATGGCGGCGTTCGGCTGGACGGAGAATTCCAACTACGTCATTGAAGAGCGTTGGGCCGAGGGGCAGGAGGATCGGCTGGCGGCGCTCGCGCTCGAACTCGCCGAGAAAAGACCGGCGGTCATCGTCGCGGCACTCAGCAACGCTGTCAAGGCGGCAGCACAGGCGGCGCCTACGACCCCGGTCGTCCAGGCTAATGGTTCCGATCCGGTGGCACAGGGTCTGGCGAGGAGTCTCGCCCGGCCTGGCGGCAAGGTAACCGGCGTGGTCAATGTCGCCACGGAAGTATCCGCCAAACGGCTTGAGCTGCTGCTCGAGACCGCCCCCGAGATGAAACGCGTCGGTTTTCTGGTCGATTCCAACCTACCGGCCGCCGTGCGTGCCGCCAACGTTGAAACGGCACGCCGCGCGGTAGCGCAGTACGCGGTCGAGGCACGCTTTGCCGAAGTCATGAAACCCGAGGACTTCGATACCGAGATATCGCGCTTGGCGTCGGAAGACCTGCAGGGGCTGGTCGCGCTACCCGCCGGCGGTCTATTCATCGCGGAGCGCAGGCGCATCGTGAAGCTCGCCTTGGCGCAGGGCTGGCCGCTTATCGGTGGGCCCGGGTGGGCTCGGGATGGCGCGTTATTGCAGTACAACGCCGACACCCCGGCGCTCTATCGGCGTGCCGCCTATTATGTAGACCGAATATTGAAAGGGGCTCAGCCGGGCGATCTCCCGATCGAGCAACCGACGAACTTCGTGCTGGTAGTGAACATGAAGACGGCCAAAGCGCTCGGCATCACGATTCCACAATCGATACTGGTGCGGGCGACCCGACTTATCGAATGATTCCGCGCTCCCGCCTGTTCGCCAAGTATGCGGCGTTAATCGTCGCTCTGGTGGTTGCCGCGTTGCTGGCGAGCGCTGCCTCGAGTCTCTACTTCGCCTACCGCGAGAATCAGGCGCACTTGATCGCGCTGCAACGCGAGAAGGCAGGTGCCGCGGCCATGCGCATCGAGCGCTATATCCTGGACATCGTGCACCAGCTCGGATGGACGGCATTGCCGCACATCGCGACAAACGTCGATCCGCTCGATCAGCGTCGCTTCGAGTATCTCAAGCTGCTGCGCCAGGTCCCCGCCATCACCGAGGCGGCGTGGATCGACCCCGCGGGTCGCGAACAACTGCGCGTCTCGCGTTTGGCGATGGATGTCTCGGGCGCCGGCGCCGATCTCAGCGCCGATCCCAGGTTTCTCGAAACCAGGCGCGGGAAGACCTGGTACAGCCAGGTGTACTTCCACAAGGAAACCGAACCCTATATGACCATTGCGCGACCCGCCGGGCGTGCCGGGGGCGGCGTCACGGTCGCCGAGGTCAACCTCAAGTTCGTCTGGGATGTGGTTTCCCGCATCCGGGTCGGCAAAGCGGGGATTGCCTACGTCATCGACTCCGCCGGCGTTCTGATCGCGCACCCGGATATCAGCCTGGTGCTGAAGAAGACCGACCTCTCCGGGCTGCCACAAGTGCTGGCGCTTGCGAGCGCCGCGGGTGACCCTGTGGCCATGGCCAACGATCTGTCGGGCCGGGAAGTGCTGAGCGCGCATGCCCACAGTCCCACGCTCGGGTGGGCAGTGTTCGTCGAGACGCCGCTTGCCGAAGCCTACGCGCCGCTCTACGCCTCGCTCCTGCGCACGACCTTGTTGCTGCTCGCGGGCCTGGTCGTCTCGATCCTGGTGAGCGTCTATCTGGCGCGGCGCATGGTCACGCCGATTCGCGCGCTGCAGAGCGGTGCGGAGAAAATCGGCGCGGGGCAACTCGATCAGCGCATCGAGGTACGCACGGGCGACGAACTCGAGACGCTTGCCGAAGAGTTCAACATCATGGCGGCGGAGCTCAAGGCTTCGCACACCGATCTCGAGCAGAAAGTCCGCGATCGCACGACGGAACTAAAGGAGGCGCTGGAGCAACAGGCGCGCCTAGTCAACGACACCCAGGACAAGAGCCGTCAGCTCGAAGCCGCCAACCGGCACAAGTCGGAGTTTCTTGCCAACATGTCGCACGAGCTGCGAACGCCGCTCAATGCCATCATCGGCTTCTCCGAAGCGCTGACCGAGCGCTATTTCGGCGAGCTGAACGACAAACAGGCCGAGTATGTGAACGACATCAATACGTCGGGAAAGCATCTGCTTTCGCTCATCAACGACATTCTCGACCTGTCGAAGATCGAAGCGGGCCGGATGGAGCTCGAGGTCTCGCAGTTCGACCTGCCCGCGGCCCTGCAGAACACGATCACGCTGGTTCGGGAGCGAGCTCAGACGCACCGAATCCACCTCGCGCTAACAACCGACCCGTCGCTCGGCCAACTGCGCGGCGACGAACGCAAGCTCAAGCAGATCATGCTCAACCTGCTGTCGAACGCGGTCAAGTTCACGCCCGATGGCGGCCGCATCGAGGTGCGTGCGAGGGCGAACGCTGACTTTGTCGAGATCGCGGTGACGGACACAGGCATCGGCATCGCGCCGCAGGATCAGGAGGCGGCGTTCGAGGAGTTCCGGCAAGTCGGCCGCGGCGACGCCGGCAAGCAGGAGGGCACCGGCCTGGGGCTCGCGCTTGCGCGACGCTATGTCGAGCTGCATGGCGGCACAATCCGGCTCGACAGCGCGCTCGGGAAAGGTTCGACGTTCACGTTCACGCTGCCGCTGCGTCGCGATAGCAAAGGCGCATTGCGCGCCGCCGGCACTGCCAGGTAGCTCTTGTATGAGACTCAGGCGCTGGATATCCGGGTTGGGCAGCAGCCGCTTCGAGGCCCGGCCATGAAGCTGATCCTGATTATCGAGGACAATGCCATGAACATGAAGCTCGTGCGCGACGTGCTTCGTGTCAAAGGCTACGACACTCTAGAGGCCGCTACGGCGGAGGACGGACTGCGCATCGCACGCGAGCGCCACCCCGATTTGATCCTGATGGACATCCAACTGCCCGGAATGAACGGAGTCGACGCGATCAAACTGCTGCGCGCCGATCCAGCCGTGGCGAACACACGTGTGGTGGCGATCACGGCCTCGGTGATGCAGCACGATACGCAGCGGATCATGCGCGCGGGCTTCGACGGTTTCATCGAGAAGCCGATCAATCTGAGAACCTTCCTCGCCACCGTCCGGCAGGCCATGCGAGCGGGGAATGCGTGAGCGCCGCGGCGAAGATACTCGTGGTCGATGACACGCCGGCGAATGTGAAGCTGCTGGCCGATCTGCTGGCGGTCAAAGGGTACACGGTGCTGACGGCGCCGAACGGTGCGGATGCCTTGACGAAGGTCGCATGCGAGCATCCCGACCTGGTGCTGCTCGACATCATGATGCCCGGCATCGACGGTTACGAAGTCTGCCGCGCGATCCGCGCCGATCCGTCGCTGGGCATCCTGCCCGTGATCATGGTGACCGCGCTCGACCCGGGACGCGAACGCATCAGGGGCCTGGAAGCGGGCGCCGACGATTTTCTGACCAAGCCGGTCAATCCGGCCGAGCTGCTTGCGCGGGTGAGATCGCTGCTACGCATCAAATCGCTCTACGACGAGGTCGAGCGCAGCAAGGCGGAGCTTGCAGCCTGGAACCGGACGCTGGAGCAGCGCGTGGCCGAAGGGATTGCGGAGCGTGAGCGCCTCACGCGCATGAAGCGATTCTTCTCGCCGCAGGTGGCCGACCTCATCCTCTCCGGAGCGACCGACGATCCGCTCAAGTCCCACCGGCGCGAGATTACCGTCGTCTTCCTCGATCTGCGCGGATTCACGATCTTTACCGAAGCCACCGACGCCGAGGAGGTGATGGGCGTACTGCGCGAGTACCACACGCAGATGGGACGGCTCATCATGGCTCACCATGGCACCCTGGAGCGCTTCGCCGGTGACGGCATCATGATCTTCTTCAACGATCCCGTGGTTCTCGCCAACCCCGCCGAGCATGCCGTGCGCATGGCGGTGGAGATGCAGCAGCGGTTCGCCCGACTTGCCGCGCGCTGGCGCGCGCGCGGCTACGAGCTGCATCTGGGCATCGGCATCGCGCAGGGCGTTGCCACGCTCGGTGCGATCGGTTTCGAAGGCCGGCACGACTACGGCGCGATCGGCACCGTCACCAATATGGCCGCCCGGCTATGCGCGGAGGCAAGAGCAGGACAGATCCTGGTCTCGCGACCGATGTTGCAACACATCGAACAGCTGGTCGTGTTCGAGCCGATCGAGGCACTTGTCTTGAAGGGTTTCAGCGAACCCGTGCACGCGGTCGATGTCCGCTCGCTGAGATAACAGAGCGCACGTTGCGGCGCATGCGATGACGAGAACGATCACGGCAACGCCCGTGCGCGGGGAGATCATCCGGTTACACCATGTCGCTGCGGGCCGGCGGCAACGTCTTGATGCGATTGAACGGCAACCGCGGCATGGGCACCTGGACGGTAACGCCGAGCGAGCGCGAGAGCGGCGCATTCGGCTTTGGGCCGCTCGCGACGACGCGGGGGTCGCGAAGGTCGGACACGCGGTGGCGCGCGGCAAGTGCCTGATGCGCGCAGGCAGCGAGGCAGTCGTGCGCGCAAGACCATTGCGCCCGCCCGCTAGTCGGAAGTTCCGGTACGTTGGGATACTTGCGCTTTGTGCGCCACGCGCTTGTGGTGAATCCGGCTTTTCGAGTTCCATCTGCGGCTCGATTGTCTGAAGCAGCTCGAGCGCGCGCTTTTGGATCGTCGTTGCGTGTGGCGCCACCGCCGCGGTCGTGGCTTGGAAGCTGCGCCAACTGCGACTTCAGAGTGCGCCGACAATGCGCGCCCGGACGTGACGACTCGGATGATCAGCGCGTAAGCTCCGCCTTCAACCCGGCGGCATTGACCACACGCGCGTACTGGTCGATCTCCGCACGCAGGAATTTCGCAAACTCGTCCGGCGGCCATCAGGTTGAGCAGTGCGCCAGCCATGTGCGCCGTAGTGCCGACACCGGTCGAGCCGTAGTTGAGTACATTCGGTTTCGACTTGGCGAGCGCGATCAGCTCCGGCAGCGTAGTCGCGGGCAGCGACAAGGTGACCAGCAGCACCTGCGGTGTCTGACCCACGAGCGAAATCGGCACCAGATCCTTCAGCGTGTCGTACGGCAACTTGGGAGCCAGGGACGGATTGACGGCAACCGTGTTCGCAACCAGCAAAAGCGTGTAGCCATCGGGCGGCGCGGAGACGGCAAGCTGCGTTCCGATGCTGAAGTCTTCCCCGATACCATGGTGGCGCCCTCCTTCGTGCGCGGTACCCACCAGCCAGCCC
>WYBJ01000067.1 GCA_011525945.1 Burkholderiaceae bacterium | reverse complement strand
CTTCCTTCCAAAGGAAGCAACAGCTTGAAGATTCCATTGGCGCCCGCTTCCGTCCACAGCCGTCCGCCATGCGCCTCGGCGATCGAACGACTGATCGCCAGGCCGAGCCCCAGGCCGCTCGACTTGCTGGAATGGAACGGCTCGAACAATCGCGCGGCATCGGAGCCGCCCGGCCCGGGGCCGCTATCCTCCACCGTGAGGCAAATGCGCCCGGGCCCCGCCGCCTCGGCGCCGATCCGAATCCAGCGTTCCGGGCCCGACTCGGCCTCCACGGCCTCGAACGCGTTCACGACCAGGTTGCGCATGACGACCTCGATCTGCAGTCGGTCGACCAGCACGCACGCCTCGACAACGGGACCAACGCTCAGCTCAACGACCCCGCGCGCGGCGCGTGCCGCGAACGGTTCGGCCGCCGAGTGCAGCAACTCGGCCACCGGCACGCGTTCGAGCCGCGTATCGCCGGTGCGGAAGAAGTCGCGCAGACGGGTAACCACATCGGCCGTGCGATGCGATTCCGCTACTATGCGCCGTACCATGTCGAGCAGCCGGTCGCCCTGCTCACCCTGGCTGATCAGATCCTCGCACGCCGCGCCGTAGGCCGACATCGCGGTCAGCGGCTGGTTCAACTCGTGCGCCAGCGCGGCCGCCATTTCGCCGGCGGCGGCCAGCCGCAAGCTCTGGCGCAGCTCGGCGCCCAGGCGCCGCTGTTCGTCGATGAAGACGCCGACCAGAAAGCCCACGAGCACCAGCACGACGGCGAGCGCCTGCACGTCGAATACCGTCACCGTGGTGAAGCCGCGCAACTGTACCGCAGCGATGATGGCAAGCTGCGCCAGCGTCGCCGTGAGCACAGCCCCCGCCAGGCCGCCGCGCAACGCGGCCCACACCATCGGCAGGAAGACGATGTAGAAGTAGCGCACGTCCGTCTCCGGGCCCAAGCCGAGCGTCACGCCTATCGTCCCGAGCATGACCACGCCATACAGCCACGTCTCCCATCGGTGCAGCACGCTGCCGAGAAAAGCGCGGCCGCGCTCGTCCATCAGCATGGCGAAAAGCGGCATGGTGATGAGCACGCCGACCGCGTCGCCGATCCAGTAGCGGGTGAACGCCTCCAACCACTGCCAGCTCCCGAGCACGCCGGTTACGACCAGCACGCTGACGAAGCCCGCGCTTACGCACAGCGTACCGGCGATCACGAGCACGATCCACGCGAGCAGCGCGCGATGATGCATGAGCATCAGGCCGTGGTCGAAGCGCCGGCGCATGATTTCGCCCAACGCGGTATAGCCGCTCGCCAACAAGGTCGCGATCAAAAGCGTGAGCGGAAAGGTGGTGGGCAGGTCGCGCACGACCGAATCGGCCAGGACGATCGCGAGCAACAACAGCGGAGCGACCTTGGCGCCGAAGCGCATGACGAATGCAAGGCCCAGTGCCGGACCGGGGCTCCAGGGCGTGATGTTGAGCCCGTGCATCGCATGGATGTAGCTCGCCCAGTCGAGCAGCACGTAGCCCCCGACGAGCAAAACGCAGTGCGTCCATCGCAGGCGCCCGGGGATCAGTGGCGTAGTCATCGATTCCATCGCGTCGCGGCGGATGGCATTGTGGGCAATCGCGGCGCCGCGGGCCATTCGCGCAACCCCTAGGGGAAACGCGTATTTTGACGCCGCGACCGCTCCGGCGCGAGCGATCGCATGGGGCGTCGTGCCGCCATCCGGGATTGGCGTACGAGGTCCGCGAATTTTCAAGCAGTGCGCGCATCGCTACGATCGGCCGCATTGCTTTCGGGATCGCTACGCGAGATGTCGAGCGTCGTGTCGGAACAAAAGAGCGGCGAAAGGCAACGCGCAGCCATCTCCACCGCCGCCCCGACGGCGCTGCGCGCGCTGAGCGTATGGGCAACCTTGCTTGTGTTCTGGCTGCTGCTCTCGGGCATGTATACGCCGTTCCTGATTGCAGCCGGCGCCGGTTGCGCCATTGCCGTCACGGCGATCGCGCTGCGCATGCGCCTGATCGACCGCGAAGGCCACCCCATCGATCTCGGCGTACGGGCGTTCTTCTGGTACTGGCCCTGGCTCCTGAAGGAGATCGTCAAGTCCGCCTGCCAGGTCGCAGGCGTCATCCTGCATCCGAAGCTGCCCATTGCGCCGCGCGTGGTGCGCTTCGAGCCATCGCAACGCAGCGCTCTGGGACTCGTCATCCACGCCAATTCGATCACCCTCACACCAGGGACGATCTGCATCGAAGCGACCCCGGGCGAATTCGTGGTACACGCGCTCACCGCCGAGGGTGCGGCGAGCCTCGTTGCGGGCAACGAGATGGACCAGCGCGTCTCGCGTCTGGAGGGCGGCGAGTGATCCTGCTCGCAGCGGCCGCCGCGCTGCTGGTCGCAGCCGCGCTCGCGCTGGTACGGGCCGCATTGGGCCCCAGCGTGTTCGATCGGCTGCAAGCCGCAAATACGCTCGGCACGTGCGCGATGGTGCTGCTCGCCGTGATGGGATTCCTCAACGGCCGGCCCGATTTCCTCGATCTCGCGCTGGTGTACGGGCTGCTGAACGTGATCGGCGTCGTCGCGGTGTTGAAGTTCTTCCGTTACGGCGGGCTCGGAAGATCGGACGGTCCGGCGCCATGAATGCAGCAATCGAAGCGCTCAGCGCCGTGAGCCTCCTCAGCGGAGGATTCTTCGCCGTGGTGGGCGCGATCGGACTGCTGCGGATGCCCGACCTGTACACCCGCATGCATGCCGCCAGCGTCGCCGAAACCCTGGGTGCGGGGCTGTTGCTTTTCGGACTGCTGCTGCAGGCAGGCATTACGCTCAACGGCGCCAAGCTGATCATGCTGGGGCTGCTCATTTTCTTCGCCAGCCCGACCGCGAGCCATGCATTGGCGCGCGCCGCGTTCACACGCGCGCCCGAGCATGCCGTCGTGGCGCAGGAGCCGCCGCCATCGACACGCTGATCATCGACGGCCTGCTGCTGCTCATGGCGATCGCCGTGCTGGTCCTGGCGCGCACCCGGAACCTGTTCTCGGTCGTGGTGCTGGCCGGCATCTACAGCTTCCTCATGGGGGCGGTGCTGGTCGCGCTGGACGCAGTCGACGTGGCCATGACCGAAGCGTCGGTCGGCGCCGGCGTATCGACCGTGCTGTTATTGAGCGCGCTGGCGCTTTGCCGCAGCCGCGAAGCGCGCCCCGGCGAGCGCCCCTGGCTGCCGCTCGCCGTGGCGGCTACGACCGGCGCCATGCTCGTGTACGGGACGTTGGGACTGCCGCCGTTCTCCGATCCGGACGCGCCCATCCACACCCATGTCGTACCACGCTACCTGCAGGATGGCCCGCAGGAAGCCGGCGTGCCCAACATCGTGGCCGCCGTGCTGGCGAGCTACCGCGGCTACGACACGCTGGGCGAGACGACCGTCGTGTTCACGGCCGGCGTCGGGGTCATCGTGCTGCTGCGCCGCTTGCGGCGCGCAAAGGACACCGCATGAGCAACGACCTCATCCTGAGAGTGGTCGCGAAGATCCTCATCCCTTTCATCCTGCTGTTCGCGCTGTACGTGCAGTTCCATGGCGAATACGGGCCCGGCGGGGGCTTCCAGGCGGGCGTCATCGCGGCGGCGGCGGTCGTGCTCTACGCGCTCATCTACGGGCTCGACAGCGCGCGCAAGGTGGCACCCGACTGGCTGGTCGAAACCATGGTCGCCGCCGGCGTGCTGCTCTACGCGCTCGTAGGGGTCGCCGGCATCGTTTTCGGCGGCAACTATCTGGACTACTTCGTCCTCGGCACGACCCCGGTGGATGGCCAGCACCGCGGCATCTTCTGGGTCGAGGTCGGCGTCGGCATCACCGTCAGCGGTGTGATGCTGAAGGTCTTCTACATGTTCGCGGATCGACAGCCGTGAGCCAGTTCGGTCCCTTCAGCTACGCGATCACCATATTCCTCATGGTGGCGGGACTGTACATCGTGATCGCGCGCAACAACCTCATCAAGAAGCTCGTCGGCTTGAGCATCTTCCAGACCGCGGTCTATCTGCTCTACATCGTCCCGGGAAAGCTGATCGGCGGCACCGCACCCATCGTGGCCGAGGGATACGACACCTACTCCAATCCGCTGCCGCACGTGCTGATACTCACCGCGATCGTGGTCGGCATTGCGACCCTGGCGCTCGGGCTCGCGCTGGTCGTTCGTATCCATGAGGCTTTCGGCACGATCGAGGAAGACGACATCCTGCGCGAGGAGCACGCGCCGCGATGAACCTCGTCGCGCACCTCCCCATCCTGCCCGTGGTCGTGCCACTTATCTCGGCGCCGATCGCGGTGCTCTCCCGCCGCGGCAGCGTCGCCTTCGTGCTCGCGACTACAGCGAGCTGGGCAGCATTGGCGCTCGCGGTAGCGCTCTGGGTGCAGGTCGGAGCCGAAGGCACGATCTCCTATGCCATCGGCAACTGGCCTCCACCCTGGGGTATCGAGTACCGCATCGATACGCTGTCGGCGTTCGTACTGGTTCTGGTCTCCGGCGTGGCTGCCATCATACTGCCCTATTGCCGGCGCAGCATCGAAGCCGAGCTCCCGCGCGAGCAGCACTATCTCTTCTATGCGATGTTCGGCTTGTGTCTTGCCGGCCTGCTCGGCATCGTCGCCACGGGCGACGCGTTCAATATCTTCGTCTTCGTCGAGATCTCGGCGCTGGCATCCTACGCGCTGATCGCGTTGGGACGCGATCGCAGGGCGCTGGTCGCCTCGTACCAGTACCTCATCATGGGGACGATCGGCGCAACTTTCCTCGTCATCGGCATCGGCCTTCTGTACTTGATGACAGGCACGTTGAATCTCGCCGATATGCGGCAGCGCCTGGCGGATGTGTCGGACATGCGGCCGGTTCTCACCGCGCTGGCGTTCATCACCGCCGGCATGTCGCTCAAGCTCGCGCTCTTTCCCCTGCACCAATGGCTGCCCAACGCCTACAGCCATGCTCCGTCGGCGGTAAGCGCCTTCCTGGCCGGCACCGCGACCAAGGTGTCCGTCTATGTCCTGTTGCGCTTCTATTACTCGGTGTTCGGCGCCGGGCTCGTGTCCGATCTGGGCTTGCGTGAAGTGCTGCTGGTGTTGTCGCTGGCGGCGATGTTCGCGGCTTCGGCGTTGGCGATCTTTCAAACCGACCTGAAGAAACTCCTCGCCTACTCGAGCGTGGCGCAGATCGGCTACATCACCCTCGGCCTGTCGTTCGAGTCGGTGGCGGGACTGACGGCCAGCATCGTGCATCTTTTCAACCATGGCATTACCAAGGCGGGTCTTTTCATGCTGGTGGGTGGCGCAGTGCTCGTGATGGGCGGCTCGGACATGAGCCGGCTCGCCGGGCTCGGCCGTGCCATGCCATTGACCAGCTTCGGCATCGTCCTTGGCGGCCTGAGCCTGATCGGAGTTCCGGGAACGGCCGGCTTCATCAGCAAGTGGAGCCTGATCGTCGCCGCACTGGAGCGCAACCAATGGTGGCTGGTGTTCGCGATCGCCCTGAGCTCCTTGCTCGCCCTGGCCTACGTCTGGCGTTTCGTCGAGGCCGCGTACTTGCGCGAGCCGGCGCAGCCGAGGGAAGGGGGCCGGGAGGCGCCGCCCTCGATGCTGATATCAGCCTGGATCCTGGTCGCGGCCAGCATCTATTTCGGCCTCGATAGCTCGCTCACGCTCGGATCGGCCATGGCGGGCGCGCAATCGCTGCTCGGGGCGGCGCCATGACGGCGCAGCAACTGATCCTCGCATCGCTCTCGTTGCCTGCGGTCGCGGCCGCATGCATCGGGCTCGCCGGCCGGCGTCCGAACCTGCGCGAGTCGGTCACCCTGGCAGCCTCGTCGGCCTTGCTGGTTGCGGTACTCGCGCTTGCCCAGGCCGTTCTCGCGGGCGAGCGCCCGCGGCTGCGGCTGTTCGAGGTCATGCCGGGGCTGGAGATCGCCTTCGAGGTCGAGCCGCTCGGGCTGCTGTTCGCGCTGGTCGCCTCCGGGCTATGGGTCGTGAGCTCGGTCTACTCGATCGGTTACATGCGCGGCAACGGTGAGGCGCATCAGACGCGCTTTTATGCCTGCTTCGCCTTGGCGCTCGCCGCCGCGGTCGCGATCGCATTCTCGGCCAATGCCTTCACCCTGTTCCTGTTCTACGAGGCATTGACGCTCGTCACCTATCCCCTGGTCACGCATCACGGCGATGCCGAGGCCCGCAGGGGCGGACGCATCTACCTTACCGTGCTGATCGGGACATCGATCGTACTGCTTCTGCCTGCGCTGGTTTTCACCTGGCAGGCGGCCGGCACGACCGACTTCCAGCCGGGCGGCATCCTGCGTGACAAGCTCGATCCGATCGCGCTCGCGGCGCTGCTCGCCCTCTACATGTTCGGCATCGGCAAGGCGGCGTTGATGCCGTTCCATCGCTGGCTGCCTGCGGCGATGGTTGCACCGGCGCCGGTATCGGCCCTGCTGCACGCGGTTGCCGTGGTCAAGGCGGGCGTCTTCAGCGTGGTCAAGGTGATCGTCTACCTGTTCGGAGTCGACGTTCTCGACAACGTGTCGATGCAATGGCTGGTGGCGATCGCCGGCTTCACCATCATCGCGGCCTCGGTGGTCGCTCTGGGCGCCGACAATCTCAAGCGCCGCCTGGCCTATTCCACCGTGAGTCAGCTCGCCTACATCGTGCTCGCGGCCGCGTTGCTCGCGCCGCTGTCCATCATAGGCGCCGTGCTTCACATCGCCTCGCATGCCCTGGGCAAGATCACCTTGTTCTTCGCCGCCGGCTCGATCTATACCGCCGCCCACAAGACCGAGGTGAGCCAGCTCGACGGCATCGGCCGGCGCATGCCGTGGACGATGGGCGCGTTCGCGATCGGTGCCTTGTCGATGATCGGTTTGCCTCCGGCGGCGGGCTTCATCAGCAAGTGGTACATGCTCTCCGGCGCAATGGAGCAGGCGCACTGGGCCGCGGTCGCGGTGATCATCGCGAGCACGCTGCTCAATGCAGCCTACTTCCTGCCGATCGTCTATCGCGCTTTCTTCCGCCCGCTTGCGGCTGGCGCAGCGCACGTTGCGCACGGCGAGGCGCCGCTGCCCATAGTCGCGGCGCTGCTGATAACGGCCGCCGCCACGCTGGCGCTGTTCTTCCTGCCGGAAATGCCGCTCGCGCTCGCGCGCGAGGTCATTGGAGCCCGCTGATGTCCCGACACTGGCTGGATGATGCACGCAATGTCAAGCGGCTATGGCGAGGCTTCCTTGCATTGCTCGTGATGCTCGTCATCGCCGAGTTAGTCGTCGAACCGCATCCGCATTTCCAGCCCGATGCGCTGTTCGGCTTCCATGCCTGGTACGGCTTTCTCGCCTGCGCCGTGATGATCGCGATCGCGAAGCTGCTCGGCAGCGTGCTCAAACGCAGCGACACCTACTACGACCGCACGCCATGACCGAGCTCATTTTCCACCCCGGATTATTGCTTGCCGCGGCCGCGCCGCTGATCGCCTGGCTGCGCGGCCCGGCCCGCACGGCCGCCATTGTGGCCGCGCCGTTGGCTGCAATGATCCTTTTGTGGCGGCTGCCGCAGGGGGTGCTGTGGCGCGGGCAGTTTCTGGACTATGCCGTTGCACCGTTGCAGCTCGATGCGGCTGCGCGCTTGTTCGGGCTCGTATTCGCACTCATGGCGCTCGGCGGCGGAATGTTCGCATTGCGCCAGCCCAATCGGCTCGAGATCCCCGCGGCGTATCTGTACGCCGGCTCGGCAATCGGCGTGGTGCTGGCGGGAGACCTCATCACGCTGTTCGTGTTCTGGGAGTTGATGGCAGTGGGCTCGACCCTCGTCATCTGGGCCGCCGCGACGCATGCGTCATACCGGGCGAGCATCCGTTACCTCATGATCCACCTGTTGGGGGGCGCCGTCCTGTTCGCAGGCATCACCGGCCATGTGGCGCAGACAGGCAGCACGCTCTTCACCGCCCTGACGCTCGACTCGGCGGCCCACTGGCTGATCTTCGCCGGATTTCTGGTCAATGCCGCCGCCCCGCCCCTGTCGGCCTGGCTCTCCGATGCCTACCCCGAAGCGTCGTGGAGCGGGACCGTGTTCCTGTCGGCCTTCACCACCAAGACCGCCGTGTACGTGCTCATGCGCGGATTCGCCGGCACGGATCTGCTCGTATGGGTCGGGCTTTTCATGGTGTTCTACGGCATCGTGTATGCGCTGCTGGAGAACGACATGCGGCGCATTCTCGCCTACAGCATCGTCAACCAGGTGGGATTCATGGTGGCGGGCATCGGTATAGGCACCGAGATGGCGCTGAACGGAACCGCGGCGCATGCCTTCTCCCATATTCTCTACAAGGCGCTGCTGCTGATGTCGGCCGGCTCGGTGCTCTACGCGACCGGTCGGCGCAAGTGCTCGGAGCTCGGCGGGCTGTTCCATTCCATGCCGGCGACGACCGCGTGCGGGATCGTCGGCGCGCTCGCCATTTCGGCTTTTCCGCTGACCTCGGGATTCGTCTCGAAATCGATGATCGCGCAAGCGGCGGCGGACAGTCATCTCGTCACGGTCTGGCTGCTGCTCGCGGCCGCTTCCGCGGGCGTGTTCCTGCATGCCGGCATCAAGTTTCCCTGGTTCGTTTTTTTCCAGAAGGATTCCGGACTGCGGCCAGCCGATCCTCCGGCGAGCATGCGCGCCGCGATGTACCTGTTCGCGTTCCTTTGCATCGCACTGGGCGTGTGGCCGCAGCCTCTCTATACGCTGCTGCCCTATGAGGTGAGCTATGAGCCGTACACCGCGGCGCATGTCCTGACGCAACTTCAGCTGCTGCTGTTTTCGGGGCTCGCGTTCTTCGTCGTGCTGCCGTTTCTGAAGCGAACCGCGACCATCACGCTCGATGCCGACTGGATCTATCGCCGCCTGCTGGCCGCTGCAGCCCGTCGTGGCATATCGACCTACCGTCTTGTCGCAAGCGCCTTGGCGAATCGCGTCCAGGCGCTGGGGCGGCGGTGGATCACAGCGATGAACCGCAACGGCACGCGCGAACGTCTGTTCGACCGCAGTGGGTCCACTGCCGGCATGGCCGTGTGGGTCATGCTGATGCTCATCGCCCAGCTCGCGCTCTACCACTTGTTCTAACGCCATGAACCGTTATCGATCCGCAACGCAGCACATCGAGCACGACTGGCAGCGGCTGATCTACCCCACGCTGGATCGGGTGCCGCCGCGGCAGCGCAGCCACGTGCTGCGTGCAGCGCGCGCAACGGAGCTCGATACGAGCGAGCGCCTGGGTATCGTCGGCGCCGTGGGGGTGACGGCCTACCTGCTGCAGTCGAGCAGCGATGCTGCCGCTGGATTGTTCGCGTCGACCCTGATCCAGTTCGTTCTCGCATGGCCCCTGTTGGCGGTTCTGGTCGCGCCGTGGCTCGTGCGCCGGACCCGGCGCGGGCTGCAACGTGAAGCGCAACGTTTCGACGGAGGTGATTCATGCCCAGAGTCGCAAGCCCCCAAGCCCCGTCCCGGACTGGCGTCGAGCCGGGCAGGCCAGGAGCGGACAGCCGCGCCAAAGCGCAATCCGTAGGGGAATCCGGCGCCCGCAGCGAGCGCAGCGAGCGAGCAGTCGAATTCGCATCGCCCGGTCATGCGCAAAGCCGCCCGCCCGCCCGCGCGGACGCCAGCTTGCCGCAGCGCGATGCACCGCGGCGCTTGCTCATCCCGATCGACGCGACCGAACGCTCGCGCTGGGCCTTGCGTTATGCGCTCGCCCGCCGCGATCAGCCGGTGCATATCGATCTGCTGTTCGTGGCCGAGCCGGTGACCAGCCTCGAAGTGCTGCGCTTTCGCACCCAGGCCGACATCGCCGAGTTCCAGAGCAAGTCGGCGCAATGGCTGCTCGAGGATGCTGCCCAGCCGCTCGAGGCCGCGGGCTTGTCGGTCAGGGGGCATTTTCGCGAAGGCGATGTCGCCAGCCAGATCGTGGACGCAGCCGAGCAGCTCGGCGCCGATGCGATCGTGCTGCCGCCGCCGCATCCGCTCTGGCTCAATTTCCTTACCCGCGGCATCGTGCGCAAGGTGCTGCGCCGGGCACGCGCGACACCGATCATTCATGTCGATCGCGCAGGCGGGACCGTCGAGCTGCACTCGCCCGCTGCGGCCGCGCACTAGCTAGTGTCCCGAGTCAGAGCCTGAGAACAATTTGACTTGGCGCTAACGCGCCGTCGCTGTGACCGTAGTCACCGCGAGAGGTGTTGCAGCGCGAAGCGCGAGCCGGAGGGATCGATATCGATCCATTCAGGCTCGTTGCG
>WYBJ01000066.1 GCA_011525945.1 Burkholderiaceae bacterium | reverse complement strand
GGGTTGGGGGTGAGGGAAGAGGCGCCACGCGAGGTTCCAGGGCGCAAGTCGCGATGCGCCATCGTGGCGTCTCTCCCGGCGGGAGATGGGAGCTTCGTGCGCTCGCCGGGCCGGGTTCCTGGGTTGGGGGTGAGGGAAGAGACGGCACGACGGCGCTCCAGCGCGCAAGCCGCGACGTACCCGTCGCACAGTCCCTCCCCGGCGTGAGGGCGGGGATTCGCGGACGATGGTCCGCGCCGGCCGAACGGCATCGGCCTTACGGCCGATGCGCGCCCGGCAAGGGAGAGGCAGAGGATGCGGGGCTTTCAATCAGGGCGAACAAGCGCTCGATCGCACCGCGATGACTGCAGGCGAACGTCGCCGCCGCGTCCCCCACGCGGCGCGCCCGCACCGGATCGGTCAGCAGCGCGGTCGCCTGCGTGGCGAGGGCGTTGACGTCCGGGATTTGGATGACACCGCCCGCAGCGATGCCGAGCGCGACCGCTTCCTGAAAATTGAACGCCGACGGCCCGATCAACACCGGCTTGGCGAGCGCACAGGCCTCCACCAGGTTGTGCGCACCGAAGGGCTTCAGACTTCCGCCGATGAACGCCACATCGCAGGCGGCATAATACGCAACCATCTCGCCCATGCTGTCGCCGAGCAGCACGCGATCCTGCGCGCCAGGCGGCGTGCCGCTGCTACGACGAACGTAGCTCACGCCGCGGCGGTCCAGCATCTCGGCTACGGCATCGAAACGTTGCGGGTGTCGCGGCACGATGACGGTGAGCAGATTGCGCACCTCGAGCCGATCGAGGATGTCGAGCAGCAGCGCTTCCTCGCCGTCGCGCGTGCTGGCGGCAAGGAACACGGGCCGCGATTCGCCCCAGGCTTGCCGCCATTGCCGCCCTCGGTCGACGAGATACGGGTCCGGGGCGACGTCGAATTTGATATTACCCGTGACGCTGACGTTGGTTGCGCCGAGCGCACGCAAGCGCTCGGCATCGGCTTGCCCCTGCGCCGCGATAGCGCTGAGCTCGTTCAGGGTCTGGCGCGCGAGCGCTCGCACGCGCAGGTAGCCGAGGTACGACTTCTCCGACAGACGGGCATTGGCGAGGTAGACGCGAATCGCGCGCTTGCGGCAGGCGTGGATGGTGTTCGGCCATACCTCGGTCTCCATGACGAGCCCGAGCGATGGATGGAAGTGATCCAGAAAGCGCCGCACGGCCCCGGGAAGATCGTACGGCAAATAGCAGCGCAGGACCCGATCGCCATACATCTGCTCGCCGGCGATTCGGCCGGTGGGAGTCATATGGGTCATCAGAATCTGTCTGTCCGGATAGCGTTCGAGCAGGCGCTCGATGATGGGCTGCGCCGCGCGCGTCTCGCCGACCGAGACGGCGTGCAGCCAGATGCAACCCGTGAGCCGCGGAAGGCGATAACGGCCGAGGCGCTCGCCTACGTTGCGGCGGTAGCCCGATTCGTGTCGGCCTCGCCACCACAGGCGGAGCAGCACCACCGGCAGCAGCAAATAGAGGAGCAGCGAATAAGCGCAGCGTGTCCGAATCATGGAGACCGACACCCGGCATCGCAGACCATCGTTGCAAAGCCATCCAATGCACGGATTACTTCACCGACACCCGGAAAGCACCCCGGGCCGCCGAGACTCGCCGCCGCGGTAGCCGCGCATACGCCGGTAGCTTTCGGGTCGGTCGCGCCGTAGATGCCAACGACCGGGATGCCGAGCGCTGCCGCCAGATGCGTAAGGCCGGTGTCGACGCCGACGGCGGCAGCGGCGCCCGTAATGACCGCGGCCAATTCGGCAAACCCGAGCGCGGGCGTCACACGCGCGGATGGAATCGCGTCCGCCAGACGTTTCGCTCGGATGTGCTCGTCCGCGCTGCCCCAGGGTAGCAGGAGCGACTGACCGCGAGCGCTCAGTCTACGGCCGAGCTCGACCCAGTTTGTCTCCGGCCATAGCTTGCGCGGCTGACTGGTGGCGTGCAGGAAGACGATATACGGCTTCGGCGGCAGCCACGGCGCAGTCGATGGTATGCAGCGGATGCCGAAGTCGGGCCCGCCTTGCAGCTCGTAGCCCAGCGCCATGGCCGCGAGCCGTCTGTTGCGCGTCACCGCGTGCTCGTTCCAAGACACCCGGTACGTGCGGTCGTAGAACAGCCGCAGCGGCTCGCGCGAGCTTTGCCAGTCGAGGCCGTGACGTTGCCCGCGAACCAGGCGGGCGAGGATCGCGCTTTTGAGCAGGCCCTGAGTGTCGATGACGGCATCGTACTCCTCGGCTTGAACCCGGGCGACGAATGCATGCCATTGTGCGCGCGTTGCACGGGTGAACCAGGATTTTCGCCAGCGACGCAGCTCGCAAGGAATGACGTTGCGAATGCCAGTGTGGAGCGCGGGTATGGCACGGAACGCGCGTTCGACGATCCAGTCGATGCTTGCATCCGGGCAAGCGCGCCGGATGTCGCTCGCGACGGGAAGGTTGTGGATCACGTCGCCGAGCGATGACGTCTTGATCAGAAGAACGGCGTGCATGCGGCTATCGGGCGGCCGTGATGGAGTGCCGCAATGCATCCGATTGCTCGCCGGCCGCGAAGCTGTCCGCATCGCTCGATGCTAGAATGCAACTCGGTGGCCACGAGTGCCACGCCAATGTATCGGGCTGAACATTGATCAATTACGGCCAGCCGATCATCGACCGGCGAGTTCGCGTTGCACTGGTAGGTTGCGGTCGCATCGCTCAGAACCATCTGAGCGCAGTGAACCGGCACCTGGAACGAGCCGAGCTGGTAGCGGTCTGCGACGTGGACGCCAATGCGCGCAACCGCGCAGCCGAAGTTTCGGGCGCACGCCCCTTCGCATCGCTCACCGAGCTGCTGGGAAACGCCGACGCCGACGTTGTCGTGCTGGCCACGCCCTCGGGTTTGCACGCGGACCAGACCATTCAAATTGCCCGGTCCGGCCGCCACGTCATCACCGAAAAACCGATGGCGACCCGGTGGGAAGACGGCAAGAGAATGGTACATGCTTGCGACAATGCCGGCGTGCGTCTGTTCGTCGTCAAGCAAAACCGGCGCAATGCCACCCTGCAACTGCTCAAGCGCGCGCTCGACAAGAAGCGCTTCGGGCGGATCTTCATGGTGACGATCAACGTGTTCTGGTCGCGGCCGCAAGCATACTACGATAGCGCCCGCTGGCGCGGCACCTGGGAATTCGACGGCGGTGCGTTCATGAACCAGGCGAGTCACTACATCGACCTGCTCGACTGGCTCATCGGGCCGATCGAAAGCGTCCAGGCCTACACGGCCACGCTCGCGCGCAACATCCAGGTCGAAGATACCGGGGTCATGGCCGTGCGGTGGCGCTCGGGCGCGCTCGGATCGGTGAACGTCACCATGCTTACCCATCCCAAGAATCTCGAAGGCTCGATCACCATCATCGGTGAGCATGGCACGGCGCGCATTGGCGGTGTCGCAGTCAACGAGATTCAGCACTGGGAGTTCGCTCAGCCGGATGCCGACGACGACGCGCTCGTCGGCCAGGCGAGCTACCAGACGACCAGCGTATACGGATTCGGCCATCCGCTCTATTACGACAACGTAATCCGGACGCTGCGGGGCGAAGACGAGGCCGAAACCGATGGCCGCGAAGGTTTGCGCTCGCTCGAGATCCTGATTGCCTCGTATCTCTCCGCTCGCGATGGCCGGCGCGTATCGCTGCCTCTGGACTACTGATCGTCATGAGCCATTGGGCGCACGCTAGCGCTATCATCGACGCGGGGGCGAGCATCGGCGACGGGACGCGCGTCTGGCACTGGGTGCACATCTGTGGTGGGGCGCGAATCGGATCCGGTTGCGTGCTGGGGCAGAACGTCTTCGTGGCCAACCGTGTGGTCATCGGCGACAACGTGCGCATCCAGAACAACGTCTCGGTCTACGATGACGTGACGCTGGAAGATGACGTTTTCTGCGGCCCCAGCATGGTGTTCACCAATGTGATCAACCCGCGCGCTCACGTCTCTCGCAAGGACGAGTACCTGAAGACGCTCGTGCGACGAGGCGCGACGCTGGGGGCGAATTCGACGATCGTGTGCGGCAACACGATCGGCGAGTATGCGTTCGTTGGCGCAGGCTCTGTCGTCACTCGGGACGTGCCCGATTATGCGCTGGTTGTCGGCACACCGGCCCGCAGAGTGGGCTGGGTGTGCCGATGCGGCGTAACGTTGCCGCCAGCCGAAGGCAAAGTCCGCTGCGAAGATTGCGAACTCGGCTACCACCTACAGACAATGCGGTGCGTACCAGAATGAACGAATCCGAATTGAAAATCGACTTTGTCGACCTGAAAGCGCAGTACCGGGCGTTGAAGCCGGTGATCGATGGTCGCATCCAGCGCGTGCTCGATCATGCCCGGTTCATCATGGGTCCGGAGGTCGGCGAGCTCGAGACGCGCCTCGCGCAATTGAGCGGTGCGCGCCACTGCGTCACGTGCGCGAGCGGTACGGAAGCGCTGCTGATCGCGCTGATGGCGCTCGGAGTCAAGCCTGGCGACGAAGTAATCACCACCCCCTTCACCTTTATCGCAACCGCCGAAGTCATGGTGCTGCTCGGCGCAGTGCCGATCTTCGTCGACGTCGAGCCGGACACCTGTAATATCGACACGACCAAGATCGAGGCCGCGATCACGCCGCGCACGCGCGCGATCATGCCGGTATCGCTCTACGGACAACCTGCGGACATGGACGAGATCAACGCGATTGCCGAGCGCCACGGGCTCGCAGTGATCGAGGATGCCGCCCAGAGTTTCGGCGCGCGCTACAAGGATCGCTGGAGCGGCAATCTCTCGACCATCGGTTGCACCAGCTTCTTTCCGTCCAAGCCGCTCGGATGCTACGGCGACGGGGGCGCGATGTTTACGAACCGCGACGATCTCGCGCAGGCCATGCGCGAGATTCGCGTGCATGGCCAGTCACAGCGATATATCCATACGCGCATCGGCGTGGGCGGGCGGATGGACTCGATCCAGTGCGCGGTGGTGCTTGCGAAGCTCGAGCGCTTCGAGTGGGAGATCGAGCAGCGCATGGCGATAGGCGCTCGTTACACGCAGTATCTATCCGATTTGGCGAAAGACAAGGCCGAGTTGCTGTCGCTGCGCTCCGATCGGAGCCACGTTTACGCCCAGTACACGATCCTCGCCTTGGACCGTGGCCGCCTGCAGAAGCATCTCAACGAACGCGGCATCCCGACGGCCGTACACTATCCCATCCCGATCCACTTGCAGCCTGCTTATACGCAATTCAACCGGCGCGATGTTCCGGTTTCGGAGAGCCTTGCGAGCCGAGTGATCAGTCTGCCGATGCATGCGGACCTTTCCGAGGATACCCAGCGGCGTATCGTCAGCGCGATTGCCGAGGCTCCGGTCGCGCGTTAGCGATCCGCTTACCTCGCGACGTCCCCGGAAGGAGGCTCCAGGCCGAGCCGGCGGTCGAGGGACGGCCCGCCTCGCCAGGCAGTACCCTGGGCGAGCGTAGGCGGCTGAAGTTTCTCCCTGGAAGCTGTAGCGCCAATTGAAGAAGTGTTATGCCAAGGCATTACTTCATACGCTGGCGCAGCACGCATACGGTATGCTCGATACGCGGCCGCGGATCCCTGGGAGGCACTCGATGGCTGTCACCCTATTTCCGCGGTGCGGCGTCATCGAGCGATGGAGACGAGTAATGCGATTTCCCCAAGCGATCTTTGGTGGTGTTTTATTGATTGCGGCCACCTTCAGTCATGCGGCTCTAGTGAGTACGTTCGAAACCGGTTTAGAGGGATGGACGTGGGATGCCGGTGGAGCCACGGTAACGCACAGCATCTCGGGGGGCAACCCGGGCGGATTTCTGCATATCGAGGATAGCGCCACCGGCATCGGAATGTTCGTCTATGCACCAGACAAGTTCCTCGGAAATCAGACATCCAACGACGGTGGCACATTGGCAATGGATGTGCGCCTGCTCGCGGGGCCGATCATCGATGTCGAAAGCTACGGAACGGTTCAATTGACGGGGAGCAACGGGCTCACGGCATCCCGCGATCTCATCGTTGGCCCTCCGTCTGCGGCGTGGAGCACATTCGCGGCACCATTGATCGCGGCCGAGTGGGGCGTATCACAGGCCACATGGACTTCGATTCTGTCCGACATATCTCGACTGAGCGTCGAGCTCGAGGTCGGATCGAATCTCGACGCGTCCGGCCTAGACAATTTCTCTATCTCCCCGATTCCGGAACCCAGCCGCTACCTCCTGTTCGCCTTTGGTATCGGCACATTACTGATGGTCGCGAAGCGCCGCGGGCTGTTGACGCGACAGTAAACGTCCTGCAACGGCAAGCATTGGCGCAACCGAAGGCGCGGCGCGCATCCGGTTCGCCGCAGGATCTGCACATCCCAAGCGAGGCACTCCGGCGCCGCACAAGGCGCGCATCGTTTCACTCAAAGATGCGGCTAAGGAGTTTTTCGGCCTGTAACCTGCTTCCCGCCAGGGACAAGTGATCGGCATCCGCGTACAGCAGCATGCCATTCTCAACGACACGGCACAGATCGTCAGGGCAGAATGCGGGAATGCTGTCGATGACCGTCACATTCGTCAGACCAGCAATCAGCTCACGATAGACAGCCTGGCGCTCCAGCACCTCGGCGACCGGCACTCGGCAGTTCCTCGTTTGAGCGCGCAAGGGCCGCGGCATGCAGGCTTCCGACTTGAGCTCGAGTTCGGGGTTTTCGATCACGTAATAGACTCTCTTACCCCATGCGACGAGTTGGTCGATCGTGCGCTGAAGTCCAGTCAGGAACTGGGCCGGTGTCAGCTTGGCGCCGAGCATGACGTCCTTGTCGCCGGTCACGGGTTCTGTTCCGGTGAGATAAAGCGTGCCGCGCGTAAACACGATGATGGTCTCGATCTCCGGGTGTCGCCCGACAACGCCAAGCAGCTCTTCGATCCGATCTTGGCATGCGCGCGTTTCCACCTCGTTCGCACCGCTGGGCGAGCCGATGAATGGCGGACAGCCGCTATTTGCCAGCATCAGCGTGTTGTAGCCACGCGCGCCGAGGAACTCGGCAACCCCCGGATAGGCGACATGGGCGTGACTGTCGCCGATAACCGCCACGGTCCTCGCCGCACCCGTATCGGTGAAGCGGCAATAGGGAAAGAGCGGTTTCGTTGTCCCGACGAACGCGAGGCAGGCAGGATCGGTCGGCGGTGTACGCACCAATTCCTGCTTGTTGTGCGTGTAATTGGCGATCATTGCGCGCGTGGCGTACCCGTCGTGCGCGTAGGTGTCGAGTCCGAGCGCGCCAACAGCAACCATCGCGACGACCAGCATCAGCGCCTTGGCGAAGCCGTGTGCGCCATGTCGGAGCGGTCGCTCTATGGTTCTGTACGTAACCCAAGCGAGTAGGACAGACGCCATGATGGCGAGCAACCGTGCGCCTACGCTCGGCACCTCGCTCTCGACGATCCGAGCAAACGACAGAATGGGCCAATGCCAGAGATAGAGGGGGTAGCTGATCAGTCCCACGCCAACCATCAGCGGATGCGACAGCACGAGCCGATTGAGCAACGCACCGGCCCCGGCGGCTATCGTGCACACCGCACCGAGCACAGGCGGAATGGCCCAGAACCCCGGAAAGCTCTTCCCCTCATGAAGACCGAAGAAAGAGAAGACGATGAGCATCAGACCCAATAGCGAGAGCGCGTCGCGATGCCGCCGGACGTGGAACGCGGACAGCGTGCGGGTGAGCGGGAAAGCGGCGAGCGCCGCTGCGAGGCCGCCGTGCCGGCCGATAGTGCGCGCAGACCACGCCAGCGCCCCTCCCGACAGCAATTCCCAGGCACGGGTCAGCGGCGAGAAGAACGTCGCGACGCTGTCCGTTGCGATTCCGGTGGCATTCAACGTGAACGAGGTCGCGACCAAGACGGCAAGCATCGCGGCCATGAGCCGCCGATCCCACCAACAGCAGAACACGATGAGCGGCCAGACGATGTAGAACTGCTCCTCGATGGCCAGGCTCCAGAGATGCAGCAGCGGCTTCGTCTCGGCGGAGTTGTCGAAATAACCCGCCTCGCCCCACAGCGCGAAGTTCGAGACGAAGCCTGCGCTCGCAGCCACGTGCTTGCCGAGTTGCATGAACTCGTCTCCGAGGAGGGCAAACCAGCCGAAGGCGTATGAGGCGAGCATCACCAATGCGAGCGCCGGAAAGATGCGCCGGATGCGGCGCTGATAGAACACGCGGAAACTGAACGTTCCACGATCGAGGTTTTCGAGGATGATGGTCGAGATCAGAAACCCGGAGATGACGAAGAACACATCGACCCCGGCGAACCCGCCGCGCAACGAGTTCGGGAAGGCGTGAAAGGCGATCACCGCCATGACCGCGACCGCCCTCAGACCGTCGATGTCGGCACGATACGCCGCACGCCGCGGTAAGCCTCCGGGGTGCGGGGCGCGACCTTTCTCCGCGACGCCGCTATACGTATCGCTGGCGGCGCCTTCGCCTGCCCGCATCACGGGCTCGCTTCCAGACGCGATCGGGCGAAGGTCATCTTGTCCCGAAAGATCGCCCGCTGATCGTACTGCGACAACGTCCAGCCGAACCGCCCGAGGCGATCGACCTCGTCGAGTGCTTCGGCGACGCGCTTTTTCGCTTCCTTCCTCGAGTCGGCCGTCTGCTCGGTCGATGCCACAAACTCCGCGATCGTCGCGACCGCCGTGTAAACCGCACGCGCGTGCGCGACCCAAGGCATGTCCCGCTCGAGACGGGTCTTCGCGTCACCCGTGGCCACAGCCAGAGTTGCATGCAAGCGCCGCTCGGCGGAGCGCAACACATCGACCGAGGCGGACAAACCGAGGAACTCGCTCGCCAGCGGAGAGAAATACGTGTCGCGGATGAGCGGAAGGACGTGACGCCCGCCGCGCAGGTAGATTCGCGCCGCTGCCGGAACCTTGGCCTCGGCGAATGCCGGTCGTGCCCATATCCTGTGCTGGCCGAGCAAGTTGATCAAGCTGCTCGATGGCCCCAGAATCTCGGCCATGTTCGATAGCGCCCGATCGACATCCTGAAACGCCGTCATGACGTCCGCCGCGCCGAACATACGCCGGAAGTATTCCGACACGATCTTATCGACAGGCTCCGTCCCGCGCCAGAGAAGACGTGACCGTATCGCCTCCACGAGCCGCTGCGGACCCGCATCCAACTGGATCGGATGCATGTAGGTCATGAACGATACCGACCGGCGCTCATAGCTGTCGAAGTCGGTCGCGAGTACGCGCTCGAAGCTCGCCGGGATTGAAAAGAACACGCTGTAGCCGTAATACTCGCAGACTCCGACATCGATGCCGAGCGGCGCCAGCGCCTTTGACCACGACGCGATCGCCTCGTCGATCTTGCGATTCGTTCCGAATGCGCTCGCCGAGATCGGTGTGGAATACGTGCGCTCGTTGACGTAGAGCACCTGCATGAAGCCGACATTCGGCCGAGGCGCCAGTTCGCGTATCGTGTCCATGGGGGGCAGCTCCCAGGTATCGTAGTAGCTGATCCCCGCAATCGTGATATTCCGTTCTGGTTTGCGGCGCTCGATCTCGGCTTGAAGAACGCTCATCACGCCGGCATAGAACCGGATGAGGTGCTCCGCCGGCCTGGCACCCGGCAGCTGTGCGAGGCAGTTGGGCGGCAGACTGAGGCTGGGACGGTCACTCGGCCAGAGGTGCAGGATCGAGACGCCCCGAAGGTCGCCGTCGATCACCCGCGCGGCCAACTCTCTGGCGAAAAATCGGATGAGGCTCGGGTTGGCGAGGCAGGGATTGGCATAAGACTCGGAATTGAACGCGAGCACGTCCGCTGCTCCCGGCGCAGCGCCCGCGAGACCGTACCACTCGGGGTGCAAGTCGACGAGCTTCCTGCCGTCGACAACCCGGGAGGAGTGGATGATCGTGGAAATGACCTGGTGCCCGCCGCCGTCAAGCCGAATGCCGAGCGCGTGAGCGAGCGAGACATTGACGCCGGAACGACCGATGAGATTCTGCTTGTTGCGCGCCATCCACAACAGGTGGCTGTCGGGCACGATCGCATCGAACGTGACCGCCCCGCGCCATTTGAACCGCGGCTCGCCGGTTCGCGCCACCGCGAGATCCGGCAGTCGGGTGGGAGACGGAGGCGCACTCGACCACAACTCGCTCGTGCCGTACCAGCGGAACCCCATGACGTGCAGCGCCTCATAAGCACCGTAGAGGAGCCCGATCGGTGTCCGCGCCGTGATGACGAGGTTCTGCGAAATCGTCTGCAGCGTAAAGCTTTGCTCGCCCAGACGCGCGCTCGCGAGCAGCCTCAACTCGATCGCGTTCCTGCACGGCGCCGGCGCTCCGGCTCGGACGGCAATCGGCGCGCTCGACACCTTGCCGAGATGAGCGCGCAACTCGGCGGCGGCAATCGCGATCGTTGCGGTCGGATCGGCATTGGCGATGTCGACAACCTGCGCAACGGCGAGTTGCGCGAGCCGAGCGTCGCGCGGCGATCCGGCGATATGGACTGCGGATATCCCAGGAGCGGCCGGCGGACACGGCTGCGCGGACGCGGCGACGACGCCGAGCGCTGTCGTCGTGACGGCGGCGATGAGTTGCCCGAACCGCACGAGCGGCGCGAGTACGCGCGTGCGTTCGCGGTCTGCGCGTTCAGCGAGACCACACGAACCGCTGCGGGCGTCACACGTCATCGGCTGCTCCGTCGAGGGGGCGAAATGCGCGGGTTCTGCGGCGGCGCCCGTCGGCGTTCAGGCCTCGCCTCGCGTATCCGTCGGCGGTCGGGCATAGCTGATGAGCACCGCCCGGTAGGTCCCCTTGAACACGAACATGCTGCCGGCGGCCGCCCCCACGGTGCCTACCGCCCCGATCAGATCCGCCATGTCCTTTGTGCTGCCGGCGCCACCGACGAACGAGAGCGGCGTCGTTACCGCGGCACGAACCAGTTTCGCAAGCTTCAGATCGTAGCCCTGCATCATGCCGTCGCGATCGATGCTGTTGATCACGATCTCGCCGGCGCCGAGCCTCTCGGCCTCCGCCACCAACTCCGTCAGCTTGACACTCCACTTCCGACTCCCATTGTGGGAGTAGACGTTATAGCCGCCGAGCAAGCCTTCCTTGCGCACGTCGAGCGTGACCACGACGCTTTGCCGTCCCACGCGGTTGGCCATTTGCCGGATAAGCTCGGGGCGCGCCAGTGCCGCAGCACTGACGGACACCTTCTCGAAACCGAGTGCGGTGATCTCCGCCGCCTGACCCGCATCGGTGATGCCGCCGCCGTAGCACAGAGGCATCCGGCTTTCGACGGCGATCTTGCGTAACTGTTCGTAGTCCGGGGCGTAACCCTTGACCGTGGCGCCGATGTCGAGCAGCGTCAGCTCGTCCACCTCCTTCTCGTTGAAGATCTTCACGGCATTGATGGGATCGCCGACGTATTTGTCGTCCTTGAACTGCCGCGTCTTGACGAGCCCCTTGTCGCGCATGAGCAGCATGGGAATGATACGCGCGCGCAGCATCAGACAAGCCCTGCGTAGTTGAGCAGGAAACGCATGCCGTTCGCGTGACTCTTCTCGGGATGAAACTGGGCCCCGAATACATTTGCGTTCTCGATCGCGCAGGGAATGTCGTAGCCGTAGGTCACATACGCGGACACATCTTCCCTCGACGCCGCGTCGAAAAAGTAACTGTGCAGGAAATAAAACCCGCGATTCGCGTCGATGCCGTCGAAAAGCGTCGCCTTGTTCGCCAAGCGCACCGAATTCCACCCCATGTGCGGCAGCAGCGGTGGGCGTTCGAGACCGGAGGTGTCGATCTTGCGCACGCGCCCCTTGATCCACCCGAGGCCTGGCATCTGACCCTCGTCGCTGCCCTCGGCCAGGAGCTGCATGCCGACGCAGATACCGAGCACGCGTTTGCCCTCGCCTTTCACCGCCTCGGTCAGCACATCGACCACGCCCGAGCGCATCAGCGTTTCCATGCTCGGATCGAAGGCGCCCACGCCAGGCAGCAGGTAGCAGGTCGCGGCGGCGAGCTCCCGCGGGACGCCCGAGACGAAGTGCGGCACCTTGCGCTGCTTGAAGATGTTTGTCAGCGCGGCGATGTTGCCGGAGCCGTAGTCGATGATTCCGAGCATCGCAGCCTCTACCGCTTGATCGCTCGTTCGACACCCAGCGCCTTCAAGAGCCTGGCGCCGAGGTCGAACATCCAGTACTGGTTCCTGTAGTCACGATAGCTCTTCAGCGGCATGGCATGATAGCTCCTGAGCTCCTCAACCGTGATCCCGAGCTTCGTCGCGACATACCCGAACTCCTCGTCGATCGTCTCGGGATCGTAGGCCGGAACCTCGAGCTTCTCGAGCGCAGCCGCACGCGCCATCTGGCCGGTCAGAATGAGCGACGAGTACTGCACGCGCCGGGTGTCGTAGCCGAATCGGGTCGGCAGCCAATACCCTTCGTAGAACTTGGTGAAGCGGCTCTCGAAATGCTTCTGCGGATAGGACTTCCAGCCGTAGAGCCGCGACAGCGTCTCCACGGCGATCTCCTTCGTGTAGGGCAGCATGTTGAGCGGCTTGACCACCTTGATGCCCTTCAGATATTGAAGATAGGCCTTGTGGTAGAGGATAGAACTGAACGGGTAGTCCTTCAGCGGGCGCGTGCAGAAGCGACGCCGGATGTCGTTGATCTGCGCCATGTCGGTGCCGTAGTACAGCCACTCCAGCGGATTGCGCACACACTCGGTCGCGTAATTGCCGCCGTTCATGATGTACTTGATGCCATGCTTGTTCGAGAAGTGATAGAGCGTCGCAATAAAAGCATGATCCTGCGGGATGTCGAGGTGCGGCACGCCCGACTTGAAGAAAGCGAGCTGGAAATCGCGCATGTCCTCCCAGTTGATCACCTCGGTGTAGAGATCGAGTCCGAGCTTCTCGACCAGCATCTGAATGTTGTTGACGGCGATGTCCGTATTCCACCCGCCGTCGACATGGAACACGAGCGGGCGCAGGCCGAACTCGGTGACGATCAGGTGCAGCATGTACGAGCTGTCCAGCCCCCCGCTGAGCCCGAGGATGCAATCGAAGTCGCGCGCCTTTCCGCTTTGCTTGATATCCGCGACCACGCGCACCAGCGCCTGCCGGCCACGTTCGTCGGTATGCCAGTTGGGCAGCACGTCGTTCTTGAAGCTGTTGCAGTGGTCGCAGACGCCTGCGGCGTCGAAGGTGATGGCCGCGTCGCTCGCGTCCATCACGCAGTGCGTGCAGATCCGATGGACTCTTGCGCCCATCGTTGCGCCTCTTGGTGCCTGGCTCATGAAGACGAGGGCCCCCGACTGAGAACACGATCGGCGAGTTTCGCATAGTCGAGCATGCGCGACGCGATCGCGAAGGATCGCTCCTGCATCTGCAGAAGGTCGGCATCCGCGATCCCGGCCAAGGCCGCTTCGAGCGGCGTGCGATCGTTGATCAGCCAGCCGTTGCCGTCCACATAAACCCTGTGCGAGGGAACATCGTCGATGATGACCGCGCAATGGCAGCACAGGCTATGCTGCATGGTCACGGACTGTGTGCCGGGCTGCAGATAGACGTCGGCTGCGCAGAGGAGGTCGGTGAGCTCTGCCGCGTTCCTCCAGCCGAGGAACTCGGCCCGACTGTCTTCGGCAATGAGGCGGCTCGCTTCGTCTCGGATGTCATCGTCCAGCGTACCGGCTATTTTCAAGCGTGCGTTCGCCGGCGCCGCCGCGCGGAAGGCGTGTAGCGCCTGGATGAGATTCTTGCGCCGGGTCTGCTTGCCTGACTGGACGAGCAGCACCTCGCCGTCGCCGATCCCGAGCTCGCGCCGGGTGGCGCCTCGCCGCCGCGCGTACTCGGCCGCCGCAACGGGCCGACCGCCGAGCGGAAAGAATTCGAGCTTCCCGCGCGGCACGCGATAGGTCTGCTCCACGAAGTCCATCGTCTCGAGCGAGACGCACAGGATTTTTTCCGCGAATGGCCATGCGCGGCCGAGGCAGTAACGGTAGTAGAGCTTGTGCAGGACCTCGCGCGAGACGAGACTGCGCGCACTGTTATACCGGTCCTCGTGGCTGTCGATATAGAACGACACCTCGGGATGATCGCGCGCGTAGCGCGCCGCCGTCGCCACCTCCCAGCCGCAGGTGCCGTGGAACAGCATCGCCTGCGGGTGGAACTCGTCAAGCTGCCGGTAAACGCCGACATGTACGCGCAGCTTGCGCGCGAGCGGCGCCGGCCACAAACGATAGGGCAGCCGGACCACGCGCGCACCCTCCGGGCCGATAAACTCGCTCGGCTTCGTATACGCGACCTTCCCGTCGTCACCGTGCGTCTCGGTCGAGGCGATGACGAGAACTTCGTGTCCGGCCTGTACATGCTGACGAATCAGCTCGTTCTCCTGATAAAGGAGCCCTTCGATGTACCAGTTCGAAAGGCATATGTGGGCGATGCGCATGCTCATCGTCGACGCGTCTTGCTCTACCTGTCAGGCATCGCTCAGCGCGGCATCGGCGCCCGTTTTTTTGCCCGCACGCGCATCGTGCGATAGGGCGAGCGGTAGGGCATTTTCATGACCACGTCGCGCCCGACAGCTCTCTTGATGACATTCTTGAGCGTGTATAGATAGCCATCGATCGAGGCGCGCTGCACGGAAACGACGTCAAAGCCGTTGCGATCGAGGAAGCCCGCGAGGTGCTTGCTGCCGGCAAATGCCACGTGGTCCGGCAAGCCGAGTTCGCCCGGGAAGTCGTCGCGCGTCGCGAGCTCGCCGACGTCACCCGTCTCGATGAAGAGCTCCCCCTCGTCCTCGAGCACGCCCGCGACATCGCGCAGGAAAGCATCGAAATCATTGACATGCGAGAACACGTTGATCAGCGAAGCGAACTCGCACCTGGGCGTCTCCGGCCCGAGGAACGCGGTCACGATGTTGAGGCCGCGCTGGCGCGCTGCGCGCGCTTTGACCTGCATGGGTTCGACGCCGATCACGGCGCTGCCTTGCGGCGCCAGACTGCTTACCGCCTCGACGACTTCACCGTAGCCTGCGCCGATATCCAGCCAACTGATCGGCTTGTCCCGTTGCCACACGTCCGCGAAGCATTCCCGCAGGATGGCCCGATACTGTGCCACCTTCTTCGGCAAGTAGCGCTCGCTGATGTCCATGTCGTCGGCTGCACCGTGGACGCCGAGTTGCGTCGACTGATGGCGCGATGCCGCGTTCGGCCGCGGGTTGAGATAGAGAAAGCCGCAATCGGAGCATTTGACCGTCCTGAAGCCGCGCTCCACAGCCCACAGGGTATGGTTCGACCCGCGGCAGTACGGGCAGGCGCACGGCTCAAGCTCGCAACTGGCCATCTCGGTTCCCTCGCATTGACGATCTGATCCTCGATCTAACTCGTGCCGAGGGCGGCATTATGCCCGCGTGCGAACCGCGCGCAAGCGAAAACGTAGACCGCGTACATCGCAACATACGAGAAGGCGAATACTTTCAATGTCGTCTCAATGCCCGCGAAAGCAATCAGCGATGTCCCGACCACGGGCAGGAGCACCGACTGCCAGTAGAGATCGAACTCCTCGCGTTCCACGATGTATACGAGATAAGTCAGCGGCGAGGCGACGATCGCCATCACGAACATCGGCAGCAGCCAGCGCGCCATCTGACCGGCAAAGCGCCACTGCTCGCCGAACACCAGTACGAACAGCGGCTCGCTGAATGCGTACATGACCAGCCCAAAGGCCACTGCGACCGCGGCCAGCACCGCAAACGAACTCCAGTATTCCCGCACGCACTCGCCTCTGTCGCGAAAAGCCACCGACGCATAGCGTTTGAATACGTCGCGCACCGCGATCCCGATAAGTGACAGTGGCGCACCGAGCACCCGCTGGGCAAGTGCCAGGTGTCCAGCCGCCTCCACCCCGAAGCGCCAGTTGACCGCGAGCTGCGGCAGGTTGGCGGCGAGCGTCCCGATCGAGAGCGCGGGCAGCACGTAGATGAAGCAGCGGATCCTCTCGGACCAGAATCCCCTCAGGCTGCCGGGCCTCACCGACCCCAGCTCCGCCCGCGGGAAGACGGCGAGCCACAGCGCCAACGTGACGATGAGCCCCAGCGTGTGCCCCCAGACGAGCAGGCTCGACGTCCGGCCAACGGCGCTCAATGCGAGCGGTACGAACATGGTGAGGCTCGACTGGGCGATACGCAGCAGCGTCAAGGGCCGAAACAGGCCCTCCGCCGCCGCCCACGACTGCATGACCATATTGCTTGCCAGCGAAAACACGGCAACGCCGATCGAGATCGCGACGAGCGCGCGGCTGCCGGGCAGGAAGTCGGGGAAGCGACTCAAACCGAGACCACAGACGGCGGCAAACAGCGCGGCGCCGAGCAAGGCAGTCCACACGATCTTGGCGGCGGCGTTGCGCCGGACGCCGCCATCGCTGTCGCGGACGAGCGAAGTCTCGAGCGCACCCGTGCTCAGCGTACTGCCGATCGCGACGAGCGACAGCCACGACGCATAGACGCCAAACTCGCTCGGTCGATAAACCCAGGTGAGCAGCAGGAAGCCGACGATGCCGATCAGCTGGCCTAGAACGACGCCTCCGGAGACCTGGATCACGTTCACCCAATAGCCCCGGTTCATCGCCTCTCCACCTTGCGGCCCCGCCCGTCACGCACCAACGTTCGCAAGCGGCGATCGGCTCAGCTGTAGCCCTTCATCTTCGAGCCCAGGATGCGCTGCACGCGCGCCTGCACAGCCTTCAGCTTGCCGTACAGGCGGTCCCAATTGGGATACTCGTGATAGTAGCGTTTCGGCGCCACGACGTAGTTCTCGAGCTCATCGACGCTGATCCCCAGCTTGAGCGCCACATACTCCCGGTCCCTGTGCAGATCCTCCGGCTCGTACAGCGGCTCCTCGAGCTGGCGCAGGGCGTCGTCGCGCCGGATCTGACCGCTGAGGATCATGCTGGCGAGATGGGGTCGGCGCTTGTCGTAGCCGAACCGCTTCGGCAGATAGTAGTTCTGGAAGAACTTCGTGAAGACCGATTCCCCGTGCTTGCGGCCGTATTCCTTGTACCCGACGGTCGTCTTCAGGGACTGCAGCGCGGCGGCCTTGTTGTACGGCATGAAGTTCAGGGGCCGAACGACCTCCATCCCCAGGATCATCGGGTAGTAGACATAGTATTCGAAGAAACTGATCGTCTTGTAATCCTTCAGCGCAACCGTGCCGAACCGGCGATGGATCGCCCTCAGGTTGATCGCGTCCATGGCAGCGTGGTGCCAGGATCGCGGGAACACGCTCTCCGTAGCGATATTGCCGCCATTGAGCACGTATTTGATCTTCTCCTTGACCGCGAAGTGATACAGGGTGGCGAAGAAACCGTGATCCTGTACGACGTCCTGGTTGGCGACGCCCGACTTCAGGTACGCGACCTGCAGGTCGCGGACCTCGTTCCAGTTGAGCACATGGGTGTAGAGTTCGAAGCCGCAGTGCTCGATGATTCGTTCGATATTGTGGACCGCGAGTTCGCTGTTCCACCCGGCGTCGACATGCACGACGAGCGGGCGCAATCCGAGCTCCTTCGTCTTCAAGGCGAGATAGGAGCTGTCGACACCGCCGCTTAGGCCCATGATGCAGTCGAACCGCTTGCCACGGCCCGCAACCTTGATCTGGCCGACCTTGTCGGCCAGAAGCTCACCGCCACGCTCGTTGGGATACCAGTGCTTGCTGATCTCGCCGTCAAAACTCCGGCAATGCGAGCACACGCCTTCGGCGTCGAACTCGATATCCGGGTCTGTGGTGTCCAGCACGCAGCGCGAACAAATCTGGTAGCTACGCGGCATGCACGTCTCGCATGGCCTGCTCGGCGCTCTGCGCAGGCGTGAGGCTTGCCGTGCGCGCGTTCGCCTCGCGCATCTTCGGATACATGATCGAGCGGGTCGACGCCAACACGCCCATCACGAACGGCACCACGAAATAATGGCCCGGTTTGGTGAACACGAGAAGGAACACGCAGAACCCCCAAAGCGAGATGGAAACGATACCCCGCCAGTTGCTGAAGGCCACACGAGCGTGGACCAGAATGCCATGGATCGATGCGACCAGCAGAGCGACATAGAGAAGCATCCCGAAGAAACCGAAATCCACCCAAATCGACAACAGATTGTGCGCATAGGCGCCATCATCATAACTTCCAAAATCTCCCGCCATGGGGTGGTTCAAGATCGCCGTCCACGCCTGCCCGGTCATCTCCGAGCGCGCGATCACGGTGCTCTCGGCGCCCTCATCGACGAGATTGATCAACCTGTTCCAGCCTGTGTTCGTCAGGTACACATAGGCCGCAACCAGCATCGCGATGGCGATCACCTCCAGTACAAACGTCTGTCGGCTCTGGCGCCGGCAATTGCCGGCGAAACCCACGATGAGCAGCATGGCGACCAACTCGGATCTGGATCCGAGGATCGCGAACGAGACGATCGCCGTCACCCCGATCGCCCAGAATCGGATGGCGCGCTCGGCATCGTACAGCAAGACGAACGTAACCACGGCAAGGACGACGGCGTAGGCCTGGTAAGTGGCCTCGGCATCGGCACCCTGCGCCGGGGTGAAAGCGCCATCCTCCATGTTCGCCAGGGTCAACACGAAAAGCGCGGCGAAGACGATTTGCGCCAGCCTCGGTATGCCGCGGCCGTACACCGGGACCACGCGTCCGAGCATGAACAGCATGCCCCACGAGATGATGGTTCCGAGGTAATTGTTGAACGCGATGGAATTGCGAGTCTGCGCATCGATCGCGAGCATCCAGACCAGGAAGTATCCAAGCATCGACCACACGATGGCGTCGATGGAGTGGTGCGACGCCGGGTGCGAAAGAAGTCTCAGATAAGGCCAAAGCAGAAACGGAATGCAGATCGCCGCTCCCAGAACGAGGAAGCCCCGCAGGTAAGCCGGCATGCCGTAGTAGACAAGCAGAGAATAGACGTAGAATCCGCCCGTATAGAATACGAGGGCCAGCTGCACTCCAAGCGAATGTGCCTTGGTGGTTAGTGCTCCGGTTCGCATCTTGCTCCCAACCCAGAAATCGCTCGCGTATCCGAAATCCGACTTCACCTACGGCGCGCGGACGCGAGCCGATTCGGGAACGATCCTCGCCGCCTGCGGAATCCGCCCGTGTTCCTCACCGAGGAAGCGAGCACTCCGCCCTGACGCTTCTGGCGAGTCCGGCGTATGATCCGGCCACCGATGAAAAGTTCGAGTATGTCACGACGAGGGCTGGCATCGGCGCGGAGAAATTGCGCAACCGGTAACGGATGCCGCCGGACACAGCGCGTGACTGCCTGATCAACGACACTCCGCGCCGATGTCGCCTCGACGTGTTCGCTCGCACCCGAGCGCCACTCTTGGCCGACAAGTAGTCCCCGGTACCGGCATCTTGCGGATTGACTGCCTGTGACGACCGAAGCCACTGCATTTCTGTACGGATGATGAGTCGTCATGCGTCTTTCGCGCGAACCGCGTGGCGGCTCGGCTTGCGCAACGTCCTCCGGCTGGTCCGCTACCGGCTCGGCATCCGGTTCGGCTGGAATCGCGCGACCCGAATGAGCGCCGACGTCTCCGAGGGGGACTTTTTTAGCGGTTCCGCTACACGCGTTCGCTCGCCCATCCCGGAAGCTTCCGAGGCGTGGAGCGTCGAGGGCGCCCTATTCGGCTGGAAGCGATTCCCGATCGGCGATGATCCGCCCGCCTGGCACGGCGAGCAAGGCGGCGCCGGCGCCACCGTGGCGCGCAGGCCATGGTGGTCGATTCCGGATTTCGACCGCGCATACGGCGACATCAAAATCGTGTGGGAGCTCTCGCGCATGGACTGGCTGTTACCCATGGCGCAGCGGGCGGCCCGGGGTGATGGCGTGCAACTCGCGCGCGCCAATCGTTGGCTGCGCGATTGGTGCGTAGAGAATCCGCCGTATTTCGGCCCTAACTGGAAATGCGGCCAGGAAGCGGCCGTTCGCGTATTACACCTCGCCACCGCCGCGTTGTTGCTCGGCACGCATGCATCTCCCGCGAGAGCCTTGCTCGATCTGGTCCGCGTGCATCTAGAGCGTATCGTCCCGACGATGGCCTATGCCCGGGCACAGGACAATAACCACGGGACATCGGAGGCGGCCGCTCTGTGGGTCGGCGGTGCGTGGCTGCACGCACGGGGCGATGCGCGCGCACGAAGGCTCATGGAGCTCGGCCGGCAAATGCTGGAGGAGCGCGTCTTGCGCCTCGTCGCCGCGGACGGAAGCTTCAGTCAGTACTCGGTGATGTACCACCGCCTGCTGCTCGATACGCTCTGTATCGCCGAGGCTTGGCGCCGGCGCTTCGGACTTCCCGGCTTCTCCGAACGCTACACGGCTCGATGTGCGCAAGCCGCGCGTTGGCTACATGCCATGACGGACGAGATCACGGGAGCGGCGCCTAACATCGGCGCGAACGACGGCGCGAGTCTGCTGCCGCTCGGCAGAGCCGACCACAACGACATGCGGCCAACGGTGCAGCTGGCGTGCGCGCTGTTCATCGGATCACGCGCATACGCGGGCGAAGGCGCATGGGACGCCTCGGCGCAGTGGCTGGAAATCGAGCTTCCGCGACAGAAGTTGCCAGGCATCGGCAGCGTCCTGTTCGACGAAGGCGGGTACGCCTTGCTTGCCGCAGGCGAAGCGCGAGCCTACATGCGCTTTCCGCGCTTCCGATTCCGCCCGAGCCACGCCGATGCGCTGCACGTCGACCTCTGGGTGGACGGCGAAAACGTTCTGCGCGATGGCGGCACGTATTCCTACGCAGCCGATCGGGAAGAGCTGGAATACTTCGCCGGCACGGCTTCGCACAACACGGTGCAGTTCGACGGCCGCGATCAGATGCCACGGTTAAGCCGCTTTCTGTTTGGAGACTGGCTGAGAACCGAAACGCGATCGAACATCGAGTCGCAGCTTGGCTCCCAATCCTTTTCGGCCTCGTACCGCGACCGCTTCGGCGCGCGCCATGCGCGCCGCGCCAGCTTGGATTCCCGCTCGCTGCGGGTGGTCGACCACATCAGTGGATTTCGGACGAAGGCGGTCTTGCGCTGGCGGCTCGTTCCCGGCAATTGGCGCTTGCACGATAATGCTGCGCGCCATGCGCGCTACGCACTGACCGTATGCTGCAGCGTGCCTATCAAACGGATGCAGTTGGCATCGGGCTGGGAATCCCGCCTCTATTTGAAGCGAGACCCTGTGCCCGTGCTCGAGGTGGAGGTCGATCGGCCCGCGACCGTGGAATCGACATTGAGTTGGCTGTGATGAGGATAGCGTATTTTCATCAGCACTTTTCCACGCCTCAAGGCGCGGCAGGCACGCGTTCGTACGAGGTTGCGAGACGCCTCGTTGCGCGCGGCCACCGGGTGACCATGGTGTGCGGTTCCTACTCGTCCGCCAGGACGGGGCTCACGTCGCCATTCAAGCGGGGTATGCGTAATGGAGTGGTCGACGGCATCGACGTAATCGAGTTTGCCCTGCCGTATTCGAATCGTCAGGGTTTCCTCGCGCGCACTTGGATGTTCATGCGCTTCGCGGCACGCAGTCTGATCTACGCGCTGTGCGCAAAGTACGATCTCGTATTCGCGACTTCCACGCCGCTCACCGCGGGGATACCTGGGATCGCGGCCAAGTTGCTTCGCCGCAAGCCGTTCGTGTTCGAGGTGCGCGACCTGTGGCCCGAATTGCCGCGCGCCATGGGCGTCATCAAGAACCGTTTCGTACTCTGGGCCATGTCGGCACTCGAATGGTCTTCGTATCATGCCGCCGATTTGTGCATCAGCCTCGCGCCCGGAATCGGCGACGGCATCGCAGCCCGGGGAATCGCACGCGAGCGCATCGTGCTGATCCCCAACGGTTGCGACTTGACCGTGTTCGGTGCGCACGACGCGACCGGCTGGCGCCCGCCCGAGATTCATGCCGACGATCTGCTGGCCGTGTTCGCGGGCGCTCACGGTGAGGCGAACGGGCTCGACGCCGTACTGGACGCCGCTGCGGTATTGCAGCGCAGGGCGCGAAAAGGCATCAAGCTGCTCTTGATCGGAGACGGGAAACAGAAGGACCGGCTCATGCGCCGGGTTCGCGACGAGGGGCTGCGCAACGTCGTGTTTCACGATCCGGTCGACAAGGTCAGGCTCACCGGCTTGTTCTGCGCTGCCGATGTCGGTATGCAGATACTCGCCAACGTGCCGGCGTTCTATTACGGCACCTCGCCAAACAAGTTCTTTGATTATCTCGCAGCGGGCCTACCCGTCCTGAACAACTATCCCGGCTGGGTGGCGGAGCTCATTACCGAAAACGACGCGGGAATAGCCGTTCCGCCCGAGGATCCGGGCGCGTTTGCCGATGCGCTCGAGGCGTTCGCCACCGACCCGAATCGACGCCGCGAGATGGGCCGCCGCGCGCGTAAATTGGCCGAACAGAGCTTCAATCGCGAACTGCAGGCCGAACGTTTCGTGGCTACCCTGGAACGAGTGGCGCATGGCGAAGCGGCTGTTTGATCTCGTCGTCGCCAGCGCAGCACTGGTCGTGCTCTCGCCGTTGCTCATGGCATGTGCTGCGCTTGTCGCCATACTTCTGGGTCGCCCGGTATTGTTCCGGCAGGAGCGCCCGGGTCTGCACGGGCGACCTTTCGATCTCGTGAAGTTCCGCACGATGACCGATGCGAGAGACTCGGATGGGCGTTTGCTTCCAGACGCGAGCAGGCTTACCGCATTCGGCCGCTTTCTTCGCTCCACGAGCCTCGACGAGTTGCCGGAGTTGTGGAACGTCGTCGAAGGCAAGATGAGCCTCGTCGGGCCGCGTCCCCTGTTGATGGAGTATCTTCCTCTATACTCGCCGCGACAGGCGAGGCGCCATGAGGTCCGACCCGGCGTCACCGGCTGGGCGCAGGTGAACGGCCGCAATGCGCTGTCTTGGGAAGAAAAGTTTGCGCTCGACGTCTGGTACGTGGACAATCGTTCGTTCGTGCTGGATCTACGGATACTCGGCCTCACCGTGGTAAGAGTGTTCCGCCGACAAGGCGTCTCGGCGCAAGGCGAAGCGACCATGCCGAGGTTCAAAGGGACGGGTCGGTGACGCGTCTCGCCATTCTGGGTGCGAGCGGGCACGGCAAGGTGGTGGCCGACACGGCCTTGGCTGCCGGCTACGATGTCGTCTTTTTTTTCGATGATGCGTATCCCGCCAAGTCTTGCGTCGATCCCTGGAGCATCAGCGGCACATCACACGATCTTCTGGCGAGGGTGAACGAGTTTGACGGCATACTCGTAGGCATTGGCGACAACGACGTGCGCTGGCGCAAGCACGTGGCGTTACGAGAGGCCGGCGCCGCGATGGCCGTCATCGTTCATCCGCGTGCTTGGGTGAGTCCGTATGCGCGCTTGGGCGCAGGCACCGTGGTGGTCGGCGGCGCGGTAATCAACATCGGCACCCGCGTGGGCGAAGCGAATATCGTGAATACCGGGGCGACCGTCGACCACGATTGTGAGTTGGAGAACGCGGTGCATATCTGCCCCGGCGCGAGCCTGTCCGGCAACGTCGCGGTCGGCAGCGGGGCATGGATTGGCGTGGGCGCGTGTGTACGGCAGGGAATCCGAATTGGTGCGGGCGCCATCGTGGGCGCAGGCGCGGTGGTCGTCGCGCCCGTGGCCGACGGGCTCACGGTTGCCGGTTGTCCGGCACGGCGGCTGATGAAAACGAACGCTATCTAGGAGGCAGGTCGAATGTTGAACACGCCATTCTCCCCTTGGCCCTGCTTCGCGCAGGACGAGCAGGACGCCGTTGCGGCCGTGCTTGCTTCCGGGCGCGTCAACTACTGGACCGGCTCCGAAGGCCGCGAGTTCGAAAAAGAGTTCGCGGATTGGGCTGGAACGAAGTACGCGATCGCGCTCGCCAATGGAACCGTGGCCCTCGACGCGGCGCTGCACGCGCTCGCACTGGGGCACGATGACGAGGTCATCGTCACACCCCGGACCTTCATCGCTTCCGCTTCTTGCGTGATCAACGCGGGTGCCGTGCCGGTGTTCGCGGATGTCGATCGGGACACCCAGAACATTTCGGCCGACACGATTGCTCGCGTCCTGACGCCCCGGACGAAGGCAATCATCTGTGTCCACCTGGCCGGCTGCCCGTGCGAGATGGACGGGATCATGAAACTGGCTGCGCAGAGAGGGTTGTCCGTGATCGAGGATTGCGCACAGGCCAACGGGGCCCGCTACAAAGCGCGATCCGTCGGCAGCATCGGTCATATCGGCGCCTGGAGTTTTTGCCAGGACAAGATCATGACCTCCGGCGGAGAGGGCGGCATGGTGACGACCAACGACGAACGGCTTTTCGAGGCGATGTGGAGTTACAAGGATCACGGCAAGAGCTATGACGCCGTTCAGCGGATCACGGGAACGGGTTTTCAGTGGCTTCACGAGTCGTTCGGAACCAACGGCCGAATGACGGAAATGCAGGCGGCAATCGCACGGCTCCAGCTTCGGAAGCTGGGCAAGTGGAGCGAGCGCAGGCAGCACCACGCGCACCGGATCTGGAGGGCCGCCGCGGAACTGCCTGGTCTGCGCGTACCCACGCTGCCCGATCACGTCATCCATGCGTGCTACAAGTGTTACGTATTCGCCGATCCGGCCGCGCTGAGACCCGGATGGTCGCGCGACCGGATCGTTGGCGAGATCAATGCGCGCGGCGTTCCCTGCTATACCGGATCGTGCTCCGAGGTTTACCTGGAAAAAGCATTCGAGCGCACAAGTTCCCGACCGGCGACGCGCCTGCCTGTCGCCCGAGAACTCGGCGACACCAGCCTCATGTTTCTCGTGCACCCCACCCTTACCGACGCCGAGGTGGGTCGAACGTGTTCCGTGCTGAAAGAAGTGATGTCCTTGGCCGCAGCGTAGCTGCGCGACGACGATGTGTGGTCGTGCGACGAGACGCCGTGCAATTCCTGCTTCGTTGACACAGCGGCCCTGACTTGAAGCAAACGCTCCAATCGCTGAGAACTGGGACAATCGAGATCGCCGAAGTACCTTGTCCCGCTGCGAGGCCAGGGCACGTACTGATCCGGACCCGCCGCACCCTGATTTCCGCAGGCACCGAGCGCATGCTGCTCGACTTCGGCAAGGCGAACCTCCTGAGCAAGGCCTTGCAGCAACCGGAGCGCGTCCGGCAAGCGCTGAACAAGATCCGCACCGATGGGCTGTTCACGACGCTCGATGCGATCTTCGACAAACTGGACAGCCCGCTCGCGCTCGGTTATTGCAATGTCGGCGTTGTCGTGGAGGGCACGTCCGCCGAATGCGGCTTTGCTATCGGCACGCGTGTCGTCTCGAATGGCAGACACGCCGAGTTCGTTGTCGTGCCGGCGAACCTTTGCGCGGCCGTTCCCGCGACGGTGTCCGACGATGCCGCGGCATTCACGGTTCTGGCGGCTATCGGATTGCAGGGCATACGCTTGGCCGAACCCACCATCGGCGAGGCGGTCGCAGTCATCGGCCTCGGACCGATCGGACTGATCACGGTGCAGTTGCTGCGCGCCAACGGCTGCCGCGTACTCGCGATCGACTACGACAGCAGTCGCCTCTCGCTCGCCCGGCGCTTCGGCGCCGAGATCGTCGACCTCGCTGGCGGCGAGGATCCCATCCTGGCGGCGCGCGGCTTCTCCCGAGGCCGCGGCATCGATGCGGCGCTCATATGCGCGTCCACCAAGAGCAGCGAACCGGTTCACCAAGCCGCGCTGATGTGTCGCAAGCGCGGCCGTATCGTGCTGGTCGGCGTTACCGGACTCGAATTGAGCCGTGCGGATTTTTACGAAAAGGAACTTACGTTCCAAGTATCCTGCTCCTATGGCCCCGGAAGGTATGACGCGAGCTACGAAGAGAAGGGGCGCGACTATCCTGTGGGATTCGTACGCTGGACCGAGCAGCGCAATTTCGAAGCTGTTCTGGACATGATGGCGGACGGTCGCCTCGATGTCACGCCGCTTATTACGCACCGTTTCGCGCTGGAACGTGCAGCCGAAGCCTACGACGTACTCGCGGCCGCAACGGCGAGTATGGGGATCATGCTCGAGTACTCGGGGCCGGACAGCGCGGGATTGATGGAACGCACCGTAGCGCTACCCGCCGCTGCGAGCAACGGGCCGACCGAGCCGCGCATCAGCGTCATTGGCGCCGGCAATTACGCCGGACGCGTGCTGATTCCCGCGATCAAGGCCGCCGGAGCGAAACTTCAAGCGCTCGCCTCAAACAGCGGCGTTACGAGCGTCCATCTCGGACGGAAGTTCGGCTTCGAGACCGCCACCACCGACACCGATCGCCTGCTCGACGGCACTCACAGCAATGTCGTGGTCATCGCCACCCGTCATGATTCGCATGCGCGCTTGACGGTGCGCGCGCTGAACGCCGGCAAGCACGTGTTCGTGGAGAAACCTCTGGCGATCACCTCATCCGAACTCGCCGACATCGATGCCGCCTATCGCAGCGCAGCGTCGCGCGAAGCCCAGCCGCTGCTGATGGTCGGTTTCAACCGGCGCTTCGCCCCCTTCGTGCAGGACATGAAGCGCCTGCTGGGCACACTCGCCTTGCCAAAAGCATTCGTTGTGACGGTGAATGCCGGCGAGATCGACGCGGAGCATTGGACTCAGGATAGCGCTGCCGGTGGGGGCCGGATCATCGGCGAGGCGTGTCATTTCGTGGACCTGCTGAGGTTCCTCGCCGCTTCGCCTATTCGCGAGGCGCAGGTGACCGCCATGGGTAAGGCCGATGGTGTCGCCGTGCGCGGCGACAAAGTGAGTTTTACGCTTGGCTTCGTCGACGGCTCGTTCGGCACCGTGCACTACCTGGCGAACGGTCACAAGGCGTTCCCCAAGGAGCGAGTCGAGGTCTTCTGCGCCGGAAGAATTCTGCAGCTTGACAACTTCCGCTCGCTCCGCGCGTGGGGGTGGCCCGGATTCCGCGGCCGCCGCAGCTGGCGGCAGGACAAGGGCCAGCGTGCCTGCATGGAGCAATTCGTCAATGCCGTTCGAAACGGCGGCGCCGCGCCGATCCCGTACGAAGAGATCGAAGAAGTCAGCCGGTGGACGATTCGGATCGCAGACGATGCGACGCGGTAGAGTCCGTGCGGTTTCGCCGGATTGCCCGCTTTCGGTGGCCACGACAAATCGATGCGGGGGCGCGCGCGATCGGGCTGCAGCACTCGCCTCCATCCACCGGTCGCCTTTCGCGTGACGCCGGCTCGGCATGCGGATCCTCTAGCCCGATCCGGATGATGCTCTGTCGGGTCGCTCTTGGCCGGAGATGACCGTTCGGTTCTTGACCCACCATCGCTTCACGATGACAACTCCGGCCGCGCAAACGAATCCGACCACCAGACTGATCACGATCGCGATCGAGGGGCGTACGTTACGACGATTGGGCAACGTCGGACCTGCGATGAAGCGGCTGTTGTCGAGATATACCGATATTGCGTTCCGGTTGGCGATCGTAACGCCCTGATAAACGTCCTTCACCACGTCATCGCTGAGGTCCTTGTCCTTGAAGACCTCATTCTTCGTCTTCTCCAAGCTCTGCACCACGGCTTCCCCGGAATTCGTCGAAGCGATCACCTCCTTGAGCCGTTCGCAATATTCGAGCAGGAGCGCCGCCTTGGATTTCTCGCTGTTTGCCCTGTGAATCGCCTCGCGCACCTCCGATTCCTCGACCTCCGCCGTCGCGAGAAGGGTGATCGGCGGCAAGTAGCGCGCACTTTGTTCGGTCACGGTGACCACCTGTCTGGTCGCGTTTGCCAGATCCGGATGGCGCTGCGCAATATCCTTCAAGTACGCGACCCGGCGGCGAAGCTCGGCCATGTGCTCGCTCTTGCTCAGGATGAAAGCATCGTAGCGCACGAGCTTCGTCTTGATCGCGGCGCAATCAGCCGGAACTGCGCCGGCGTAGACAACATAGGCGATGCTGTCGATCGCGTATCGGCCCAGCGTATTCACCATTTTCTGCGCGAGTTCGGGCGTGTCGGCCGAAAACGTGATGCGCAAGCCGATGACATTGTTGCTCGTGCTATCCGTCTTGCCCACCAGGTTCTTGGCGTCTTGCCTGGTGATCGCGTAAACGGGATTCAACATGTCCTCGACGGACTCGGGCGAGACAAATCGCGCTCGCAGATTCCTGATCACCGCCGTGTCATCGAGTTTGTTGTCATGTACATAAAGATCGAACCGCTCCCGCGTCGAATAGAACGCCGCGAAGAGCTTATAGTCAGAAAAGCCAATTCCCGGCGGAAGCTTCCTATCCTCGGCGTTGTAGCCGAGGTTGGCGAGAGTGCTGAATTCGGCCGTTTGCGGAATCGGGATCGCGCCGCCGAATCGAAAAAGCCCTTCACTCTCGTACTTGGCAAAATGCAACAAGCCCACCAAGGTAATCGCGGTCACGGATACCATCACCGCGAGGAACACGAAGCGTGATCGCCAAAGCGCCGCGCATATCTGCGCCAGGGAGATCACGGCATCCTCGTAGCGGCTATCTCGGGGACTCGATTCGTCGCGTTCCATGACTTCTCGCTCTGATACTCGACCGGTAATTGCACGTGCGGCCTTGTTCGCTGTGCCGCGCGACGGCATGGAGATGTTAACCCATAGCGATCGACCATCGCGCTGGGCGACACGCGTACTGCTCGGCGACTTCGCGCGCTTGATCTGCGCTACGTTCTTCCCGCGCGCTGAGCTCGACCGCTCCGGTATGCTCGCTGCCGCACGCGAAGCCTGGTGCCCGAACGAGACAACGTGGCGCGCGCGAGTGTCGGTGTCAGGCCAAGGTCGGTTATCATTGTCGCTGGCGTTGCTCCGGGGCGCGATCGGCCTCGGTGGACATCGAAGCGTAGATGCGCCGGGTTCAGCGGCAGGTCGTCGACCCTGCCTGGGCGCAGGACAGAGATATATCCAAGTGACCAGACGCCTCAATCCGCGCACCTTCATGGCCGCCGCACACGATGTCGTGGCGGCAGGTGCGGCCTGGTACGTGGCGTTTCTGCTGCGCTTCAATTTCGAGATACCCGCCGGGTACTCGGGGATGATCTGGCGGCACATGCCCTGGATCATGGCGGTGCAGGCGTCCGTGTTCTGGTACTTCGGGCTGTATCGTGGCATCTGGCGCTATGCGAGCCTGCCTGACCTGCGTCGACTCTTCCTGGCTGTTGTCGTTGCGGCGGCAGTGATCGCATCGGTGCTGTTCATGTCGCGTATCCCCGCACCGCGCTCGGTCCTCATTCTGGATCCGCTGTTGCTGGTTCTCTTCATGGGCGGCAGCCGATTCGCGTATCGCGTGCACAAGGAGCGACGCATTTCAGGACTATTGCCGGCAACGCGGGAACCTGTCCTGGTCCTTGGCGCGGGGAAAGCCGGCGCGAGCTTGATTGCCGAGCTTGCTCACAGCCGCGAGTGGCGCGTCGTCGGCATCCTCGATGACGACCGCTTGAAGCGTGGCCGCCAGATCCACGGCGTTTCGATTCTGGGAGCGCTCGATGAACTGGCGGATTGGTGCGACGAATTGTCGGTCACCAAGGCAATCATCGCGTTTCCGAGCGCCTCGCACCAGGTTCGCCGCCGCGCGGTTGAGCTTTGCGCAGGCGCGCAAGTGCAAGCGATGACGGTACCGTCCTACGACGATCTCATGAGCGGCAAGGTGGTCGTCTCGCAGATTCGTCACGTGGAGCTCGACGACCTGCTAGGCCGCGACCCGGTGACGCTGGATTCGGGCAGGCTGTCCGAATGGATCGGCGGGCGGGTCGTAATGGTGACCGGCGCTGGGGGTTCCATCGGTTCGGAGATCTGCCGGCAGCTACTGCGTTTCAAGCCGAGTCTCCTGGTCGCCCTCGATCTGGGCGAGCACGCCCTGTACCAGGTCGAGCAGCAGTTGCCCACGCTTTCGCAGGCCACACGGTTCGTTTGGGCCATCGGCGACGTAAAGAACTGCGGGCGCATGGATGAGCTCATTGCGCTGTACCGGCCGTCGGTCGTGTTTCATGCGGCTGCGTATAAGCACGTACCGCTGATGGAAGACGAGAACGCCTGGGAAGCGTTAGCCAACAATGTCGTCGGAACACGCGTTCTCAGCGAGTGCGCGATTCGGCACGACGTCGAGAAATTCGTGCTCGTATCGACCGACAAGGCGGTCAATCCGACCAATGTCATGGGCGCAAGCAAGCGACTGGCAGAGCTCGTGTGCCAGTCGATGCAGACACCGCATTCGACACGCTTCGTCATCGTACGCTTCGGCAATGTCCTGGGTAGTGCGGGAAGCGTCGTGCCAAAATTCCGCGCCCAGATTGCTTCCGGCGGACCCGTGACCGTGACCCATCCAGAAATCCGACGTTTCTTCATGTCGATCGCGGAAGCCGCACAACTGGTTCTGCAGGCAAGCCTCATGGGCCGGGGGGGCGAGGTTTTCGTCCTCGACATGGGAGAGCCAGTGAAGATCACGGATCTTGCCCGCGATCTCATCCGGTTGTCCGGGTTCGCCGAAGACGACATCGAGATCCGTTACACGGGGCTGCGACCTGGCGAGAAGCTCTACGAGGAGTTGCTCGCGACGGACGAAAATTCGCTTGCTACGCCGCATCCGAAGCTGCGCATCGCCAAGGTTCGTCGCGAGGACCAGGCTTGGGCCGATGCGCTCGCCGACTGGCTGGGGAACGGCACGCCACTACGTGCTGCGGAAGTACGCCGCGAACTGACGCGCTGGGTCCCCGAATACGAGCCGCAGAATCCCGCCGACGAAGAACCGGCAGGGTCCGATCGCGGCGCAGTCGACGCTCTGCGCTCCGTAGCAAGCCGTCGATAGGAATTTGCGTTTTCATGGCGATGCGCTCGACCGTCGTCCGACCGCAGCGACCCGCTTGACGTACCGACCGCGCCACGGGCGATCTTATTCGAATGATTGTCTTGCTCACCGGCGCCGCCGGCTTCATCGGAATGCATCTCGCCGAAGCGCTGCTCGGTCAGGGCCATCGTGTCGTCGGCGTCGATAACCTCAACGACTATTACGACCCGGTGCTGAAACGCGCCCGCCTCGCGCGCCTGCAATCCCTGGCCGAGTTCCGCTTCGAGCGCCTTGACGTAGCGGACCCGCGCTCGATCGAACTGATCCGCGACGGAGGCTTCGATGCGGTCGTTCACCTTGCCGCTCAAGCGGGCGTACGCTACTCCATCGACGCCCCGCTCGCCTATAACGCCGCCAACCTGACCGGGTTCAGCCACGTGCTCGAAGGCTGCCGCCACGCGCGCGTGCCGCACCTTGTCTTCGCCAGTTCCTCCAGCGTCTACGGCGGCAACCGCCGCCTGCCGTTTCGCGAGAGCGACTGCACCGATCACCCGGTGAGCTTCTATGCCGCGACCAAGAAAGCGAACGAGGCGATGGCGCACAGCTACGCGCACCTCTACGGCCTGCCCTGCACCGGACTGCGCTTCTTTACCGTCTATGGGCCGTGGGGTCGGCCTGACATGGCGGCGTACAAGTTCGCGCTGAAGATTGCCGCCGGCGAACCGATCGACGTCTACAACCACGGTCGCATGCGGCGCGATTTCACCTACATCGACGAGATCGTTACGGGGATCGTCGGCGTCCTCGATCACCCGGCGCAATCGGACCCGCAGTTCGACATCCTGGCCCCGCGCACCGGTGTAAGCTGGGCGCCGTATCGCTTGTTCAATATCGGCGGTGCGAACCCGGTCGGACTGATGGATTTCATCGCCTTGCTGGAGAAGCACCTCGGCCGCAAGTCCGATATGCGCTTGCTGCCGATGCAGCCGGGCGATGTCGAGGAAACGTATGCCGACACCTCGGCGCTGGAGGCGCTGATCGGTCCCATTCCGCGCACCGGACTCGACCAGGGGCTTGCGCGCTTCGTCGCCTGGTTCAAGGGCTATCATGGCCTTTAGCGGTCGAGCGGCCGCGCGCACGACGCTCCCGAGCGTCCGCCGGCGCAACGACATCGGCAATGCGCGCGCGCGGGTCCGGGCCATGACGCTCGCCAGCGCGCGCAGTGTCACGCCGCGAGGCGTCGCGTGATGATTCGACTCGCGGTCGTACGCCAGCGCTACAACGCGTTCGGGAGCTCGGAGCGCGTGATCTCGCGCGCGCTGGCGACTCTGAAGGCCAACGGCACGGTCGATATCACCCTCATCGCGCGACGCTGGGACGACGATGCGGGCTGGCATACGCGGCGCATCGACCCGTATGCTCTGACACGCGTTCGTCGCGATCGCAGCTTCGCTCGGGCCGCCGCGGCGTGCTTCCATGAATACGACCTGGTACAAAGCCACGACCGCGTTCCGGGCGCGGCGATTTTCCGCGCCGGCGAGGGTGTGCATGCGACGTGGCTGGAACAATCGCGTCGCGTGCATGGGGCGCGCGGCACGCTCACCCGCCGTCTGAGCGGTTACGACCGCCACTTGCTCGGGGTGGAGGCGCAGATGTTCGCGCACCCTGCGCTGAAGTGCGTGCTCTGCAACTCGCGCATGGTCGCGGCCGACATCAAGCGCAGATTCGGTCTCGACGAAAGCAGGATCGCGCTAATCTACAACGGCGTAGACCCGGCCTTGTACAACCCGGGGTTGGTGCGCCATCGTGCCGCGTGGCGCGAGCAGCACGCGATCGCACCCGATGCGCCGTTGCTCGCTTACGTCGGCTCGGGTTTCGTGTGGCGCGGGCTTGCCACCGCCCTAGCCGCCATCGAGCCGTTTCCCGAGGTTCATCTCGCCGTCTCGGGCATGGATCGACGAAGTCAGCGCTACAATCAGCTCGCAGAGCGCCCCGGGCTCGGCAACCGCGTGCATTTCCTCGGCAGCCTGCCGAACGTGCGTCCGTTGTACGGCGCCGCCGATGCGTTCATATTGCCCAGCCTGTACGATCCATTTCCGAATGCCTGCGCCGAGGCATTCGCATCCGGCCTGCCGGTATTCACGAGTCCGACCTGCGGCGCTGCCGAATGGGTGCGCGAAGGGGAAAACGGATGGGTGGCTGATGCGCTCGACGTGGAGGGTTATCGGACGGCAGTCTCGCGATGGTTGCAACGGCGCTCGGATTGGCCCGCGATGCGAGAAGCCGCGCACGCCACGGGACAGCCGTACACGCTCGAGCGCATGATCGCAGAACTGGAGGCACTGTACCTGCGCTTGCTGCCGGCGTGAGCGCTTGGCGAGTGCCGTACAGCGAATCACCGCCGGGCGACATGAAAGTCCAGACAGAGCCTGCCTCAGACTGCAGAAACGGGTGGGCGCATTCCATGCGGTGATGTGCTTCGACATTACGACCGCCCCCCCGGGCGCTCCATATCCCACGCCATCTTCAGCATCTGCTTGATCGCATTGCCATACGCGATTCCAAGACACATCAACAGGCCCAGGCGGCCGTCGCGGAACCCCTGTTTCAGGAAATATTGCTTCGCGAATGCACTAAGCGGCGAGAGTAGCAGGCGCAGGGTGCTGGTGCGTCGCGGGTCGTACTGCGCCGCTCGCGCGCCGAGCTCGACGTATCGACGCATCATGTCGGCGGCATCGACCCACGAGTCGTGCTTGCAGACTCCCGGAAGGCGCTCGACTCTACCTTCGACCCGCACGCCATCATGCCCGCCTTTGCCTTGCGCTCCGATACCTTGCACGGCAGCCCTCTTCGGGCGCACCAGACGCACGCGCAGCTCCGGCTGAAACACGTAATTGAGCCACTGGCCGCGAAACCAGATCTTGCGATTGATGACGAAGCCCGCGATATCGGCGCCGGCGCTCGCAGCCGCGGCCCGCGCCGCGGCTGCGAGCTCGGCGTCGAGCATCTCGTCGGAATCGAGATTCAACACCCAGTCGTAGTCGGCGCACCGATCCATCGCGAACTGCTTCTGCGCCACCGGACCCTGCCATTCGCGGTAGACGACATCGGCGCCCATCTGCCTACAGATCTCGACGGTACCGTCGGTCGAGCCGGAGTCCACCACGTAGATCGCGTCGGCAATGTCTATTACGCTTCGTAGACACTCACGAATCGTGCGCAGATTGTTCTTGGTGGTGATCGCGACAGCAAGTCTCTTCGATTCGCTCATGGCGCGGCCTGCTTCTGTCGATGGATGGCGGTGACGAGGTCGAGATAACGTGCGAACTCGGCATCGGCCGAGAGGTGAGACACGCTGTCGGCCACCATCCGCGAAGACGTGGCGAGTGTGCGGATGAAAGCCACTGCCGCGGCGAAGTCCGAATCGTCGTAGCGGCCCTCGAACACGAATCCGGTATCTGGAGCCAGGATTTCGGCGGCGCCGTTTTCAGCCGAGGTCAAGACCGGGCAGCCGCATGCGAGCGCTTCCAGGCAGGCGTTGGAAAACGGATCGTGACGGGTCGGCAACACCATGAAATCCGCGGCCTGATAGTAGGTCTGCGGGTTTTCGACCGCACCGACGAATCGCGTGCACTCGACGACATCGAGCACCTTCATCGTCGCTCGTAAAGAACTCGTATTGCCCTTGCCGATAATCACGAGATGGGCATCGTGGTACCCGGCTTCTCGACGCAGCCGCGCCAATAGCTCGAGGCAATGACGCAGCCCCTTGCGCACGAAACCGCTGCCGCTCATGAGCAGCATGGTGCCAGTGACGGGTAATCCGAGTTGCGCACGCAACGCCGACTTCGGCGAGTCCGCGGCATGGAAAACCGCGGGATCGAAACCGTTATAGATCGTGACGATCCTGTCGGCGAGATGAGGGTAGGTCCGGGTGAGCAGCATCTTGACCAAGTCCGAGTTTGCGATGATCGCGCGCGCCGACTCCAGGCCCTTTCGCTCCAGTCGCGGCGCGATCCAGTGCCAGGGATTGAGCATCCAGCGCGGGCTGCCGCGAAAGCGGCGCTGCACATTGAGTCGATGCACGCCGTCGCCGGCTCGATAGATGTCGCAGTCCGGTCCGTACTCCAGGCTGAACACGACATTGTCCCGGCCGGCACGCAGGCGCAAGCGATCGAGATGGGACGTGAAGCGCAGCGAGCGCCACCACGGCGGCCCGCGACGCCCGGGGATCGTACGGCCCCGATACGACTCGCCGGCCCAGAGCCGCGTCGTCGGGTAGAGCGCTTCGAAGCGGCGGGCGATGCGCTCGGCCACGCGCTCGGCGCCACCGAGGCCGCTGTTGCGCCGAACGATGAAGATGTTCATCCTCGTTGCGGAAACATCGCGGCCGCGAACTCCGACAACGCTGCCGCGCGTCGGCGCCAGGTCAGCGTATCCGCGCGGGCGCGGGCTGCGTGGCTGCGCGCCGCATAGACATCCGCATCGGCGAGCAGGTCGACGATCAGCTTCGCCGTCGCGCTCGGATCGAGATCCGCATAGCACCCGGAATCGCCGAGGACCGCCCGCACCGAGGGTAGATCGGTGCCGATCACCGGTAGCCCGTGCGAAATGAAATCGAGCGCTTTCACCGGGCAGGTCAGATAGCGGTTGTAGAACGTGTCCTGCAACGGCACCAGGCCGATGCTCATCGCCGCCCCGAGCCGGGCGTGTAGTTCACGCGGCGGCAGAAAGGGAGTCAATCGCAGCGTCGCTTCCATCCCAGCTGCACGCGCGCGTTGGCGCAGCGATTCGATCTGCGGCGCACCGCCGCCGAAGGCGTGAACCGTGACGCCGTGCCGTTGCAACTCTCCCGCCAGGGAATACAGAGCCTCCAGTCCCTTGTGAGCGTGCATGTGACCGATGTACGCGATGCTGCGCGCGTGGCGGCGCTGTTCGATCTGCTCTGCAGCGAGCGGTTGCGGCAGCGTACCGAGCGGCAAGGCGATCACCGGCCGCTGCGGCAGGTGTTGCTGGTAGAGCGCGCGCTGATACTCCGTCAGGCAAACGAGCCCATCGAGGCGCGCGAGCAACGTTCGCTCGGCCCAGTGGCGGGCAAGCGCCGCCGCACTGCGCTCGGGCAGGTGCCGTATGCTAAGGTAATAATCATGGCATTCGTACAGTACGCGCAAAGCCGCAGGGTAGCGCCGGCGCAGCGACAACAGGCCCGGCAGACAACCGAGTTCGCGCGTGCACACGAGCACCCGCTCCCCCCTGCGGCACAGCGTGTCGACGTGATCGAGTGCCGCGCGGTACACGGTACGCAGCCGACCGGGAGCGGATGCGATGCGCCGGATCTGCAACAACGGATGCGGCTCGAGACCATAGAAGTCGCGTACATCGGCGTCGGTATCCGAATCCGATCCGGCTTCGACGAATAGCGTCGTCGCGAGATCGTTCCAGGCGAATGCGAGCGCGTTGAGCAACCCCATGTAGACGATGGGGCCAGGCTTGCGCCACGGGCTCTTGTTGATCCAGACGACTCGCAACCCGGATTGCCTCGTGTTTCTATGCCGCACCGGCGATCAGCGGCAGACCGCTTTCGCGCGCAAACCGCCGGTCATTGGTGTAGATGGGTAAGCCCAGAGCAACGATCCGTTCTAGCGCCAGCGCATCGGCGTCAAGATGACGCCGGGGCAGATCGAGCGTGTTGTAGGCGTGCCCGGCCCTGGACAGGGAGAAGCCGCTCATCAGTATCCGGCTCGCACCCAGATACAGAGCCAGCAAGGCCAGGAATATTCCATTGGAAGGCGGCTTGCTCTCATCGTAGATATCACCGAGCAGGGCCGCCATGATCTGGTTGCGTTGGCGCATATCGAGCACGGTCAGCGATCGATAGCGATAACCGAGCCACCACAATCTCAGCGCGATGATGAGGCGCTGCTTGTCGTTGCTCTCGTGGCTCATGACGACGAGGTGATCGGTCGACCTGCCCCGCAGGACTCTGCGCGCCGCAACCCCGCTCGCGATGCTGCTCTTGAGTATCGAGCGGTTCATCAACGTCATGATCGGTGCGGCGTGCAGCCCCAGGCGTTCCAGGACCGCCTGTGAACCGTTGACGGTGACGACCTGCCAGGTTCCGCTGTGTGCCGGCGGCGGAAATGAATCGGGTGCCGAACCCAGCGCAAAGATCTTATGCCCCTTGAAGTCAAAAGGCAGGGAAACGAGGCAGCCCTTATCGCCTTCGTGCTTCACGATTCTGCGGCGCTCGCGAAGCGGGTAGGCGAAGGCGAATATCAGCGCAGCCGGCAACCAGTAGAAAAACCAGTCGTTGCCCGGCGCCGACACCGGGAAGCGGCCGTTGGTGAGTTGCAAGCAGACGCCGTACAGCAGCCACGCGCCCAGAGCAGCGGCAACATCCCGTCCTCGCTGCACGCAGCGATAGAACAACGCGATCGTTAGCGCGATGAACAGGGTCAACCCGACGAGCCCGCTGAATCGATAGGTGCTCAGCAAGATATTGTGCGCATGGCCGTAACGCCTCTCGGGCGTTTGCACGGACTGATCGTCGCGCCAACCCTGGCCGAATAGCTCCCGCCCGCGCGTCTCTTCAAGGACGGTCGACCAGATCGCCAGGCGGTAGGTCGGGCGGGAGGCATTGAACTCGAGAGCAGTCCGAACCGCCGGCTGCAACAGCGCCGGCAATGCCACCGCCAAGGCGAGGAACAGCAATAGCAGGGTGCGACGCCAGCGCTCTCGGTAGGCTGTAACAACCGCCGCAGACACGAGGACGAAATAGACGATGGGCCCGCGGCTCATCGTCAAAGCGAGCGAAAGGACCAACACGCCCAGGGCGAGCAGCAGCGGAATCTGGCGCGTGCGCCGGGTCGCGCGCAAGAATGCACACAGCGCGAGCAGAGCGCTGCAGCCCATGATCCCTCCATACTGGAGGGGATTGTCGTATTGTCCCCAGCCGCCGAGCCGGGTGTACTTGAGAAACGACTCCTCCCCGGACAGGACCGGAACGAGGTTCCGGACGAGGTTGCTCACGGCAACGATGGTCGCAAGCACGAGAATCGCACCGATCAGGTGGCGGATCGACAACAGTTCCGCACGCACCAGGAAGCGCGGCATCAGAAAACAGATGAACAGGATCAGCATGATCTTGATGGCGCGCAGCGCGTGCTCGTCACCCGCATCGGCGCCCCAGAGCGCGCTCAGACTCAGGTAGAGCAAGGTCGCGAACACGCCAAGCCACAGCGGATCGCGCCAGTCGATTTCTCTGACGAGCAGGCGCCACCAGATCAGCGCCGGGAGCGCCACCAGCGCATAGAAGGTTATGCGCAGATCGTGCTTGTCCGGTGCGATGAAAAACGTGGCGATGAACAGCCACCAGCCGAACGCGAGAATCCGGTGAGACCAGGGCAGTCGAGCCGGCGCACACGCAGCGGCTGTTACGGGGGACGTCGTCATCGATTGCAATCGGCGATCAACAGGCTCTGGCAGGCTCGCAACACCGACTGCGCTTCGATCGCCATAAGACAATCGCTCACATGGCCTTCGCCGCAGCCTCGCAAGTGACACGGTTGGCAACTCGGGTGCGTGGCCACGATCCGGTGCGGCACCTGCCAGGGCGCCCACACGGCCTGCGAGGTCGGTCCGAATAGCGCGACCACCGGCGTTTGCATCGCGGCTGCCATATGCATGGGCGCCGAATCGACGCCGACGAAGAGTCGCGCTTGGCCGATGCAGTAGGCCAGTTCCTTGAGATCGAGCTCGCCCGCGAGGCTCACCGGCACCGTCCGCGTCAGAGCGCGGATCGCCTCGACCATCGCGAGCTCGGCGGCGCTGGGTGCGGCGGTCAATAGCACCGGCAGCTGCGCCTGCAACGCATCGATCAGCGCCGCCATGCCTTCGACACTCCAGCACTTGTGAAAGAAACGTGAGGCCGGATGAACCAGAACGAACGACCGGTCGCGCAGCCCCAGTCGTGTCAGCTTGCTGCGCGCGCTGATCTCCGCCTCGGGCCCCGGGATCAATTGCAAGGCCTTGGCCTGGGGCGCCGGATAGACACCGATCCGGCGCAGCGCATCGAGATGGCTCTCGACCTTGTGGCGAGGATTTCTCGGACTCGCATAGTGATGGGTGAAGCTGCGCCGCCAGAATCGACTGCGGCTGCGCCGCGCGTACCGTTCCGTCACCGCCATGGGAATTCCGAGCGCTCGCTTGAGGATCGGGCCGCGCCAGTGTTCGGTCAGATGAATCAGAAGATCGTAGCGGCGTGCGCGCAAACGTCGCAACAGCGATAGTTCCGCCCGCAGATTCGCGAAGATTCCGAGTCGCTTCCAGGTCCGATCGATACAGTGAATCTGCGCAATGTCGGGATGAGACGCCAGCATATCCCTCGTTTCCTGATAGATCAGGGCATCGATTTCGAGGTGAGGATGGCGCTGCCTCAAGGCGGCGAATACCGGGGTCGCCAGCAGCACGTCACCATGGAAGCGCAGTTTCACGACCAGCACGCGGCGCACGCGAGAAAAATCCACGGCATCGGTCAGTGCCGCAGGCGCATCCCGTACATTCACGAGCCTATGTCCGCTTCGCCCAGGCCGTACAGGCGCATCCGATGAACCTGCGGCAGACGACGCGTCAGCCCGCGCCATGCGCCACCAGATCGGCCTCATCTTCGGCCGCGGACTCGAACTGCATGTGGTAAAGACGCGCATAGACGCCGGCTTGATCGAGCAGTTCCCGGTGCGTGCCGATCTCGGCGATGCGCCCGCGCTCGAGCACCACGATACGATCGGCACGCTCGATGGTCGAGAGCCGATGCGCGATCACGAGTGTGGTGCGGCCCTCGAACAGGGTATTGAGCGCCGCCTGGACATAGCGCTCGGATTCGGTATCGAGCGCCGATGTCGCCTCGTCGAGGATCAGTATGGGCGCATCGCGCAGCAGCGCCCGCGCGATGGCAAGCCGTTGGCGTTGGCCGCCCGAGAGCTTGACGCCGTTCTCGCCGATCGGCGTCTCGATACCCTGCGGCAGGGCGCGAATGAACTCCATCGCGTGCGCGGCTTCGGCTGCCGCGACGATACGGCTGCGGTCGGCTTTGCGCATGTCGCCGTAGGCGATGTTCGCGGCCACGCTGTCGTTGAAGAGCACCACGCGTTGCGACACCAGCGCGATATTCTCGCGCAGGCTCGCCAGCCCGATATCCTGCACGTCGTGACCGTCCACGCGGATGCGGCCCGAAGTCGGGTGATAGAAGCGCGGCACGAGGCTCACGAGCGTGGTCTTGCCGCTGCCCGACTGGCCAACGAGTGCGACCGTCTCGCCCGGGCGCACGCTGAGATCGACGTCCTGCAAGGCATCGCTCGCGCGCCCCGGGTAACGGAAGCGAACGCGCTCGAAACGCAGCTCGCCGCGCACACGCCCCAGTGCGAGCGTGCCACGATCCTCTTCGCTGCGCTCGTCCATGAGGCCGAAAACGGATTCCGCCGCAGCCAACCCGCGCTGCAGGTGCTCGTTGACCGAGGTCAGTCGCTTGAGGGGTGCGGTCAGCATGAGCATCGCGATGATGTAGGAAACGAACCCGCCGACGCTGGCGACATCGGCGCTCGCCTGACGCGTGGCTAGATACACCATCAGCGCAACCGCCGATGCCGCCACCATCTGCACCAACGGGACATTGATTGCCGCGGCACTCGCCTGCTTCATGGCGAAACGGCGCACCCGGTCGGCATTCTTGCTGAATCGCGTCGCTTCGTAGGCTTGGCCGCCGAAGAGCTTCACCTCCTGCTGACCTTCGATCGCCTCTTCCAGCAACTGGGTGAGATCCCCCATCGCGTGTTGCGACTCCCGGCTCGAGTGACGCAGCCGTTTGCTCAGTACCCGGACGATCGCCACGATCGCCGGAACGGTCACGAGCGTAAGCAAGGTGAGGCGCCAATCGAGCCAGAAAAGCCAACCCAGGAGCCCGACGATGGCGAGAATGTCCTTCACCGCCACCGTGACGACATTGGTCGCCGCGCGCGTCACCTGGGTTACGTCGTAAGTGATCTTGGAGAGCAGATTGCCGGCCGGATGATCGCCATAGAACGCGGCAGGCAGCGTCAGCAGGCGCTCGAACATGGCTTTGCGCAAATCGAGCACGACCTTGTTCCCGACCCAGGTGATGGCGTAAGAGCCCACGAAGTTGGCCGTCCCGCGCACGGCGAACAGCAGCACGATGACGATCGGCATCAAGCGGATGATGTCCGGGTCGCGCTTGACGAAGGTGCCATCGAGCAGCGGTTTCATCAGCGCCGGCAGCGCCGGCTCGCTCGCCGCCACGACCGCCATGCCGAGCATCGATACGGCGAACGCGCGCCAATACGGCCGCACATAGCTCAGCAGCCGCAGATAGAGCTCTGCGCTGGTCATCGCGGGCTTAACCATAAACTCCAAAATACATTCACATAGCGATCTTAACAGTTGACCGACCGAGTTTTTCCAAACTATATTTGCCGCTCATGGAAGCCGACCTGAAAATGCTGGAAGACAAAATCGGCCAACTCGTCGAGTTGACCCAGCGTTTGCGCGATGACAATCGGACCCTGCGCCAGCAACTCGCACAGGCCGCAAGCGACAACAAGCGCCTGGGCGAGAAGGTCGATGCTGCGAAGGAGCGGCTGCAAGCCTTGCTCGGGCACCTGCCCGAGGAGAACTGATGTCCGCAGCGGTCAAGCAGATCGATTTCAAGGTGATGGGCCGCGAGTTTCGCGTCGCCTGCCCCGACAACGAGGAGCGCCAGTTGCTCGAAGCGGTGGCATATGTCGACCGGCGCATGCTGGAGATGCGCGACAAGAGCAAGGTGATCGGTCTCGAACGCATTGCCATCATGACCGCGCTTGCGCTCGCCAGCGAACTGCTGCACACGAAGGTGCCCGGCGCCGGGGTTGATGTGGCGGAGTTTAAGCGTAGAATCCATTCCATGCAGGCGAGCATCGACAGCGCCATCGCAGAGCAGGAGAAGCTCTTCTAGGCGGCGTCGTTCGCGCTTGAGATACGCAGTGCGCCCGGCCGTTGTGCTTTGCGCACGCGTCGTACCGGCTATCCCCTGCGGTGTTCGACCAGGCCATAAGCGAAAGCTTGAACCAACAAATTGGGGTAACCCAGGTTGCGAACCTAGGCAGCACCGGTGTGCGAGTCCCATGCGGACTTGCCTGAAGGTGCTGGGAACGCGACCGCCTTGAACCTCCGGTTCAAGATCCTGGGTCTGACGGCATCCGCGGGGGACCCTTTTTGCCACGTGTCGCCGCGCCGTGAGCTGCGTGCCCCGGCGTCTGCCTCTTCGCCATGAAAAACAGTTGCACACTGTCGCATCGCGCCGCGGCCCGGACGTGTACCCAAGGACGGTCGAGCGGGCGCGGCGCCGGGTCCGTGGTCGCTCCACCGAAACGGAGAAGCGTATGAATACCGATGCCGATGAGATATTCCCGCACATCGAGCGTTGGCGTAGCGAACGCCGCGGCGTCGCGCTTGCGACCGTGGTGCAGACCTGGGGGTCGTCGCCACGCGCCGAAGGCAGTCACCTGGCGGTGAACGATCGCGGCGAATTCGTCGGTTCGGTCTCCGGCGGTTGCATCGAAGGCGCGGTCGTCACCGAAGCTCTGAGCGCGATTGCAGACGGCAAACCCAGAACGCTCGAATTCGGCGTCTCCGACGAGCAGGCGTGGGAGGTCGGGCTCGCTTGCGGCGGTAAGGTGCGCGTATTCGTGGAGCGCCTGGAATGAAGTGGGCACTGTACGATCGGCTGCTCGCGGCCACCGCTGCCGGCGCATCGGCCGCGCTGGTCACGCGGCTGGGCGATGGATCCCAGGCGCTTTACGACGGCACGTCATGGCAGGGCGCGCTCGTGCTCGCCCCGGAACATCAGCTCGCCGTGCAGCGCATGCTGATCGCCGATCGTAGCGGCATCTTGCCTGAAACCGAGGATCTGTTCGTGCGCAGTTATGCGCGCGCGCCGCGGTTGATCGTCGTCGGCGCGGCGCACATCAGCCAGTTTCTGGCGCCGATGGCCACACTGGCAGGATTCGACGTAACCGTGATCGATCCGCGGCGTGCGTTTACTGCCGAGCATCGCTTTGAAGGCGTCAAGCTCGTCAACGCCTGGCCCGACGCGGCACTGGAGGAGCTGAAGCTCGATTCGACCAGCGCGGTCGTCACTTTGACGCACGATCCGAAGCTCGACGATCCGGCATTGATCGCCGCACTGGCGAGCCCCGCGTTCTACGTCGGCGCTCTGGGGAGCACCCGCACCCACGCCAAGCGCGTGGCCCGGCTCACCGAAGCGGGGCTTGCCGACAGGGTGAAGCGCATCCACGCGCCGATCGGACTGAATCTCGGCGGGCGCGCCCCGCGCGAGATCGCCGTTTCGATCCTCGCCCAGGTGATCCAGGTACGCTACCAGGGCGCGGCGTCCTGACGCATCAGGCGCTGTCCTCCGGCGCCGGCACCGTGCCAGGATAGAGGCGATCGAGCAACGCGGTGGCCGCATCCATCAGCAACGCCTGCAGGTCCGCTTCGGCTTGCGCGTCATCATCACGGCCGCGCGCGTTGTCCCACAGCGCTTCGAAGGCTTGCCGGCGTGTGTCGATGGCATGCCCCACTTCGTCCTTCCAGAATGCGGGCGCCTCGGATTCGGCATAGGCACCTCGGCCCCGCCCGAAGTGGGCTACGGCGAGATAGCGCAGCAGCGCGGAACGCACCAGGCCGTCGAGAAACGTCAGGCTCCAGGCAACCGATCCCTTGTCCGCGCCGCGAACAAGATTGTGGCCGCGCGCCACCCCGGCGCCTCCGAGTGCCCCCACGAGGGCACCGGCGACGATGCCGGCGCCCAGGGTAAGGCCACCGGCGGCAAGATCGGCCATCAATCCGGCAAGAGCGCCCGAGGCAATGCCGCCGGCCGCAGCCGCCTTGCCCGCGCTCATCGGCGCAGTCACGTGATAGTGCGCCGCAATGCGTTCGAGCACGACCGATGCCGCCTCGCCTTTCAGGCCGTGCAGCGCGATCAGCCGGTCGGTGCTGGCGCGAATCCCTAGATCCAGGCGTTGCGCCAGCGCAGCCATCGCTTCCTCGCGTGCACGATCGGGCTCGCCCCCTTTGAACCCGAGGACTGCCAGGATGCGCCCGCTGCCACGCCCGGGCGGCGCTTGCGCGACGTCTTCGCGATCATGCACCGCCGCCAGCAATTGTCGGGCGAGGACGCCCATCGATCGCCGGAAGCGATCGGTATTGCGCTCCTGCCACAGCGCGGCCAGAGCGCGCATCGCCGCTTGCTTCGGCGCGGGCAGGACGTCCACGAGAAGGCGCAGCAGCACGCCCTCCTGCACCCAGCAGCGCGCGAACGCATCCAGCGCCAGCACATCGCGCACGCCGGGAAACGCACTTACCGCACTCTTCCATCGGTCCACGTCGGCGCGTTCTTCGGCGCCCGGCCGCGGTGGCCCGATCTGGTTGAGGAGCACGATTACCGGCTTGCCGATCCAGGTGAGGATCTGCATTTCGGCTGCGACGTAGCCGGCGTCCACGGGATTCTCGGCGGAGTTCACCAGGTAGAGCACCACATCGGCCGCGTCGCGCACCGTACGCACCGCCTGCTGGCTGCACCATAACGGACGGTTGCGATAGCGATCCCATACTTCGCGCATGAGCCAGCCGATCGGGTTGGTCGCCGTGTGCAAGCGCTTCAACAGGCGTGCCGAATCGCCGAAGCCCGGTGTGTCCCACAAACGCAGTACGTCGCCACTCGGCGCATCGAGCAAGGTGTGCGCCTGCGCCACCTCGGTCACATGAGGCGCATCGCGAACCTCGCCGACCTCCCGCGAAAGCAGCGTGCGCGCGAGCGTCGTTTTGCCGGCGTTGGTGTGCGAGACGAGCGCGAGCTCGACGCTGGCGGAGGTGGGCAGCGCACTCACGCCGATGCGGTCCGGCCGCTTAACTGGGTATCGAGCTCGCGCTGGGCGGCCGTGAGCTGCGGCAGGCTCAGATCGACGAACACCGCGCGCAAGCCGCGCGTCTGCGCAAGGCCCGACCACGCGGCCCGCCGCTCGGCAAGACGCGCATCGGCTCCGGCCTGCGCACCGAGTCGGCTGCAATATGGCCCTTCGTCGACGATGGCAGCGAGACGCCCGGATGCGCTCGCTTTCAGGCGGTCGAGAAACACGCCATGATTCTCGGTCTCCGGTGTGGCAGCAAGGTTGAACAGCGCGACGACCATATCGGCGGCGGACGAGGAACGATCGGGCGCGACCGCGTCCTCCTCGCCGAACGCAACGCTGCGCACCCATGACACCTGGACATCCGCGCCGAACAGCGCCACCGCGAGCCGTTGCAGGCCCTGCACGGCCGCCTCAGCGGGCGTATAGGCATAAGGCATCACCAGGACCTGCGCGGGCACTTCGCGCCAACCGGCGAGCAGCCGAAGGAAATACGCGTCGTCGAGCGAGAGCGGAAACCGGCTGGAAAGCATCCGCTCGCGCAGCCCGGCAACGGCCGCAAGCACGAGGCGCGGCACGATTACAGCGGCCGCAACCGTGACGGTGTAAAGATAGATCCAACGCGCGGCATTCTCGCCATCGCCCGCATCCCAGCGCAGCGCTGCGAGTTCGTCCGCCGTGGGGAACGGCTGGCCGATGAAGCGGGCTGCCGGGCCAAGAAAGAATGCGAGCAGCGCATGCACGGCCGGGGCGCCGAGAAAAGTGCTCTCCCAGCCGGCGCGGTACTCGAACGCCAGCCCGCGCAGGAACAATCCCGCTACGGCGCCGAGCGCCAGCGCGGCCGCGGACACGTGCAGGATGCGCGCCACGCGCGCTGCGATGAGCGGGACGGAACGCTCCCCCCAATCGAGCACGAAGCTCGCTGCCGCGCCAGCGAGCGCACCGGACAGGCGCGCGGTCAGATTGCGTCGTACGCCGGTGAGAAGTTGTGCCCCCCATCCGGGCTTGCGTTTCGATCCCGGGGCGATCGCCCTCAACGAGCGCACGAGCAGCCACAGGTATGCGGCCAGATTCCATACGATGATGCCGAGCAGAGGAAACGCAAGAATGTTGATGCGCCGTGGATCGGCAATGTGCTCGGCAACGAGCCCCGACGCAAGCGCGATCGCGGGCAACGCGACGCCGATCCAGGGCCGCCAGCGCATCGCGGCCAGCATGCGGCCCGTTCGGGGCGAGCGCTCGGCGACTTTCGCGGCGAGCAGCCCGGCGCGCTTCGCGACCAGCGCCTCGGGGAGCGCGCGCTCGCCGCGATCGGCCGCGCTCCAGCGCACGAGCTCCGCAGCCGCGCGCGCGGCATAGCGACGATCGTCCTCGCTGAGCAAAGCGCCGCCGGCATCGTGGCTTTCGATCGCGCGTATGAACAAGACCTCGCGTGCCGCGGATTCGTCCAATCGGTTCCTCTGCCGACACCGGCAAACAGCCGGAGCGGAGGATGATAGCCGCCGCCGCCGGTTTGCCGTAACTGGGGCTCCCATGTCCGCCCGCGGTTCCGGCCATCGAACCGGTTGCGAGAGCTCGGCCAAAGCGTGACCTTGGCCGCGTTGCCTCGCCTCACCGGGTTGCTCGATCCGTGATAATAAGTGGCAGCGACCCGGGCCGCGTCGTTGACCTTGTCGGCTGTGCCATGCCGAACCCGACGGCCACCCGCAGTCAGCATGCGTGCAGGAATCGAGGAAATCGTGCCGACCGCAGCCGAAATCTATCAGCAGGCGATCAAGTCCCTGGCGGCGGAAGCAACCGGCCACGGTGCGCTCGAATCGCCGAGCGGGCGCGCCGTTCTCGACAACCCGTTGTGCGGCGATTGCGTCGAGATGCAGGTGGCGCTTGCGGGCGATGGTCGCATCCGCGCGCTCGCGCACGATGTCAAAGGCTGCCTGTTGTGCCGAGCGGCCGCAGCCGCGATCGGCAAGCATGCGCCCGGCGCGAGCCTCACCGATATCGAGCACATCGGCGCGCAGCTCACGATCATGCTGCGCGAGGGCTCACCCGCACCCGCGGACTGGGACGAACTGGCGGTGTTCGCACCGGTGCACGGCCACCCGAGCCGCTACCGCTGCGTGCAGTTGCCGTTCGAGGCGCTGGCCGCAGCGATGAAGCGTGTCGATCCGCAACCTTGATGGCGAAGCCTGACGCCGAAGACCTCGAAGCCATCGCGAGACGCACGCTCGAGCACTACGAGCGCTCGGCGGATGCGTTCTGGCGCGGGACACGCGATCACGACGTAAGCCAGAACATCGATGCGCTTCTGCGCCACATCGAGGCTTCGGCTCCGTACACGATCCTCGATTTCGGCTGTGGCCCGGGGCGCGATCTGAAAGCGTTCGCCGAACGCGGGCATGTCGCGATCGGGCTGGAAGGCTCGGCTGCGTTCGCCGCAATGGCGCGTGCCTATAGCGGCTGCGAAGTCTGGCAGCAGAACTTCCTCGATCCGAACCTTCCTCGCGCGCGCTTCGACGGCATCTTCGCCAACGCATCGCTCTTCCACGTGCCCGCGCGTGCCTTGCCGCGGGTGCTGCAAGCGCTGCACGCCGCGCTCAAACCCGCGGGGGTGCTGTTCAGCTCGAATCCGCGCGGTCGAAACGAAGAAGGTTGGACCCAAGAAGGCCGCTACGGCGCCTTCTGGGATCTGGCGACCTGGCGCGGGTACGTTCGTGCCGCCGGCTTCATCGAGCTCGAGCACTACTACCGGCCTGACAACGTACCACTGAACGAACGTCCATGGCTCGCAACGGTGTGGCGCGCATCGCCTT
>WYBJ01000065.1 GCA_011525945.1 Burkholderiaceae bacterium | reverse complement strand
TTGAAGGGGTGGCGGCAGCGGCAAAGCCGGCGGAAGTGAACCCGGCCAGGAAGTCTCCGCCGGCCAGCTCGCTCGAGACGCCCCCGACCACGCCGTGGGCGAGCGCGCGAACGCCGGTGTCGGCGAGCCCCGTGAGCTCGAACCCGTCCACGAGGCTGCCCGCGTGCTCGAACGCCCCGGCGGTGAGCGAGCCGATGATGCCGGCCTCCAGATCTCCGCCCGAGGCGGTCAGCCCGGCGGCAAAGCCCGACTCCCAGGCGCTCCAGCCCAGGTTGGGGGTGGCGATCGCCACCGCGATGGCGGCGAAGGGGCGCACCGGCTTGGGCAGGAGGCTGAACACCGCCCGCACGATCTTCTTCACCGCCCGGAAGATCTTCTTGAAGACGCTGAACAACCCGTAGCCGCTGGGATCGGTGAACGACAGCGGGTTGTTCAGGACGTAGCTGTAGCGGTTGTAGGCCTGCAGGTTCCCGGGGAACTGCACGAAGGGATCGGCCGAGGCGAACCGGCCCAGGGTCGGATCGTAGATCCGCCCGTTCATGTGGATGAGGCCGACCTCGTCCAGGTGCTCGTGGCCGGTGTAGCCCCGATCGGTGGTGGCCCCTGACAGGTAACCGGCCATTCCACGGCGTTCTATAGCCGCCGGCAATTCCGCGCGATCCTGCTCGCCATGGTAACGACGGCAAGGAGGATCCGCGATGAGGTCGAAGGCAGTGGTTGCGGTTTCCGGCAGACGCCGCGCGCGGCGCAGCGAGTCGCAGTGGCGCGCCCTGGTCAGTGCATTCGCGGCGAGCGGCGCCTCGCGCCAGGTGTTCTGCACGCGCAACGGGGTGGCAGTGAGCACCTTTGACTGGTGGCGTAAGCGCCTGGGCGGCACATCGAGCACGGGAACGGTGCGTGCGAACGCGGATACGCTGTTCGTCGAGCTGAGTGCGCCGGTCAGTCGGGTAGCTGAGGGCGGTGGCGGCGCGTCTGCCTGGGATGTCGAGCTCGATCTCGGTGCTGGCGTCGTGTTGCGCGTGCGCCGGAGCGCGCCCTCGTGCTGAGTGTCGGGGCGGCACCGCGCATCTGGCTGTGCACCGAGCCGACCGATCTGCGCTGCTCGTTCGACGGGCTCTCGGTGCGGGTGAAGCAGCACCTGGGTGAAGACCCACTCGGGGGCCACTGGTTCGCGTTCCTCAATCGGCGCGCGACGCAGATCAAGGTGCTGGGCTTTGAAGACGGGGGCTACTGGGTCTGGTCGAAGCGGCTCGAGCGCGGGCAGTTCGCGCGGCTGCACGCGGTCGGTGGCGGGGCGAAACGCGTGGTGTGCGCGACGGAGTTCCTGGCGCTGCTCGAGGGTGTGGACGTGGAGATAAAAAAGCGCAGAAAACGCTACAAAATAGCGGCATAAAACGATGCGTTCGATTACAATCGCACTATGGATTTCACGCGAAATTCTCCACCCTTGAACACTGCGTCGCGCATCGCCGAACTCGAACAGATCAACGCGCAACTCACCGCGCAGATCGGCACGCTGACGCACCAGTTCGGCGCCGAGATCGTGGCCCTCAAGCGCCAGCTCGAGTGGTTCAAGCGCCAGCTCTTCGGGGAGAAGAGCGAGAAGCCATTGGGGATCGATCCCGCGGTGCAGGGCAACCTGCTCAGCGCGCTCGGCGTGCTCGCGCCACCGACGCAAGTGCCGGCACTGTCGGGGCAAGCGATCGCCTACACGCGTCGGGCCAAGGTGCGCGATGGGGCGCACACGGAGGCCGGGCTGCGCTTCGATGCCACGGTCCCGGTGGAGACGATCGAGGTGCTGGACCCGGCGATCGAGGCGATCCCGCAGGCGGAGCGCGAGCGCATCGGGGAGAAGGTGACCTACCGCCTCGCCCAACGCCCCGGCAGCTACGTGGTGCTGAAGTACGTGCGCGTGACGTGGAAGCACCGCGATACGGGTGCGCTGCTCACGCCGCCGGCCCAGGCCAACGTGCTGGAGCGGTGCGTGGCCGACGTGAGCCTGCTCGCCGGCATGCTCAGCGACAAGTTCCTCTACCACCTGCCGCTATACCGCCAGCACCAGCGCCTGCTTGCGGGCGGCTTGCAGCTGAGCCGTGCGAGCCTCACGACGTGGGCGGCGCGGGCGATCGATCTGCTCGCCCCGATCTACGCCGCACAATGCGAGCACGTGCTCACGAGCGGTGTGCTCGCGATGGACGAGACCCCGATCAAGGCGGGACGCGAGAAGCAGGGCAAGATGCGCCAAGCCTACTTCTGGCCGATCTACGGGGACTCGCACGAGGTCGTGTTCCACTACGCGCCGAACCGCTCGCACACGCACGCGAAGCGCTTTCTCGGCACGGACTTCAAGGGCACGCTCCTGACGGACGGCTACGAGGCGTACCGAAGTTACGCGCGCGCCAACCCCGACATCACGCACGCCGAATGTTGGGCTCATTGCCGCCGGTACTACGAGCGGGCACAGGACACGGAGCCGCAAGCCGCGCGCGAGGCACTCGCGTTGATCGGCGCACTCTACCGGCACGAGCAGCTGATCCGCGAGCGTGGGCTCGACGGCGCGCAGAAACTCGCCTACCGCACCGAGCACAGCGAGCCGATCGTGCGGGCCTTCTGGGCCTGGTGCGAGGCGCAGTGCCAGCGAACCGACCTGGTGCCGAGCAACCCGCTCGCCAAAGCGCTCGCCTATGCGCGGGAACGCCAGGGTCGGCTGCAGGTGTTCCTCGCCAACCCCGAGGTGCCGATCGATACCAATCACCTCGAGCGCGCGCTGCGACCCATTCCCTGTGGCCGCCGCAATTGGCTTTTCTGCTGGAGCGAGATCGGCGCCAAGCACGTCGGCATCGTCCAGAGCCTGATCGCCACGTGCCGGCTGCACGGGGTCGATGTCTACACCTACCTGGTCGACGTGCTGCAGCGAGTCGGCACCCATCCGGCCAAGGATGTCCTCGATCTCACGCCGCGCGTGTGGAAGACGAAGTTCGCCCACGCCCCCATGAAATCCGATTTGGCCATACTGACGCAATAACGTCCGGGATTGGCCGGTTACCCTTGCAGCGCTGGTACGAGCAGGACATCGACATCGACCGCAACATCCTCGCACTGTCCACCTACGTCGGCCACGCCAAGGTCACCG
>WYBJ01000002.1 GCA_011525945.1 Burkholderiaceae bacterium | reverse complement strand
TGGCAACAGATGGCGCGGCCCCGTCAGGCCGCCAACATTCCCTGCGGGTGTCGAGGATCGAGGCGAGCATCACAGGGGCGAAGCCGAAAAAAGCTTGGGCTGCCGACCCCAGATCGGCAGCCCAAAGGTCATTCACAATACCGCGTCCCGGGCAGGCCGCGGCCTCCGATCGGTCTAGGCAAAACGGGCCGCCGCAGCCTGCTTGCTGCGATGGCGCAGACGGAAGCCGACCAACCCGACACCGATCAGCATCATCGCCCACACCTCGGGCTCGGGTACCGGGGTCACGCTGATCGCACCGCTATAGATCCCCCCCGTGGTACCGGTCGCGATTCCTCCTATGCTCAGATACATGTTGCCGCCAGCCTGGAGGAAGTTTCCATCCCCGGGGCCCCATTGCAGCGACAACGAATTGCCGCCAGGCAGGATGCTCGTCTTGACCGTGGTGTCGTCACCGTTGAAAAGTATGCCATCGGGATTGGAAATGAGCCCAAGGGTGTTCAGAATCGTGTTGAAACTGAACCCCGGACCGCTGAGCGGGAAGTTGATGACGCTGTAACCCGACCCTAGATTCGCGGGCAACGTGAACGTGACAATGTCACTGAACGGGCCCGGCGCGAGCACAGCGCCGCTGAACGGCGTCGGCGGGCCAAAAGGTATATTTCCCAGATCTTGCTGTGCAGCCTGGGCTGCCACGCATGCGCCCGACAGCATCGCAGCAACGGCAAAGTGCTTCAATGGAAACTTCGTCATAGCCCACCTCGCGGTTTGTTCAAACGTATATGACTACACACTTGTAGCGGAAAGCACAATCCAGGCCGTATGTCCCCTGAACCCAAGCAACCGGACCGTATACCGCGTTCCCGTGCTGGATGTGCCCAATTAAACCCTCGTGTCCACGCTTCCGGATGTTAACTTCGTCACGGCCCCGACAAAGTTTCCTTAAGACGTACTCCGGCCGCACCAGAGGTCCGCGGAGGAGATCTCAGCACTCTGACCGCGCACGCGTTGGCCACTGCCGTTTCCCGCGATCATACGTCGATTCGTCAGCCCCGGCATGCTACCATCCGTCGGGTTTCTGGGGCGGTTAGCTCAGCGGTAGAGCACTGTCTTCACACGGCAGGGGTCACTGGTTCGAACCCAGTACCGCCCACCAGTCCTTCGAACGCCGTTCGGGATGGACCCGCCTCAGGATTAGAACCGATGGCATTCGTTCCCGGCCTGAGGCAGCCCGACGCCTCCGCACCCGCCCTCTGGTTCGCCTTTCATGAAGGCAGCATGTTGGTCGCCGGCGAGCAGCTTGGCCTTCCGTGTTGCGTTGAACTGTCGGAGATCGGGATCGCGCCGGCACGAATCGTGTACCTGGGAATGCTCAACGACAAACCCGCGTACGCCGCGGAACTCTCGACATCTCACGCTCCCCGGGGCATGGTCTGGCAGGGGCTACGATCGCTGCTCGGCCGCTTCGACGAAGTCCTCGTCGGCGTTGCGAGCCGCGCCTCGCAAATCATCGAGTGGGACCGCAGCCATCAGTTCTGTGGCCGCTGCGGCGTGCGAACGGTGCTCCGGGCCGACGAGTTCGCCCGCACGTGCCCCTCCTGTCGGACCAGCGCCTATCCGCGCATCAATCCAGCCATCATGGTGCTGATCACGAACGGCCGCCAGATCCTGCTCGCACGCAGACCTGCGGCGCCCAATAACCGCTTCAGCGCCTTGGCGGGCTTCGTCGAAGCCGGCGAAGCGCTCGAGCACACGGTAGTGCGCGAGGTGCGCGAGGAAGTCGGAGTGGAGGTCAGGAACATCCGCTATTTCGGCAGCCAGTCGTGGCCGTTCCCGAACTCGCTCATGATCGCATTCACCGCCGAGTACGCCGGCGGCGATGTTAGCCCCGATGGCGCCGAAATCGAGGAGGCGCGCTGGTTCGATCCTGCCGAGCTGCCTAATGTGCCCGATCGGATCAGCATTTCGCGCTGGCTTATCGATGCCGTCTGCGCCGAGCTTCTGCGCGCACGCCAGACCTGAGAACGTTCCGATGGAGATCGATCCGCCGGCGCTACGACGTGACGCCACGGCGGCGGGCCGGACGCAACCCCATCTGACGTAATCGGGGTCTTCGTCGCTCCGCACAACCTGGCCCGAAGCGCATCCATCGGTCGCGAAGAAGTCCGGAAGCGGCGCGACATCCACGCGTTTATGTCGGACACGAACCAACTCGCCTCAAGCGTTCTGCGCGCGCACCCCGCATCGGCGCCACACGCTGCCGTCCCGGCAGGTCTTGTCCAGGTCCGACAGGTACTGCTCGTGCGCGGCGAGCTCGTCCGTGTTCGCCGCAAGAACCGTGAGCGCGTAGCGCTCAGCGACCTCCGGCTCGAGATGGGCGAGCGTTTCCTCGCCGAGTCCGATCAGCAGACTCTCCTGGCCGCGCGTCATGGCGAGGTAGACCTCGGCCAGTAATTGCGCATCCAGCAGTGCACCGTGCAAAGTGCGCGCCGAATTGTCGATGCCGTAGCGATCGCAGAGCGCGTCCAGCCCGTTCTTCTTCCCCGGGTGCAGTTCGCGCGCGAGCTGCCAGCTATCGATCACCGTAGGACAGGCCTCGCGGATCGGCGGCAATGCGATGCGCGCGAGCTCGGCGTTGAGAAACGCAAGGTCGAAGGCGGCATTGTGGATGATGAGCTCCGCGCCGCTCACGTAGTCGAGGAACTGCCCGGCGATAGCGCGGAATTTCGGCTTGTCGAGCAGGAACTCGTCGGCGATGCCGTGCACCTGTAGCGCCGCTTCGTCGCTCGCCCGCTCCGGGTTGACGTAGTAGTGGAAGTGATTCCCGGTGAGGCGGCGATTCAGAAGCTCCACCGCGCCGATCTCGATCACGCGATGACCCGACTCCGGTTCGAGACCCGTCGTCTCGGTGTCCAGCACGATCTGGCGCGTCATCGCGCGACGAACGGAAAAGTCTTCTTGTGCATCGGCTGCGCCCCCCGCGTGCGATCGTGCCTAAGTCTATCAGCCAGCCCCGGAAACATCACGCGTAGGTGCAGGAGGGGAGGCCATGATCCCCATGTTGGCAAGCCGATCGGCGCGCTCGTTGCCCACGTGGCCGGCGTGACCCTTCACCCAGATCCACTCGACCTCGTGCCGCAGCGCCAGTTCGTCCAGGCGTCGCCACAAATCTTCGTTCTTGACCGGCGCCTTCTCCACCGTGCGCCAGCCGCGTCGCTTCCAATTGCGGATCCACTCGGTGATGCCCTTCTGCACGTAGCGCGAATCGGTGTGAATGCGCACGACCGAAGGGCGCTTGAGCGCTTCGAGCGCGCGAATGACAGCAGTCAACTCCATGCGGTTGTTCGTGGTCAGGGGCTCGCCGCCGTAAAGCTCCTTGCTGTGCGTGCCCGATTCGAGCCTCACGCCCCAGCCGCCCGGACCGGGGTTGCCCTTGCATGCGCCATCGGCGTACACATCGATCACCTCGGCGCTCATCGCTTCTGCGTCGATTCCCGCGCGGCCATTGCACGGCCGCGCACGCGCCGCAACGCCACCACGTTGCCGCCAGTTGCCAGCGCCGGACGCCAACTCGGCGTGATGACCCGCATGCCGCGTACGCGCTTCACCGCCTGCAGCAGATAGATCCCGCCGGCGAACGGCCACCAGCGATCGCCCGCGTCATCGAGAAAATGAAAGCGACGTAGCCACTGCTCCGTAGAAAACGGCGGCACATAACCGTGCATACGCCCGCCGATCACGTCAAACGACAGCAGCGACAGCCAATCCTTGAGCTGCGGTAGCTTGATGAAGCGCCCCCTCCACGGAATCTGCGTGCGCGCGCTCGGCATGATGCGCTTTAGGCCGAGCAGGCTCCAGGGATTGAATCCGGAGATAACGACCTGCCCTTCCGGAACCAGCACGCGCACGACTTCGCGCAGAATCTGGTGGGGGTCGTCGGTGAACTCCAGCACATGCGGCAGGACGACGAGATCGATGCTGTTGGCGGCAATGGGCAGATCCCGAAAATCGGTCTCTAACGCGATCGGCCCCGCCGAGCCGACGCACCAGCGCGAGGGTATGCGCGAGGTTCGAAGCAGGTCGATTTGCGCCGAACCGAATTGCAGCGCGTTGTAGCCGAAGATGTCGGCCACGACGCGATCGTAGTATGCGCGCTCGCGTTCGAGCACGTATTGACCCAGCGCAGTATCGAACCAGTGCGCGAGCGCTTCAGCGGTTGATCGATGAACTTGTACTGACATGAGCATCCATTGCGGGGAAAGCACGCGCCGCGCACGCGGATCCGGGCTGCGGCGGGCTCGTCGTTCGACGAATCGGTGGGCTGCCGGTCCGAACCGATGCGTCCAGCAACGTTCGTTCGTCGGCACGGACCACGATCGCACCGGCGCATGACGAGGCTATTATGTCGAAATCGCTCGCGCGTGTGGCGTCTGGCGCTGCACCCGGGAGCGATTCGAGCGGTCGATGGGCATGAGGGAGGGCCACCGTCGCAGGGTATCACACTCCTCAAGCGACACTCTAAAATATCGACATAAGCCGTTGACCCGATGATCTTACTTGTCTAACATCGGGCCGGAACACGGTGTTGGGGGATGGCATGCCAGAATTCAGGGGGATACGTGCGCTTGCTCTAGTCGTGCTGGCGTACGGCGCGGGTACCGTTTCGGCGCAGGATTTCGCGTTGGACGAGCAACCCGTCGAAGTTGAAGTCATCAACATCGGCGCCTTGACGCTCGCCTCGCCCACACCCGCTCAACCCGCCTTGCTGCTGCCGCGCCCTCACCTACCGCACGAGCAGAATGCGGAGTCTGCCGGCTCGGCGAGCGTGCTCCTCGGCGATATTCCCTTCAATTCGGGAACCAACGCCGCCAATGCCTACACCAGCCTCTGGGAACGAATCCGGGCATCCTACGGCATGCAGGATCTCGACTCGCCGCTGGTGAAGGATTGGGAGAACTGGTACGCGAGCCGGCCCGACTACGTGGCCCGGATGGTGGCACGCGCCGAACGCTACCTCTATTACATCGTGGAAGAAGTGGAAAAGCGCGGCATGCCAGCCGAAATCGCCCTGCTGCCGATGATCGAAAGCGCCTATAACCCGAACGCATACTCGACCTCTCATGCATCCGGCATCTGGCAGTTCATCCCGTCCACGGGCAAACTTTACGGCCTGAGGCAGACATGGTGGCAGGACGAGCGGCGCGATGTGCTGGCGGCCACACGGGCCGCACTCGACTATCTGGAGAAGCTCTACGCAATGTTCGGCTCGTGGGAGCTCGCACTCGCGTCCTATAACTGGGGCGAAGGCGCAGTCTCGCGCGCGGTCCAGCGCAACGAGGCGCGCGGGCTCGGGACCGATTATCTCAGTCTCGATATGCCCGCCGAGACGCGCAATTACATCCCGAAGCTCATGGCCGTGAAAAACATCATCACGCGTCCGGAGAGCTACGGTCTGACGCTCGCCGAGGTGCAGAACCAGCCCTACTTTGCCGTCGTGACCACCGACCGGCACATCGACGTGAAGCTCGCCGCCAAGCTTGCCGAAATGCCGGTGGAAGAGTTCCAGGCGCTCAATCCATCGCACAACCGGCCGGTCATCCGCGCCGATTCGAGCCAACCGATCCTGCTGCCCGCGGATCGTGCAGACATCTTCCAGACCAAGCTGCAGACGTACGGCGAGTCGCTAACCACCTGGCAGTCCTACACCATCGAGAAGGGCGATCGCATCGAGCGCATCGCGCAACGCTTCGGCATCGCGCTGTCACGGCTGAAGGAGATCAACGGCATACCGGCGCGCTTGCGCAACCTCGTCGGGCTGACGATACTCGTCCCCGCTGCCGGTGATCGGCCGGGCGGCGACATTGCGGCGGCGGGATTCGCGGCGTCTGTCGTTGCGCCGGTGGTCGGCCCGGCTGCGGTGGCCGCCCAGGCCGCCAAGCATGTCGTCAAGGCAGGCGAGACGCTGGCCGGAATCGCTCGGCGCTATCAACTGAGCGTCGCGCAGTTGGCGGCTGCCAACGGCATCCGCAACGGCAAGATCCGGGCGGGCCAGTCGCTCGATTTGGGCGTCGCTGGCAAACGGGTTGCTGCTACCAGCAAGCAAGCTCCAGCCGCCAAGCGAAGCGCAGCCCCCAGGCGGGCAGCCGCCGACACGGCCACGACGACCGCACGCAGCACCGGACCAAATACGCGCGGCGGCGCAACCGGCAAGTCCGGCGCGCACGTCGCCAAAAACGCCACGGCTAAGGACCGCGCGCGCGTGACCGAGGACGACCAGACACGCTCGCAGGTAGCGAAGGACAGTGCGAGTCCCGTGCCGGCAGCAAGAGTGAGTACCGATCGCACGCGACTGGACGAACACGACAAGGCCAACGCACGCGCCGCAGCGGACGACAAGGATCGCACCCGGGTCGCGCTTGCTCGTCGATCGGATTGACGGGCTGATCGATCGGCTGGTCTCACCGCGCCACCTCGTCGCCGCGCGCCGACTCGGGCGGGCCTTCGTAGAGGTAGCAGCGCACCCAGTGCGTAGCGCTTTGCGCCCGCTCGGCGGGATAGGCAATGCGGCACGGTTCATGCACCTTGGGACAGCGCGGACTGAAGTGACAACCCGCGGGCGGCGTCACGGGTGAAGGAAGATCGCCACCGATTCGCACGCGCTGCCTGGGCGCGCTCGGATCCGCAACCGGCACGGCGGCAAGCAGTGCTTGCGTGTACGGATGTCTGGGCTCCGAGAAGAGCTCCTGCACGCTCCCATGCTCCACGACGCGACCGAGATACATTACCGCCACCTCGTGGGCGAGAAACTCCACCACGCCCATGTTGTGCGTGATGAAAAGGTACGACAGTCCGCGCCGGCGTTGCAGCTCGAGCAGGAGATTCAGAATCTGCGCCTGGACCGAGACGTCCAGTGCGCTGGTCGGCTCGTCGCAGACGATCAGCCGGGGCTCCACAGCCAGAGCGCGCGCGATCGCGATGCGCTGCCGTTGCCCGCCCGAGAATTCGTGCGGGTAGCGCGCCTTCGAAGCCGGATCGAGTCCTACCTCGACAAGCAGCGCGTCGATCCGCCGCGCTCTTTCCCCCGCCGCCCCGCCCACCCCCAGCGAAGTCATTCCTTCGTCGATGATTTCTGCCACGCGCATGCGAGGATTGAGCGACGAGTACGGATCCTGAAACACGATCTGGAACTCCCGGCGCTGCGCGCGCAACGCCCCGGATGCCAACTGCGCGAGGTCGATGCCGTCGAACAACACCTCGCCCCCGGTGACGGGAAGCAGTTGCAGCACGCCCTTGCCCACCGTGGTCTTGCCGCAACCCGACTCGCCCACCAGGGCGAGCGTTCGCCCGGCCGGGATGCTGAGCGACACTCCGTCCACAGCACGAACGTAACCCGCAACGCGGCGCAGGAGCCCCTTGTGGATCGGGAAGTGGACGCGAAGATCGGTCACAGCGAGCAGCGGCTCACCCGCTTGCGGAGTCGGGATGCTGTTCGCATCGGCGTGCGCAACGAGGCTTCCGTCGGACTTCGGCACAGCCTCCATGATGGGCGCGTCAAGACTTGCACCCTGGAATCGGTGCGTGGCGCCTCTCCCCTCTCCCTCCGGGAGAGACGCCACGATGGCGCATCGCGACTTGCGCCCTGGAACCTCGCGTG
>WYBJ01000064.1 GCA_011525945.1 Burkholderiaceae bacterium | reverse complement strand
TGGCAAAGCTCGCTCGCAAGCATGGGCTTCAGCTCGTCCCGACCCCAACTACACTGATCTAACATGGTCAGCACACCGAAATTCAACCCCAATCAGCATCCCCCTCCTGGAGGTTCCTGGGTAGGGGCCGCGAGTGAGGGAAGAGGCGCCACGCGAGGTTCCAGGGCGCAAGTCGCGATGCGCCATCGTGGCGTCTCTCCCAGAGGGAGAGGGAAGGCAAGCACCCTTCTCCCTCCGGGAGAAGGGCTGGGGAGGAGGACGGCTGAGCATGGTCAGGATCGTTTTTGCGTTTCACGGATCGCAGGCTCGAAGCGATCACCGGCGTCATGCCGGCTGAATGCGAGGCGGCGCGCATCGAGTGGATGAAGGCTCAGAGTCCCCCATGACCGCCACGGGTCTGAGCGACACCCTATTCGCCGCTGTGTAGTACTGAACTGGAAGCCGATATGAAAATCACCGCTGTTCGCGCCATCCCCATGTCCGATCCGGTGCCACCGGAGCGCCAGCACCGCACCGATCTCGGCACCAAGGTCAAAAGCGACGCGACGCTCATCCTGGTCGAGACCGACCAGGGGCTTACCGGAATGGGTGCGGCGCTCGGCACACCGCCCGTTGTCGCCGCGATCGTCGAACACGAGCTCGCGCCCGACGTCGTCGGTGAAGACCCGCTTTTCTCCGAGCGCATCTTCGAGAAGATGTACAACGGCTCGCGCGTAAAGCCCGCGCTCGAACGCGGCGTGCCACAAGCCGAGGTGAGTCGGCGCGTGGGCATGGTGATGGAGGCGATCTCGGGTGTCGATATTGCGGTCTGGGACGTGAAGGCCCGGGCACTCGGCATTCCCGTGTACCAGGCGCTGGGCGCGGTGCGCAGCCGCGTGCGCGCTTATGCCAGCGGCGGTTGGGCGCCCGGTGACGAAGCCGAGGCGGAACTCGGCGCGTATGCCGCCAAGGGTTTCACCGCGGTGAAGATGCGTGTGGTCGGACGCGACGGCTTCTCGCTCGAAAACTGCGTGCGCCGGGTCGATGCCGCGCGGCGCGGCATCGGCCGCAACGTCGAGCTGATGGTCGATGCGCATGCCTCGCTCGAAACACCGGTGGCGATCCGCATCGCCAAGGCGCTCGAGCCGTACGATCTCGCCTGGTTCGAAGAGCCCGTATCGCCCGACAACCATGCAGGCATGGCCGAGGTGCGCCGCACGACGCGCATCCCGATCGCCTCGGGCGAGCGCGAGTTCTCGCGCTATGGCTTCAAGAGCATGCTGGAACACGGCGCAATCGATATCGCCCAGCCCGATGTCGCGCGCGCGGGCGGGCTCACCGAGATCCGCCGCATCGCGGCATTGACCGGCGCGTACGATCTGCGCCTTGCGCCGCACGCGTGGGGTTCGGGTCTGCTGTTCGCGGCGAGCATCCACGCCGCGATGGCCGCGGCCAACTGCCACATCCTGGAAGTGAGCCAGGGCTACATGCCGATGATGAACGAGCTGTTCAACGAACCCTTCGATATTCGCGACGGCTACGTGTGCGCCCCCGATCGGCCGGGCCTGGGCTACACATTGCGGCCGGACGCACTCGAGCGCTTCAGGTATGTCGAAGGGCCGGAGTACGAGTTCTGACTCAGCGCCCGGCGCCGCAACCCAAGTAGTGCCATCGCCGAAACGCGTCGTTGCGCCACGCAGGTCCGGCTCTCACACCGCGATCGGCAGGCCGCGCGCGAGACCGTGGGTGCAGGGGAAGTGTGCGTTGGCTATACTGCGCCGGACTCGATGGCCAACTTGAGAGGACGACATGCTGAAGATCTGGGGACGAGCCGACGGCTCGAACGTCATCAAAGCGATGTGGTGCGTCGGCGAACTCGGGATTGCGCACGAACGCATCGACTGGGGCGGCGAGTTCGGCGGCAACGACGATCCGCAGTACCGGCGCAAGAACCCGAACGGGCGGCTGCCGACGCTCGAGGAGGAGGACGGCTGGACTCTTTGGGAGTCGGGCGCGGTAGTGCGCTATCTGTGCATGAAGCACAGTCTCGGCAACCTGTGTCCGGAAACGCCGCGCGGCCGCGCCGACGCCGAGAAGTGGATGGACTGGAGCTCGCTCAACTTCGCAGGCTTCAATCGCATCTACTTGCAAAATCACTTCGGACCCGAGGACAAACGCAACCGCGATGCCATACTGGCTGCGGCCAAGGCTCAGGTGCCATGGCTGGACATCCTCGAACAACATCTCGCAAACCGGCAGTACCTCTGCGGCGAGCGCTTCACCATGGCCGATATTCCAGCCGGATCGCTCGCGCATCGTTGGTTCAACTGGACGCCAAAGGAGGCGCTGCCCGCGCACCCGAACGTGCGCGCGTGGTACGACCGATTGGCAGCGCGCCCGGCCTATCGGACGCATGTGATCGAGGTGAACGCGAAACGAACCCGGGAGATCGCGGCGCGCACCTGAGCGTAAACCGCACGATCGAGAAGGCACTCCGGCGGCAGCGATCTACGTAAGTTTTTCGGGCCGCAGCGGAAGCACTGGGGGAGATCGATGCTACGATTGGCAACACCGCCTACGCGAGCGTGCACAACGCGTGGCGCTGTTCCAAGCAGCGCAAGTCTATGGTCGAGCCCGTGTTCGGGATCATCAGGCATGTGCTGGGTTCCCCTCCGCGTCGCTTCGGATGACGCCAAACGCATCAGCTCCGACACCCTGCTAGTGTAGTGCGTCAAACAGATTGAATCTTATTGGCACGCTCACGAGCCCGAACGACTTTCGCAAGAATGTCGACGGCCTGTGCGGTCCAGATGAAGGCTTTCGGGTCGCGGTTGTGGTGTTCGAT
>WYBJ01000063.1 GCA_011525945.1 Burkholderiaceae bacterium | reverse complement strand
CGCGCCCAGGAAGAGGTGGAGGCCCGGGTACGCTCCGAGGCCGAGGCGCGCGTACGCGAGGAGACCGAACGCAAGGCACGCGAGGACGCCGAACGTCGCGCCCAGGAAGAGGTGGAGGCCCGGGTACGCTCCGAGGCCGAGGCGCGCGTACGCGAGGAGACCGAACGCAAGGCACGTGAGGACGCCGAGCGTCGCGCCCAGGAAGAGGCGGAGGCCCGGGTACGCTCCGAGGCCGAGGCGCGCGCGCGCGAGGAGGCCGAACGCAAGGCACGCGAGGACGCCGAACTGCGGGCGCGAGAAGAAGCCGAAGCACGCGCCCGCATCGAGGTGGAAGCACGCTCGCGCGAAGAAGTGCAGCGCAAGGCGCGCGAACAAGCCGAACAGCGCGCCAAAGACGAAGCCGAGGCAAGAGCCCGCGAAGTGGCGCAGGCACGAGCGCGCGAACAAGCCGAGCATCATGCGCGCGAACAAGCCGAGCGCCGTGTGCAGGAGGAAGCGCAAGCCCGGGCGCGGGTCGAGCAGGAAGCGAAGATGCGCGAGGAGGAACTGCGCATCGCACGCGAGCAGGCGGAAGCCAAGGCGCGCGCGGCGGAGGAATCAGCCCGGCAGGCGCTCGCTCAGCTTCAAGCCGAAGTTACGGCGCGCACTGCGGCCCAAGCCGAGGCGCGTCGCGAAGCCGACGCGCGCGCAGCTGCTGAAAGCCGTGCACGCGAAGACGTGGAAGCCCAGATCAAGGCCGAAGCAGAAGCGCGCGCCCGTGCCGCCGAGGAGCGTTCCGCCGAAGCGCTGGCGCAGCTCGAAGCCGCTATACGCGCGCGTGAGGAGGCCGAAGAGCGTGTGCGTCGTGAGGCGCAAGCGCACGAAGCGGCAACGCTCAAGGTGCGCGAGGAAGCCGAGGCGAAGATCGCCGCCGAGCGCAGAACACGCGAGGAGGCCGAGCGTCGGGCGCGCGAAGAGGCGGAGTTGCGCGTCCAGGCCGAAAGCGCGGCACGAGCCGAGGCCGAAGCAAAGGTCGAGTCGGAACGCCGTGCGCGTGAAGAGGCCGAGCGCCTCGCACATGAGGAAGCGAAGACGCAAACATTGGCCGCGCGGCAAGCTCGCGAAGACGCCGAGTCCAGATTCGAACTGGCACGAATTGCCCGCGAGCAGGCAGAAGCCCGTGCCGACGCCGAGCACAAGGCGCGCACCGAGGCGGAAGCCCGCATCGAAGCCGAGAAGCGCGCGCGCGAGGAAAGCGAGCGCCGGGCCAGGGACGAAGTCGAGCGGCTCGCGCGTGAGGAGGCCGAGCGCAAGGCGCGCGATGAAGCCGAGCGCCAGGCGATGCAGCAGCGTCTGGACGAGGAACGCAAGGAGATCGAAGCGCGCATCGAGGCCGAACGCAAGGGGCGTGAGGAGGCGGAAGCGAATGCTGCCGCCGAGCGCAAGGCGCGCGAGGAGGCAGAGGCGCGTGCGCGCGCGGACATCCAGGCCCAGCTCGAGGCCGAGCGCGGCGCACGCGCGGAGGCTGAGCGGCGCTCGCAAGCCTTGGCGGTGGACAACAGCGACACTGCTCGCAAGGCACTCGAGGACGCCGAGCGTAAGGCCGAACAGGCGCGCAGAATCCGGGAAGAGGCCGAGCAGCGCCTGGAAGCGGAGAAGCACGCCCGCGAGCAGATGGAAGCCCGCATGGCGCGCGAAGCAACGGTGCGCGCAAAACTGATCGCGCGTATGGAAGACGAACGCCGGGCGCGCGCCGCGGCCGAAGATCGCGCCAAGATGGAAGCGGTCGCACGCGTCATGCAGCAGCGCGAGTTCGCGGAGAAATCCGCCAACGAGGTCCAGCAGCGCGTGGACGGCGAGCTGAAAGCGCGCCAACAAGCCGAACTCGACGCCGAAATCCGCGCGCGCAAGGAAGCCCAGGAGCGCGCCACGGCAGCCGCCGAGCTCCGCGCACGAATCGCCGAGGAGGAAGCGGCCGCGCTGGCCGCTGCCCGGCTCCGGAAGCCGCGAAAGATTTTACTGCCGATGGCGGTCGCGGCCTTGGTGTTGTTGGCAGCAAGCGCCGCGCTACTGCAGTTCATGCCGCTGACACCGTGGATAGCGAGCGCGGAGAAAGCCGCGACCGAGCGCGTGGGCGAAACCGTAACGATCGGCAAGATGCGCTATTCGCTGTTTCCGTCCCCGGCGCTCACACTCGAAGACGTGATAGTCGGGGCGCAGCAGGACGTCCGTATACCCGCTGTGATTGTCGGCATGAGTCCGGGCGAGCTCGTGTCGGGTAGCAAGCGGATCGATTCGGTGCAGTTGCAGTCACCCTCACTGCCCCAGGATGCTCTGGTCCGCGTGCTCGCTTGGGCGCGGACACCAGCGACCCCCGCGCGCACGGCAATCGAACGCGTTTCGGTGCGCGCTGCCCGGGTTGCGCTGCGCGGCATGGAGCCACTCAGCGTGAATGCCGAGCTCATGTTCAGCGCCGACGGTACCCTCACCAAGGCGCACTTGAGCCTAGCCGACGGCTCCTTGAACGCGGATATCGTTCCGCAAGCAGCCGGCGCGGGCGTCAGCGTGCGCGGGTCGCGCTTCACGCCACCGATCGGCCCGCGCTACGTATTCGAGGATCTGGAGCTGACCGCAACCGCAACGCCCACGGAGTTGCGCGACATCCAGGCCGAGGGCAGCGTGTTCGGCGGCAAGTTCAAAGCCAACGGCCAGGCACGCTTCAGCGGTCCGATCGTAGTGGACGGCCGCTTCTACGTCGAGAATCTGAACCTGGAACCCTTGGTGGGGCTGTTCGCCAGTGGCGTCTCGGTCGCCGGAAGTGCAGACCTGAAAGGCACATTCGGCTTGCGTGCCGAGCGGCTTGAAACCCTGTTCGATCAGGCGCGTGTCGACTTCACCTTCAGCGGCAATCGCGGCACTATCGAGAATGTCGACCTCATGCGCGCCGCCCAGGCTGCGGGCCGCGAGGGCATACGCGGCGGCAGGACGCGTTTCAACACGATGAGCGCAAGCGTCGTCGTGAACGCGGACCGGGCTGCAGTGCAGCAGTTCCGCATCGCCTCCGATTCGATGAGTGCTTCCGGAAGTTTCGAAATTCAGCCCAAGGGAGAGCTCGCCGGCCGGCTGAACATCCAGGTGGGTCCGCGCGGGACCGTCATCGCGCAGGGCAATGTCTCGGTCGGCGGCGACGTGCGTAACCCGGTCCTGCGCTGACGGTACCTTTTCGTGGCCGCGAAACGGCTACCGACCCCATTGATTTGCAATCGGCGAGGCTGCCGCACGCAGTGCCTCGATGCGCTCTTCCAACGGCGGGTGGCTCATGAACAACCGCCCCATCGTCCCGCCGCCACTGATGCCAAACGCCTTCATCTGCGTGGGCAACGTGCTTTCCTCGTGCGCGGCCTGCAGGCGCTGCAATGCAGCGATCATCTTCTCTCGTCCCGCGAGCTTCGCCCCGCCCGCATCGGCGCGGAATTCGCGCTGACGGCTGAACCACAGCACGATGATGGTCGCGAGGATGCCGAGCAGCATCTGGGCGACGAACGTGGCGACGAAGAAACCTATGCCGTACCCGCGCTCGTTCCTCAGCAAGACACGGTCGACCAGGTGGCCGATCACACGCGCCAGGAAGAAAACGAACGTATTCACCACCCCTTGGATAAGTGTCAGCGTCACCATGTCGCCATTGGCGACGTGGCTGACTTCGTGCCCGAGCACGGCTTCGGCCTCCTCGTGCGACATGCGCTGCAACAAGCCTGTGCTCACCGCCACCAGTGCGCTATCTCGATTCATCCCGGTGGCGAACGCGTTTACCTCCGGCGCATCGTAGATCGCCACCTCGGGCATGCCGATACCGGCTGCCTGCGCCTGCCGCTTCACCGTATCGACTAGCCAGCGCTCGGTCGGGTTGCTCGGCACGTCGATCACGTGCGCTCCGGTCGAGCGCTTCGCAATCCACTTGGACATCGCCAGGGAAACGAAGGCGCCACCGAAACCCAGTACCGCTGCCATGACCAGCATGGCGCCGGTATTGAAGCCGGTGCCGGCCAGCGCCTGATCCAGTCCGAGCACATTGATCAAGATGCTCAGCACCAGCATCACCGCGAGGTTGGTGACGACGAACAGGAAAATGCGCTTCATGGTCGCTCCGTAGGCAAACAAACCGAAATTTAGAACCGGTACTGCGGTCGGGGTTCACTTGCACGTGCCAGCCGCTGCCGTGCCAATTTGGAGACGCTTTGCCACACTTCAAGGGCGCCGAGCGCACTCCAGCGCGCGCAGTATACGGATGCCCCGACTCGGTCACAACTTCATCGCCGGGCGCCCGCCCTTACCGAGACCCGGCCGCCAAGGGCAGTCGGCACGAGAGCTGTGAAGCCAGCACGATCGCCAGCCAAGTATCATTGCACGCGTATCCTGAACCTCGTGACTGCGAACACGAATGAAGCGCCGCATCTTTCTGCTCGGAACCGCAGCGAGCGCTATCGCTGCGGGGGCGTATATCTGGCCCGAACAAGGGTTGCTCAACCCCTGCGAGGGCGCCCTAGCGCCGCGTCTGGCGAACCACGAACTGGTGCGCGCGGCTTGGGAAGGTGTCGATGCGGACCGGGTGTGGGATTGCCACGTGCACCTGATCGGCGTCGGCGACTCGTCGTCCGGTGTCTGGATCAATCCGCACATGCAAAGCTGGATGTATCCGCTGCAGTACGCGCAGCGCCTGTTCTTTCTCAACGCCGGGTGCACGAGCGAGGTGCACGGCGAGGTCGATACGAGCTACGTCGCACGCCTGCGCGATCTGCTCGGCGCGTTTCCTGCGGGCGTGAAGCTGATGTTGCTCGCCTTTGATTACACCTACGACGAAGCGGGCGAGCGGCAGCCCGCGCGCAGCGCCTTCTACACGCCCGACCGCTACGCGCAGGCGCTCGCGCAAGCGAGCCCAGCCCGGTTCGAATGGATAGCCTCGATCCACCCGTACCGGCGCGACTGCGTCGAAGCGCTCGAATGGGCGGTGCGACACGGCGCCCGCGCGGTAAAGTGGCTGCCGCCGGCCATGGGCATCGACCCTGCCTCGACGCTCTGCGACCGCTTCTATGCGGCGGCCGCACGCCTGGACATCGCCCTGCTTACCCATGGCGGCGAGGAGAAGGCGGTGCACGGAGCGGGTGAGCAAGACTTCGGCAACCCGCTGAAGCTTCGCCGGGCGCTCGACCACGGCGTTCGCGTCGTGGTCGCGCATTGCGCCTCGCTCGGCCGCAACATCGATCTGGACCGTGGTGAGAATGGCCCGGCGATCGAGAGCTTCGCGCTGTTCGCGCGCCTGATGGACGATCCCAGGTACGTTGGCCGCGTCTTCGGCGATATTGCCGCGATCACCCAGGTAAACCGTGCGCCAGTGGCTTTACGACGCATCATCGAGCGCACCGACTGGCATCCGCGCCTGCTCAACGGTTCGGACTATCCATTGCCAGGGGTCATGCCGCTCATCTCGATCCGGCAGGTGATCGAGCTCGGATTGCTCGACCGAGCGGCGGCATCCACGCTCATGGAGATCCGGGCGCACAACGCGCTGCTGTTCGATTTCGTGCTCAAGCGGCTACTGCGGGCAGACGGCAGGCGCCTGCCGCCCGCGGTGTTCCAGACCCGCGACTTCTTTCTCGCGCACAGCAAGGAAAGCTCATGGAAACCCTCGACTGCGCCGTAATCGGCGCGGGTGCGGTCGGCCTTGCCATCGCACGCCGGCTCGCGCTCGCGGGCCGGGAGGTCGTCGTGCTCGAAGCCGAGGGTTCGATCGGCAATCACACCAGCTCGCGCAACTCGGAGGTCATCCACGCCGGCATTTACTACCCGACCGGGAGCTTGCGCGCGCGCCTGTGCGTGGCAGGCAAGGAAGCGCTCTATCGCTATTGCCCCGAGCGCGGCGTTGAGCATCGACGCATCAGCAAAGCGATCGTCGCCACCGCCGAGGACGAGATCCCAACCCTGCGCAGGTACAAGGAGCAGGCCGAACGCAACGGCGTACTCGACCTCACCTGGCTCACCCGCGACGACATGGCGGCCCTGGAACCCAACGTGCTCGCTGTCGCCGGGCTGCTTTCGCCCTCTACCGGCATCATCGACTCCCACGGACTCATGCTCGCCTACCTGGGCGATGCCGAGGCGCACGGAGCGAGCATCGCGTTTCACAGTCGCGTGCTCGGCGGAGCGACGTGCTCTGACGGTATCGTGCTGCGCGTGGGAGAACGCGACCCGCTGACGGTCAAATGCAATCTCGTCATCAACGCCGCGGGGCTTTGTGCCCCAGCTGTCGCACACTCGATCCACGGCATCGCGGCAGCGACGATTCCCCCGCAACACTTCTGCAAGGGCCACTACTACGTGCTCGCTGGACGATCTCCTTTCGGGCGTCTCATCTACCCCGTGGGAAGCGGCCTGTGGCATGGCGTTCACGTCACACTCGACCTCGGCGGCCAGGTGAAGTTCGGACCCGATCTCGAATGGCTGGAAAGCATCGATTACCGCTTCGATACCTCACGCGCGGGAAGCTTCTACGAGTCGATTCGGCATTACTACCCTGCCCTGCCCGACGGCGCCCTGCAGCCCGGCTACACCGGCATCCGACCGAAGATCACCGCCAAGGGCGAACCCGCAGCCGACTTCATGATCCAGGGACCGCGCGAACATGGTGCGCCTGGCCTGGTCAATCTATATGGGATCGAGTCGCCCGGCCTCACCTCGTCGATGGCGATCGGCGATTACGTCGCCGATCTGCTCGGGCTCGTGTGATCTGCCGCACGTTCCAGAAACTGCACCAGCGTGGCGACCCACTCGCGCCGACGGAAGATGAAGCCGTCGTTGTGTCCGCCGGCGAGCTCGAGTAGAGCTTTCGGCTCGTGCGCGGCGGCATACAGAGCGCGTCCATGGCTGAACGGCACGATCTCATCGTGCGGGCTGTGCGCGATCAGCACTGGCGCACGGACCTGGCCGAGGTAGGCGCGAGTGTCGTAGTCGAAGCGGCTGATCCAGCGTACCGGCACGAAGCGATAGACCTGCGCCGCCACGTCAGGCACCGAGGTGAATGCAGAGTGCACGATGAGGGCCCGTGGTGACTCACGCGCCGCCAGTTGCGCTGCAACCGCCCCGCCGAGCGATTCGCCCAGCAGCACGATGTCGTGCGCCGAGAATCCCCTGCTTTCCGTCAGATACTCCCAGGCCAGGCGCGCATCGTCGTAGGTTCCCTGCTCCGTCGGCGCACCGCTGCTGCGACCGTAGCCGCGGTAGTCGATCATGAGAGTTGCGTAACCAAGATCGTGGAACATGCGCAGCCAATCGAGCCGCAGCGCGATGCTACCCGCATTGCCGTGCAGGATGAGTACGGCGCCCTTGGATCGGGGATGATCCACGAACCAGCCGTGCAGCCGCACCCCGTCGCCCGCATCGAGCCAGACATCGTCGAATCCGAGTCCCAGGGCGCGCGGCGTGGTTGTCACGTCGCGGCCAATCTGCGGGTAGTAGAGCAGGCGTGACTGCATAAGGAAGAGCAACAGAACCAGCGCGGCATAGGACACCGCGACAGCGAGGGCGATGTGGACCAGCATGCGCGCCGCCCGCCGGGCCACGGGCGCTTTCAGGGCAGCTCCAGCGGCGGTTCGTCCATCGCGGCGATCTGTTCCTTTAGCGCCAGAATCTGATCCTGCCAATAGCGCTCACTGCCGAACCATGGAAAGGCAGCCGGAAATGCGGGGTCGCGCCAGCGCTCGGCGAGCCAGCCGGCGTAGTGGATCAGACGCAGCGTCCGCAGCGGTTCGATCAGCAAGAGCTCGGCGCGGTCGAAATCGGCAAACATACGATAACCCTCCAGCACCGCCGCGAGTTGCCGCGTCATGGCCGCACGGTCGCCCGAGAGCAGCATCCAAAGATCCTGAATAGCCGGGCCGGTGCGGCAGTCGTCGAAGTCGACGAAGTGAGGTCCTTCGGACCAGAGGATGTTGCCGGCATGACAATCCGCATGCAAGCGCAGGCGCTGCACGCCTTGCGCCTCACTGAAGCGCGTGTGCACGCGCTTCAGTGCATGGTGTGCCGCCGCCTCGTACGCAGCGCACAAGCTGTCGGGCACAAAGTGGCCCGCCAACAACGCCGCGAGCGGCGCTTCGCCGTAGCTATGCGCATCGACGCCGGGGCGATGAACGAAGGGCTTGCGCCTGCCCACGGCGTGAATGCGCGCAATGAAACGACCGAGCCATTCCAGGGTGTCATCGTCGTCGAGCTCCGGCGAGCGTCCCGCCCGTTTCGCGTACAACGCGAAACGGAAGCCCGCTGCCTGAGCGAGGGTTCCTCCACCGGCGAGTGCCATCGGTGCAACCACGGGCACCTCGGCGGCAGCGAGCTCTATGCAGAAGGCATGCTCTTCGCCGATCGCCGAATCGCTCCAGCGTCCGGGGCGATAGAACTTCACGATGACCGGCGGCGCACCCACCACGCCCACCTGATAGACCCGGTTCTCGAAACTATTCAGTGCATCGAGCCGCCCGTCGCAGCGCAAGCCCGTCGACTCGACGCAGTCCATGATTCGATCCGGAGTGAGGGTTGCGAAAGGCAAGGATGGCTTCATGCGCGTTGCAAACTCCGGGTATGATGACGCGCTAGCGAGCAGCACCGGCGCATAGCCGGTCCCATTCGTCGGCGCGCGGATACAACGGCGCACCATTGTCGCGATGCGATGGCAGCACCGACGCGCACACCCGCACATCATGCACGCGCATGTCCGTGAAAAGTTCGAGGATCATGCCTTGCACACTCGCTAGATCATCCGCCGGATGCAGCGGCCAGCAGAACCCGTCGGTCAGGTCGTCGGCGAAGGGAGAGCTCAGCGTCACTCGAATCTGCGCGTCCTCATGCGCCGACACGACCGCCACCGGGTCGCCCACAGCAACGCGAAAGCGGCGCACGGCGTTGCTCGCGAACAGGTTCAGTGCGACCTCGAGTTGAGCGGTTCGGCCTGCGTGCGGTGCACCGACCAGGTCCAACGGCGGACGCGGTAACACGGCAAGCTGCACGCCCGGCATTGCGAGCTGTTGCTGCAGCAAGCGCGCGAACTCGGCGCCCCAGGAGCCGATATGCGCAGCGGTCTCGGTGAACCCGGGGCTCTCGGGTGCGGTGAGACCCGCGCCAACTATGAAGCGCAGGTGCGTCTGCTCGCCCCCGGCGGGCACGGTGATCGCTGCCGGCGGCAGCAGTCTGCCGAGCTCCTGCGCCTCGAGTTCGCGCGTCAGCGCGAGCAATGTCTGTGGCGTCAACGCTTCCAGCGCCGGTAACACGCACAGGGCGTTGGATAGCCCGAAGTTGCGCGTCGGTCCGAGCGCCTGCGTGCGCTCGAACAATCGCACTAGCGCGTCCACATCAGGCAGGGCGCCGGGAACGACCCGCGCTCGAGTCGCGCTTGCGACCAGGACCACCGGCAGCACAAAGGCCCGCGCCACCACCCCACTTTCACCGCGGGCGCCGTCGATCGCGCGTGCGAGCGCAGCGGTGAGCATCCGATAGCTGGCGGCATCCGGCACCTGCCGCAACGCCTCGCGCACGCGCGACTCCGCACCTCGCGCCAGCGCCTGCGCGATGGCATCGCACAACGCACCCATGCGACGCGGGCGCTCAAGTGCATCCGCTTTCATTGCACGAGCCGCGGCCAGCGCCAATGCATCGGTTACACCCGCGCCCCCGAAGCGGCGCGGTTCAGGCAGTTGCAGCATACATTCGCTTTCTGACCACGGGCTCGCGCGTGCCTCAACTCCGATCGAACGGGTACGCTCGGTCCGATCAGCGAATGATAACGCGCCGCCTCGTGCACGTCGGCATGGTCATGACCGCGATGCTGGCGATCGCCTCACCCGGCCTGGCGCTACGGGCAGCCGCATTGCTCTGAACGCTTCAGTCCACCTTGAGATCGAGCGAGTGCACGAGTGTGGTCCATTTTGGGACTTCCTGGGCGATTACGGCGCGTAGTACCTCGGGGCCTCTGCCGACCGGCTCGGTGCTGGACGCGAGAAAGCGCTCGCGCACCGCCTTCTTGCCCAAAGCCACGTTCATGGCCGTGTTGATCCGCCCAATCACCGTCTTAGGCGCACCGGCCGGCGCGAGAATGCCGAACCACTGCGTGACTTCGTAAGCCGGGAAGCCGGACTCTGCGATCGTGGGCACGTCCGGCAGCGCGAGCGAGCGCTTGTTGCTCGTCACCGCGAGCGCGCGCAGCTTCCCGGCATTGATCTGCGGGAGCGTCGGCGCCGCGCTCGCGATTGTCGTCTGGATCTGACCGCCGATCAGGTCCGTGATCGCCGGACCGGTTCCCTTGTAGGGAACGTGCACGATCTTCGTGCCGGTAACCGACTTGAATAGCTCCATCGCCAAGTGCCCGGATGCACCGCTGCCGCCCGAACCGTAGCTCAATTTATCGGGATTGCTCCTAGCATAGCGTACCAACTCGTTCACCGACTTGAGCGGCGAGCCGGCATTCACCGAGAGAATGAGCGCAGTTGCTACCACTTGAATGACGGGATCGAAGTCCTTGATCGGATCGTACTTCGCCTTGCGATAGAGCGTCGCGTTGATGACGTGCGGCGGGGAGGTGAAAACTAGCGTATAGCCGTCGGGCGTCGCACGCGCTGCGATTTCGGTTGCGATCAGAGCGCCCGCGCCCGGGCGGTTGTCCACCACGACCTGCTGGCCGATCGCTTCGCTCAGCCCCTGCGCAGTGATGCGTCCGAGGATGTCGGCCGCACCGCCCGGCGCAAACCCGACGATCAACCGGATCGGCCGGTCAGGATAGATCTGGGACACCACCGGCAAGGCGGCAAGGGCGAGGACGACAAATACGCTGGCACGAAGCAGGATGGACATGGCGTAAAGGGCCTTGGAGGCCATGGCGAGATCGGCGTCGCGATTATACGCAGCCGCACTCGCCGCATGCCGATGGAGGGGCGCGCCCCGGCCGAGGCTATAATCCGCCGCAGCGTGCCAGTGCATCGCTTGCACGCCTGCTCTCACCGATCCGACCTCGGTCCATCCGGCATGCCAATCCGCGAACGATACTCTGCCGTCCCGTCGTTTTGGGCGGCAACGGCGAATCCGCACCCCGACTTGCCGCTGCTCGACCGAGACATCGAGACCGATGTCGCGATCGTCGGCGGCGGCTTTACCGGACTGACCACCGCACATTACCTCGCCCGCTCCGGCGTCGATTGCGTGGTGCTGGAAGCGAACGATGCCGGCTGGGGCGCAAGCGGGCGTAACGGCGGCATGGCGGTGTTGCGCTACAAGTGCGGCTGGGCAGCGCTCGCACGCGACTACGGCGCAGACACCGCGCGGCTGATGTTCGGCGCGCTGCACGACGCGATCGATTCGCTACAGGCGACGATTACCGAGTACGGCATCGACTGCGACTTCAGCCGCTGTGGCCACATCACGGCCGCACATGGTGTGAAACCGCTCGCGGCCCTGGAAAACGATGTGCGCTGGCTCGAACGCGAGATGGGCTATGAGGGCGCATCGATCCTCACGCGGTCGCAGACGCGCCGGCTCACCGGCACCGATGAATACGTTGGCGCCTTCCTGGAGCGGCGTTCAGGCGCGCTACATCCGCTCAACTACGCGCGCGGGCTGGCTGCGGCGGTGGCAACACGGGTGCCGGTGTTCGTATCGAGCCCCGTCGAAGGCTATCGGCGCGAGGCGAGCGGCTTCGTGCTGCACACGCCACGCGCACGCGTGCTCGCCCGGCGCATCGTGGTCGCGACGAACGCCTACACCGGCGTTTTCCCGCTGCCGAACGATCTCGCGCGGCGCATCGTTCCGGTACCGAGCAACATCGTCGCCACCGCGCCGCTGCCGCAGTCGGTCGTACAGGACATCCTGCCGGAAGGTCAGATCGTCACCGACTCGCGCCGCGTCAACCTCTACTTTCGCCTCTCACCCGACCGGCGCATGGTGTTCGGGTCGCGTGGCCATCTTTCCGGCAGCAACGAGCCTTGGGCGTTCAGCCACATCGAAGCCGCAATGCGGCGCGTCTTCCCGACCTTGCGCGATGCGACCATCGATTACCGCTGGAACGGAAGAGTCGGTTTCTCGCTCGATTACTTTCCGCATGTCGGTAGCGCCGAGCCGGGCGTCTACTACGCGATCGGCTACAGCGGTCGCGGTGTGGTGCTCACGCACATGGCGGGCAAGCTGCTGGCGGCAATGCTGCGCGGCGAAGCGGTCGATGCCGGGCCGCTGACGCAGGAGCCGTTCAAACCGATTGCGCTGCATGCGCTGTATCCTCTCGGCATACGCCTCTACACGGCGTACTACCGCCTGCTCGATGCGCGTGAGCGCACGCGCTAGCTCGGGCCACGAGCTTCAGGCGGCGGCGAACACCGTTGCCTGCTCGATCAAGCCGTTAATCTCAGGGCGAGAGTAGCCGAGATCTGCGAGCACCCGACGTGTGTGCTCGCCGACACGCGGCGCGTGCGAGCGTGCATCACCCGCGACATGCGGTTGTGGTCCCGGTACATTCGGATGCGGCACGCGCCCGACTGCTGGCTGCTCGACCCATGTGAAGGTAGCATTGGCCTCGGCTTGCGGATGCGCAAGTAGCGCGTCGTAGTCGTTCACCCGCTCGTTCAAGATACCGGCCGCGCGCATTTGCTCGCACCAGTAGTCCGACGAGTGTCGTGCCAACGACTCATTCGCAGCCGCCACGATCTCCGCGGCTCGCGCCCTGCGCCCGGACAGCCCGGCAAGCCCCGGGTCCGCACCGAGATCGGGCCGGCCGATGACGCGACAGAACGGCTCCCACAGCGCATCCTTCAACACGCTCAGGTTGATCCATCCGTCCTGCGTGCGGAAGGTGCCGACCGGAAACGCCCCCGCCCCCACCGAAGCGCCGCGCGTGATCGCGTGATCGAGAATACGCACGGCCTGCAAGCCGGCTCCGCCTTGCATCAGGCTCGCATCGATGTAACGCCCGCGCCCGGTCTCTTTGCGCGCGTACAGCGCCATCGCGATCGCCTGAAAAGCATATATGCCGCTGGCGATGTCGATCGGCCAGCACTCGAGCCGGTGGGGCAAGCCGTCCTCGCGGCCGATATTGACGCGCATCATTCCGGTGAACGCCTGCAGGATCGCATCAGTCGCCGGCTGACTGCGCATTGGCCCCTGCTGGCCGAACCCCGTCACCGACAGATAGACCACGGCCGGGTTGTAGGCGCACACGTGGGCATAACCGAACCCCAGACGTTCCATGACTCCGGTGCGAAAGTTTTCGATGAACACATCCGCCCGCCGCGCGAGGCGCCGTACGATTTCGGCGCCGCGCGGCTGCTTCAGATCCAGCGCGATGCTGCGCTTGCCGAGGTTGGTCGCGATCGCCATCGACGTCATCGCCTCGGCGCCGGCGGTGATGCTGCGCGACCAATCGCCTTCCTTCGGCTCGATCTTGACCACCTCGGCGCCGTACTGCGCGAGCATCATGCCGGCGCTCGGGCCGGCGATGCCCTGGCTCATGTCGACGACGTTCAGACCTTCGAGCGGAAATTCGTGGCTCATCGTCTCACTGCTTGTTGTTGATGCCGGCCGCCTTGACGAGCTTGCTGATGCGCTCGGTCTGGCTGCGCCGGAAAGCGTCGAGGTCGGCGCGCGTGCCTCCGACCACGTCGATCCCGAGGTTCTTTAGCCTATCCGCGAATGCCGGTTCGTGCACGATCTTCACCACATCGGTGCTCACCCTGGCGAGTATTTCCTCCGGCGTGCCGGTCTGGGCGACCAAGCTGTACCATCCCAGCATCTCGTAGCCCGGTACCGCCTCGGAGATGGACGGCACCTCCGGCAGTAGTGGCGCGCGCTTGCGGCTGGTGACGCCAAGAGGTCGCAAGCGGCCGCCCTGGATGCTCGGGAGCGCTGCCGGCACGACCGCGTAGGTCAGTTGCACCTCGTTGGCGATGGTATCGGCGACGGCCTGTGCCACGCCCTTGTACGGCACATGCAGCATCTGCGTCCCGGTTAGCGTGGTGAACATGACGCCGGAAAGATGCTCCGATGCCCCGGTTCCGGCAGAACCGTAACGCAGTGACCCGGGTGACTTCTTCGCCAGCGCCACCAACTCGGCGATCGATCTGGCCGGCACCTGCGGATTGACCATGAGGACGAATGGAACCGTGCCGATGAGGCTGATCGAGGCAAAATCGCGCTGCAGGTCGAACTTGATGTTCGGAAACACTTCGCTCGCGACCAGGAGCTGGGAGGTGAGCATCATCCACGTATAACCGTCGGGCGCGGCACGCAGCGCAAGCTCTGCGCTGATCGTCCCCGCCGCACCCGGGCGTGAATCGACCACGATGCGCTGGTTCCACATCGAATAGAGCCGATCTGAGATCACACGCGAAATGATGTCGGGGCCCGACCCCGGCGCACTTCCGATGATCAGCCGTATGGGCCGATCCGGATAGCCCGACTGTGCCGCCTGCGCCGACGGCGCGAGCAAAAGCGCAAAGGCGCCCGCAACGATTGCGTATCGAATTTGACTCATGGCAACTTCCCTCCTCGCTGGTTTCGCAGTCGCACTGACAGTGTCGCGAATGTGCGATGGTAACCCGGGCCCTATGCGGGGCGGTAAGGCGCTCGCATTGCGTGCCAGCGCGCCGGACGGCTGTGCCGTAACCGCGCCCCACTGCCTGTTGTCCGGGCAAGGCCCGCGCCCGCCTGCCGTACGCGCTACGAGGCGAAGAGCCTCAGGTTTTGCTTACAGTCGATGCACGCCTAAGCCGCGTGCGACCAGACTGCCGATATCCCGCTACGCACCACTGTCGATCCGCGTCGCCCGCCAGGCTCCGCCGGCCGCACCATCCCGCCTTCCCTGCATGGTGTTGCCCGTCACCATTCCGCTGTACTCGACGCCCTCCAGTATGAAGCGGATGCGATCGCCTTGCAGCGTCGGATTGGCCAGAGGGCGAGTCAATCCGGCGGATTCGAATGCGCCCGCGAACACCTGGAACGTTTGCTCCAGCACGAGTTCACCGTCTCCCAGACGCCAGCGGCCCGCCACTTTCGCCGGTACGACGTAGAGCAGCGCATCGCACCATGCACCGCACTCCTCGCCGGCTCGCTCGACACGATCCGCGTCCCAGCCGCTGACGCCGAAGGTATTGAGCACGATGCGCGTACCGGGTTTCAAATCGAGGAACTTCGGAACCAGGCGGTCCAGATTCTCGGGCAGCAGAAAGAGCGCCAGCACCGTCGCCTGGGAGATGTCGGCCTCGTACATGTCGCCCTGGACGAACAGCGCCTTGCCTGCCACGCCCGCCTTCTCGGCCTCGCGCTGCGCGTACGCGACCATTTCGGGGTTGTACTCGACCCCGAGCGCCCGTGCGCCGCGGCGCGCTGCGGCGATGACGTTCCTGCCATCGCCCGAGCCCAAGTCCACGACGAAATCCGCGCTAGTGACGCCGGCCATGTCGAGCATCTTCTCGACCAGCACGGGCGGTGTGGGCACCCAAACGACGTCCTTGCCCGCTTGCCCACTGACCGGCTCGAACGGCTTGTCCGCCGGCACTTGCGCCAGCGGTGCACCGACGTTGGTCAAAAGGCAGACAACGAAGCCAAGCGCGAAGAAACGCGGAAAGCGGCCCATGGTAACCCCTCGGAAGTTGGACGTACGACCTTCCGTGGCGCGCTGGCACCCCGAAAGCCCGCGCACGCACGTACGTCGTCCGACGGATTATAAGGTCGCGTTGGGAAAACGATGAAGACGACAGCGTCCGCGGACGCTGGTTAGCGCATCAGGTCGCGACGCCGAGTTCTTTCTGCAGGTCGTCGATTACCTGCGTGCGGCTGCGTGTCTGCCAGCGCGGGCGGCGGCCGATCGCTTCGTTGCTGATCTCGGGCATCACCTTCATCGCGACGAACACGGGACCCGCCTGACTCATGATATCGCCGATCGCGCCGGTGAACTCTTCCAGGCTCGTGAACGCATAGGTACGCTGATAGCCCGAGGCGCGCGCGATCTCATCGTATTGCACATTCTTGGCGTTCGGCACCGGTTGGCCGCCCGTGGTCGCATAGCACTCGTTGTCGAGCAGAAAGTGATAGAAGTTCTTCGGCGCCTGATCGGCGATGGTGGCAAGCACGCCCATGCTCATCTGCAGATCGCCCTCGGAATCGAATAGGATGACGCGGTCCTGCGGGCGTGCCAACGCCACACCCAGTCCGAACATCGCATGCCCGCCCATGGCGGGATCCCCCATCGGCAAGTCGCGATTGGGCTTGTCGCTCATGCCGATCCAATGCTTGCCGCCGCGCCCCGGGATGACGATCGCATTGCCGCGGTGACGCGCGAACACCTTCAGCATTTCGGCCGTCTGCATCATGCTTTCGCTCTCCATCGGGATCAGTTGAAGCCGTGATATTCGTCGCCCACCAACACGGCGACCGGGCGGCGTGTCTTGCGCGACTCCTCGAACGCGATCGAGATGCGATCGGCATCGCTGTCGCGCTCGACCAGGAAGTATTTTATGCCAAAGGCCATGAGAAACGGCTCGGTGTAGTCTGCGACGGTGTCGGTGTTGACGCCGTGACGCGTGTAGCCGCGGTAACCCACGATCATGACCACCGGCACGTTCAGGCTCAAACCCCATCCACGCAGCGAATCTCCCGATTCGAGCATGCCGGTATTCTGGATAAGGATGACAGGCTTGCCGCCACCCGCATGAACACCTGCGGCGCCGGAGAACGCAAGCCCCTCGCGGCTTACAGGCACGAGAGTCAGCGACGACTCGGCCTTCATCAGCGTATAGAGCCAGTTGGTTTCGCTGTCCGGCAACCACAATACGTGCGTGACGGCGTTCTTCTTCAGCTCGGCCAATACGGTCTGCGGGCTGAGAAAGCCTTCCTGCGACTGCGCCATAGGTCCTCCGTGGACGATCGTTGGCGGCGGCAAGGCACCGCGACTCGGCGAGCTATTATCCTACGGTTTACCGCTTGGTTCTGGTCCCGTGGCGATTCAAAACGCGTAGCTGGAAGCTGTTTTATATCCTAAATGACGACGGCGGAAATCTTCGGGGGCAGATTACATCTCATCGAATTTCTGGAATTCTTCGGCGAGGAAGTCGATGAGCGCGCGCACGGCGGGTCGCAACTGCCGGTTCGAGGGCAACACCGCATGAATCAGCTCGGGCCGCGGCGCCCACTCGGGCATCAGCTTCACGAGCCTCCCCTGCCGCAGCTCGTCGGCCACCATCATCAGCGGCAGGTGCGCGACGCCGACACCGGCCACGGCGGCATGACGTAACGCCAGCATGTCGTCGCTCACCAGTCGCGGGACATGCCGGATCGACGCGCTCGCCTCGTCCGGGCCGAGCAGATGCCAGGCGTGCTCGGCGCGCTCGAGATCCAGGCTGGGGAATTTCACCAGGTCCGCAGGCACGGCCGGCAGACCTACCCGCTCCAGCAGCGTGGGGCTCGCGACCAGACATTGGCTGCGCATTCCGAGCGCCTTGAGTACGAGCTCGCTGTCCGCAAGCGGTAGCGGTCGAACCCGAAGCGCGAAATCGAACCCCTCGGCGATCACGTCGACGGGGCGGTTCAGCGCTTGCAATTGCACGCTGACCTGCGGGCACTTCGCCAGGAAGGCCGCAATCATCGCACCGACCTGGGCGTGAAGCAGCGCGACCGGACAGCTCATGCGGATCACGCCGCGCGGCTCCGAGCGGGAAAGCTCGACCGCTTCGATGGCGGCGGCCGCCTCCTCGAGCATCGCCTTGGAGCGCACATAGAACTCCTGGCCCACCTCGGTCACGTGGAAGCGGCGGGTCGAGCGCTGGATCAGCCGGACACCCAGGCGCCGCTCCAATGCGGCGATGCGCCGGCTCAGCATCGATTTCGGCTTGCCGAGCGCGCGGCTCGCCGGAGCGAAACCGCGGTGGTCGACGACCTGGGCGAAGTAGTAGAAATCGTTCAGGTTTTCCATGATCGAGGCATCGTTCCTCCAGTGCAACGCTGAGGATCAATCTTAGCGGCTAGTGCTGGGCCGGGCGCGCCGCTATCTTGCCTGCATGCGTTGCAATTTCCTCATCTGCAGAGGGGAGCAGCGCGCGGAAAGCGGCCTGTCAATCGCTTTCCGGACCGTCCACAGGAGGTAACATGAAGAAGATTCTGGGTCTGTACAGCGCACCGCGCCCGCACTGGGTGGGAAACGGCTTTCCGGTGCGGTCGCTGTTCTCCCCTGCCACCCACGGCGCCCACCTGAGCCCGTTGCTGCTGCTCGACTATGCGGGCCCGGCGCAGTTCGCGCCCGCCGAGCGGCCGCGCGGAGTCGGCGAGCATCCCCATCGCGGCTTCGAAACGGTCACGATCGTCTACCAGGGCGAAGTCGAGCATCGCGACTCCACTGGAGGCGGCGGCAAGATCGGTCCGGGCGACGTGCAGTGGATGACCGCCGCAGCGGGCATCCTGCACGACGAGTTCCATTCGCACGCGTTCACGCGCAGCGGCGGCACGCTGGAAATGGTGCAGCTATGGGTGAACCTGCCGGCGAAGGACAAGTCGGCCGCGCCCGGCTATCAATCCATCCGCGATGCAGACATTCCCAACGTCGCTTTGCCGGACGCAGCCGGATCGCTGCGCGTAATCGCGGGCGCCTATTCGGGCAAGCGCGGCCCGGCGAAGACGTTCACACCGATCGATGTCTGGGACCTGCGGCTCAACGCCGGAAAGTCTGTCGAGCTGCGTGTGGCCGAGGGGCGCACGGCTGCCGTGGTGGTGCTGCGTGGCACCGTGCTGGTGAACGACAGCGACATCGCGCGCGAGGCACAGGTGCTGTTGCTCGACCGCGCGGGAACCGACTTCACGCTCGAGGCGAACAACGATGCGACCCTGCTGGTCCTCGGTGGTGAGCCGATCGACGAGCCGGTGGTCGCCTACGGTCCGTTCGTGATGAACACCGAAGCCGAGATTCAACAGGCGATCGACGACTTCAATCGGGGCAGGCTCGCACCCGCGCTCGCCTGATTCGCAATGCACGGCCCGCCGCATACCGGTGGGCCGTGCCCTTCAACGGGCCTTGCGCCCATTCTCCGGAGACGATCATGAGCAAGCCGTATATCCGTCTGGACAAGAACAACGCCGCCGTTCTGCTGGTCGACCACCAGGCGGGCCTGCTATCCCTGGTACGCGACATCGAGCCCGACAAATTCAAGAACAACGTCCTGGCGCTGGCCGACCTGGCCAAGTACTTCAAGCTCCCCACCATCCTCACGACCAGCTTCGAGAACGGGCCGAACGGCCCCCTGGTGCCGGAGCTGAAAGCGCTGTTTCGGGATGCGCCCTACATCGCGCGCCCCGGGAACATCAACGCCTGGGACAACGAGGATTTCGTCAAGGCCGTCAAGGCCACGGGAAAGAAGCAGCTGTTGATCGCCGGCGTCGTGACCGAAGTGTGCGTTGCATTCCCGGCCTTGTCGGCGATCGAGGAGGGATTCGACGTCTTCGTCGTCACGGATGCATCCGGTACGTTCAACGAAATCACGCGGCATTCGGCCTGGGACCGCATGTCGCAAGCCGGCGCGCAGCTGATGACGTGGTTCGGCGTGGCCTGCGAGCTGCATCGCGACTGGCGCAACGACATCGAGGGGCTCGCCACCTTGTTCTCCAACCACATCCCCGACTATCGAAATCTGATCACGAGCCACGACTCGCTGGCGGCGAAGAAATAACCCGTTGGCATGCTCCTTCGCGGAGCTTTCCAGCCAAGGGGTCGAGGAGCGGGGATGCGCAACAGGCTTTCGCCTGAACCCCCGCGTTGGCGGGGGTGACCAGGTTCTGACTCAGCGCACTTAGAGCATCGGCACGCCATTCTTGTCGACGGCGAAGCGCGCGCCGGCCTCGATGGGTACACGCAAGCGGCTTTCCAGCGTGGGGATCGGACAGTTCCAGGCCCTGCTGAACGAGCAGGCAAGCAGGCGCGCGTAGTTGAAGTCGATGCTCACGGCGCCGCAGCGATCCAGCGGCGTGTGCACGGCGCGCCCGGAACCGTAGCTCGCATGGCCGCTGGTCGCGTCGGTGAAGTGGAACATGTAGGTGTCGCCGTACCGGGTCCCTTGGAGGGTCTGTTCCGCGCCACCGACGGCGAACGTCGCCGTGGCCATAACCGGCCTTTCCACCGGGATCGGGTTGCGATGATGGATCTTCTCGACGAACCCCTCAAGAGTCGTACAGTCCGCCGTGTTGCCCGCCATCACCTCGTAGGCCAGCGGAAAGCCCTGTGGGGTCACGATCAGCGCAATCACCACCTGCACGCAGTCCGAGCGCTTGTCGCGGCTGTAGCCAAAGCGGCGAAGTCCCTCGGCCTGGGGCACATCGCATTCGAAGTACGTGCTCGTCAGATCGTAGAGCAGCACCTCGAAGCTCGCCCCGAACAGCGTCTGCCACCGATCCTTCAGATGCGAGAACAGTGCCGCCTTGTGTTCAAGCAGCTTATCCAGGCACCGATACAACGTGTCGGGCTGCACGATCGCGAGATCCTCGCATGCCACGGGCGCAACAACCCAGGTGTTCACTACACCCGTTTTCGCCTCAACGCGCGAGCCACCCGCTCAGCCGATCAGGGACTTAGAATCAGCAGGCCGATCAAAATCACCAAATTCGGCGCCGGATAGCGGAAGTCGGGCTAACTCGCGCACGGACGGCGCGCAGGCCGCGCGCGCCGTGCTGCCCTTTCGCGGCCACCT
>WYBJ01000062.1 GCA_011525945.1 Burkholderiaceae bacterium | reverse complement strand
TCGTCCACAGTCCGCTCGACCCCGTTCAAATTGGCCAGGATCTCGCGCGCCACCTGCGCACGCACCTGCGCGTAGTGCTGGCGTTGCGTGATGTCGTCGCGCGGCGCACCGGCGCCGAGCGCTGCGGCGCTGCCCGGCTTGAGCGCATCGAGCAACCAACCCACCATCACCGCGACCTGCTGGTCGATATCCGGAGGCGGACTGGTGAAATGTTCCAGCATGCTCTCCATGAACAGCAGTGCCGCCGCCATCTCCAAGGCGAGCACTTCGTTCGGCGCCGGATAGGCATCGGGGAGCTTGAGAGCGATCAGCCCGACGATGTCGAGCAGACGCACCAGACGGTAGTGTCCCAGGTCGCGTGCGATCGTCTTGAGCGCGGTCGCGTGGCTTCGCAGCCGCTGCAGATCCTCGCTGCTGCCCGCCGCGTACCGGGCCCAGGCTTCCTCCATCGCCAGCAGCTTCTGACGCATCCGCTCGAGCACCGGAGCGAGCGCCGAGACGTCGTACTCGAGCGTGCCGGAGACGCAGAACTCGGGCAGTTGCACATCCAGCCGGTAGAGCGATTTGATGTCGCACACCCGCGGGCATATCGGGGGGGCGGCTGCGATGCGATAGAGCATGTCGCGCATGACACCGGCAGCATCGTGCTCGCCGCCACCGGCAACGGCACGCATGAGACGATCCAGACGGGCCAAGATCGGCTTGAGCGCAGCGCGCTCGTCCGGCGCGTCGTTATGCAGCAGCAAATCCACCAAGCCGGTCGCCACCCACCAGGTGCCTGCCGGCGCGTCGATCTGATCCGCGATCCGGTCCAGCGCATCGAGCGCCGCGCGCATGGCTTGCAGCGCATGCGAATCGTGCGGCTGTTTGAGCCAGGCGACCAGGCCGCGCTGATAGTGCGCGCGCGCCGCCGATACGTGTCGCTCGCGTCGTTCGGCATCGAGATGCGCGGGGTAGCATGGGCGCGCCGGCGCGGCGCTCACGTCGGGGAAGAACAGATCGATCTCGCTCACGTCGCGCCGCCCGGTAAGCTCGATCAGTTCCCGATACATGGGGAAGAGCTTGAGCGGAACGTCAGGCTCGCCCTTCGCGAGGTCGTCGAGGAACTGTGACAGCGCAAACAGCGCACGATCTAGGACCGAGGTGGTCAGCTCGTTGAGCCGTGCCGGGTCTGCGACAAAGCCTTGCACCGCTTGCTCGAGTGCGCCGCAGAAGCGCGCGGAGCCCTCGAGGTTCAACATCTGCAGCGCACCGCGGATATGACTTATCGGCTGCACGCATGCGCTAAGACATGCCGGGCGCTGCGCCGGAGCTTGCGGGGTCCGCGCGAGCGCGGCGCGCGCCAGACCGAGGGATCGGTCGATTTCGCCCTTGAGCCAGTTAAGCGGCGTGGCGATCGCAGCGCTTTCGGCGCTCATGAGACCTTGAATCCGGCGACCGACTGCTTCAGCTCACGCGCCAGAGCGGCGAGTTGCGCGCTGCGATCGGCACTGCGATGCGTGCTCTCGGTGGTGAGCTCGGTAATGCGCAGGATGTCGCGCATCGCCGTGTGAATGCGCTCGGCTGCATCGCGTTGCTCGCGAGTGGCAGACGAGATCGCAGCGATCAGACGGGCAAGCTCGCGCGAAACGCGTTCGATCCGGGCAAGTGCGTCCCCGGCGGCATACGCGAGCCCTGTCTGCTCCACCACGCGCTCGGTGCTGCGCTCCATCGCCGAGGTCGCATCCTGGGTGTCGGCCTGAATCGTCCTGACGACCGCGCTAATCTGCTGTGCGGCCTGCGCGGAGCGCGCGGCCAGACGCTGAACTTCCTCGGCTACCGCGCCGAAGCCGCGCCCGCCGCCGCTGCCTGCGTTGGCCTGGATGGCCGCGTTGACAGCGAGCACGTCGGTACGCCGCGTGATGTCACTGATGAGATCGACGATCTCGCCGATTTCCTGCGAGCTCTCGCCGAGCCGCTTCACGCGCTTGGCGGTCTGCTGCATTTGTTCGCGGATCGACTCCATACCGGCCACCGAGCGCCGGACCGAGCCCGAGCCCTCGGTCGCCGCGGCGAGCGCCGCGTCGGCGACGCGCGCGGATTCTTCGGCACGCTCGGAAACCGCCATGACCGATGTCGCCACCGCCGTCACCGCCGCCGAGGTGACGGCAATCTCCTGCGATTGGCGCTGGGCTGCGCTCAGCAGCTCCCCGGCAATCGCCTGTGCCTGCGTGCAGGCTTCGGCGAGCCGCGTCGCTGCCGTATTTATTCCAGCCACCAGGCGGCGCAGCTCGCCGACGGCGTAGTTGACCGCATCGGCGATCGCGCCGGTGGTCTCGTCATTGACGCTCGCGCGCACTGTGAGATCGCCATGCGCGAGCGTGCTGATTTCGTCGAGCAGCCGCAGGATCGCATGCTGCGTACGCTGGTTCGCGTGCCGATCGCGCACGGCATTGTGCAAGTTGTCCGCGGCACGCCGCTCGGCGTCGTCGAGCACGACCTTGCCGATCCACAGCAGGCACACGAACGCGAGCCCTGCCGCCACCAATGCCGCCAGCAGGTAGCGGCTCGGCGCGCGTTGCGGCTGCGGCGCGACCAATCGAGCCGCGCCCTCGAACAACGGCTCGGCTGCGCCCACCAGTGCGAGGGCTGCAGCCCCGGCCTGCGCAACCGCGGGCGGAAGCGCCTCGGTGCGCTGCGCAGGCGCTGCCGGAGTTGGGTGGCGCGCAGCGGACGCGATCAGCGACTGGCGCTGCGCGAGTACGGCCTGCAGATGCGCTTGCGCGCCCACCCAGCGGGTGCGCAGCGTTTGCAGTGCCGCCGCTTGCGCGACCGAATCGGACTCGACCGCGCCAAGCGCCGCGAGCGCGGCGGCGAAGCGTTGACCGGACGCATACAGCACCTCGAACGCTTGCGCGTCGCCCGCGGCGGCGCGTGGTGAATACACGGCGATGCGCTGCGAGAGCATCCCGAGCTCGGCCGAGCGAGTACGATACTGTGCCTCTTGCGCTTCATGGCGTCGATCCAGCACGACCAGAATGGTGGCTGCGAGCAGCAAAGCCGAGGCCGCGATGGCGAGGAGCTGAAAGCTGCGTGGCGCCCGCGGCGGGTTCGCTTCGACCTCGGCTGGCTTGGGCGCAGGCGGGATTACGAGGTCGGGGGAGCGCACCGCCTCGTTGTCAGCGCGTTGTCGCCGAGCAGCCATCTGCTCACCCGCGGAGATCCGGGTATTCGAGCCGAGGTGCGGCGGTTCGAGGGACACGGTCGGTCACACAGGCAGGTTGCAGCGAAGGAAGTCCGGATGCGTCAGTAGCCCACGCATGTCAAGCGCCGTCCAAAGTTGCTCGCTTCGGTCGCGGTAGCGGGCGTCGACCCAGGGCGGGTGCGCACCGATATCCGGCTCGCGTAACAGCCGATCGAGCGGCTGCAGGCCGAGCACACGCCCAACCAGGAGGGCGCTGTTGATACGATGGCGCTCGGCCACGACCACGAGCCGGGCGTGTTCGCCGCCAACGGTCCGAGTACCGCCGAGAAAAGCGTCCAGATCGACGACCGCGACCGGATTGCCGCGGATGTTGGCCAGACCCGAAAACCAGTGTCGGGTGAACGGCACCTCGGTCAGCTCGGGCACGGCAACGACCTCGTGCGCGTCCGCCAAGTCGATGAGCCAATACTTCTCACCGAGCTGAACGCCGAGCCGGGAGCACTCGGGGCCTTCCGGGCCGACGTCGTGCACGGACCTGCCCGAAGCATGATGAGAGCCGAAGGTAGCGGCCATGAAGTCGGTTCAGCCAAGGCGGGCGATGGCCTGCAGCAACTGTTCCCGCTGCACGGGTTTGACGAGAACGTCGCGCGCACCCTGGCGCAGCGCCCAGATCCTGTCGGTCGGCTGGCTCTTGGACGTGCATACGATGACCGGGATGCCGCGGGTCGCATCGCTTGCCCGCAGTTCGCGCGTTGCTTCGAAACCGTTCTTCCCCGGCATGACGATGTCCATCAGGATCGCGTCGGGGCGCTCGGCAGGCACGCGCGCTTGCGCCTCCTCGGCGCTCGCGACCGCGATGACCACGTAGCCGCCGCCGGCCAGCATCTCGGCCAGGATATGCCGGTCGGTCGCGGAATCGTCGACCACCATGACGGTTCGGATGGGCACGGTGCCGGGCCCTCTAGTGGCGAGCCGGTACGTGATCGAATACCGCCTTGAGCAGCGCGTCGCGCGTGAACGGCTTGGCGATGTACAGGTCGGAGCCGGCGAGCCGGCCACGCGCACGATCGAACAGCCCGTCCTTGCTCGAAAGCATGATGACGGGCGTGGCGGCAAACTTCGGATGGCGCTTGATCAACGCGCAGGTCTGATAGCCGTCGAGCCGAGGCATCATGATATCGACGAAGATGAGCTGCGGCCGGTGGTCGGTGATCTTGACCAGCGCATCGAAGCCGTCCTCGGCGAGCACGACTTCGCATCCGGCTTCGGTCAGATACAACTCGGCGCTGCGACGAATGGTGTGCGAATCGTCGATGACGAGTACGCGAACGGGCGACTGCGCTTCCGGCTCCAACGTGCTACCCCCTTGTCGAGGCGAGGGCGCAATGCTGCGCGGGATGACGCCGCGCACGGCATGCGCTCGACATCCTCCGCCGAATGAACCCTTCGGCGCAGGACTCATACGCCGCGGGTTGGTAGCACGATCCGGTCCAGACTACGTGGACCTGTTCTTCGATGTTTGCGGGCTATTGTTACATGTCGATCTTGTCTGTCAAATGCTCGATCAGGCCCGGTTCGGCCCGATTGCTCGGTGCTATCCTTGGGCGGTGCTCGCCGCGAGCCGGGTTTCGGTGCATGCGGCGGCGTCGAACAGGTGCCAGATGCCGACTTTTCGTCACGGATTGGGCGTCAACGCCGACTGGCGGCAGGCGGCGCACGCCTGCCTGGAGCAGCTTGGCCGCGGCGGCGGGACGCTGGGATTTCTGTACGCGACCGATTACTTTGCCGCCGATCTTGGGCTCATTCTGGAGGAGATGAAGGAAGCGACCGGGGTCGCGCAATGGGTCGGTACGGTCGGGATGGGGGTGATCGCGAGCGGCCGCGAGCTGTTCGACGAGCCTGCGCTGGTCGCCATGACCGGCGACCTGGACCGCAATGCGTTTCGCGTCTTCGGCAGTCTGCGCTCGACCGACGAGATCGGCGCCAGCACGCTGCGTTGCGCCGGAGGGGAGACCAATTTCGCGGTCGTACACGCCGATCCGACCAACGTCGAGATCGCGGCGTTGGTGAGTGCGCTGGCCGGCAAGGTCGAAAGCGGTTTCCTGGTCGGTGGGCTTACGAGTTCGCGCCGGCTCAATCCCCAGATCGCCGACGGCATCACCGAGGGAGGCGTATCGGGCGTGGTCTTTACCGAAGACGTCGCGGTGGCGACGCGGCTCACGCAGGGTTGCTCGCCGATCGGACCCAAGCGCACGATCACCGAATGCCAGCGCAATATCATCCTGTCGATCGACGGCAAGCCGGCGCTGGACGTGATGCGCGAGGACCTGGGCGAGCGCCTCGGCAAGGACTTGAACCGAATCGGCAACCAGATCTTCGTCGGCCTGCCGATCCGAGGGAGCGACACGGGCGACTACCTGGTGCGCAACCTCCTGGGCATCGACCCCCAGAGCAAGCTCGTCGCGATCGGCGAGCTGATCCAGCAGAACCAGCAGGTGATGTTCTGCCGGCGCGACCTCGACTCCGCCACCGAGGACATGAACCGGATGTTGGCGAGCATCAAGAAAGGCCTCTTTGGCAAGCCCAAGGGCGGGGTGTATTACTCTTGCCTTGCGCGTGGTCCGAATCTGTTCGGGCGCAAGTCCGAAGAACTCGGGCTCATCCGCGATTCGCTCGGAGACTTTCCGCTGGTCGGTTTTTTCTGCAACGGCGAGATTTCACACAATCGGCTGTACGGTTATACCGGCGTGCTGACGCTGTTCGTGTGACATCGCATGTTCGACTGGCTGATCAGTTACAAGGACTGGCTCACGCTCGGCCAGACCCTCTCGCCGCACGATATCGTGGCGGTGGCGTTCTTTCTCGGCGCGTGGATCGGCTATACCCGTTTCGCCGTCTGGTACGGCCGGCGGGCGCCCAGCCTGCAAGGGGTGATGGACGTGTTGCGTCGCACCTGGGCGCTGCGCATGCTCGAGCGCGACAACCGCATGGTGGATCTGAGCATCGTGCGCAATCTCACGCGCAGCTCGCAGTTCTTCGCTTCGACCACGCTGCTCATTCTGGGGGCTTTGATCGCCCTGTTGGGCTACGTGCAGCGCGCCGCCGACGTCGTCTCGGAGCTGCCGTTTGCGATCGAGGCGAGTCATCGACTGTGGGATATCAAGATCCTGCTCCTGATCGGAATCTTCGTCTATTCGTTTTTCAAGTTCTCCTGGTCGATCCGTCAGTTCGGGTTCTGCTCGATGGTCGTGGGCGCGGCGCCGAAGGTGCCACAGGATGCCGAGGAAAGCGCCAGCGAAGTCGCCAACCTGAGCCTGATCGTTTCGTTCGCGAGCGGCAACTTCAACCAGGGGTTGCGCTCGTACTATTTCGCAATGGCTGCGCTGTCGTGGTTTCTGCACCCGTGGCTGATGGTCGCGACGACGCTGTGGGTAGTGCGGGTGCTGTATACCCGCGAATTTCATTCGCGCACGCTTAGCGTGCTGCGCGGCGGCGGCATCGAGATCGCCACCTCGCGCGAGTCGCGACAGACATGGCGTTGACGCACCAGCCCGTGCCGAGCAAAAGGGGTAATTGAAGGGGTCACCGATGTTCAATCCGTTCCAGCAGGTGCAGCTCATACCGGCCGAGGTGTTCATGTCCATGCCCAAGGCATTCCGCACCAAACGCAGGAGCGGCTGGTCGGATCCGAACCGGCAGGGGGCCGAAGTCGAGTGCTTCCTCGAAGGTCCCTCGTTCGACCGCGCCGGCAACCTCTACTTCGTCGATATCCCGTTCGGTCGGGTCTTCAAGATCACGACCTCGAGGCAATGGGAGCTCGTGTGCGAATACGACGGTTGGCCGAACGGACTCAAGATCCACAAGGACGGCGCCATATTCATCGCCGACTACAAGCGTGGCCTGCTCATCCTGGACGAGAAGCGCGGGCGGGTCGACCCGGTCCTGGAAACACAGTACAGCGAAGGCTTCAAAGGTCTCAACGACCTGCACTTCGCATCCAACGGCGATCTCTACTTCACCGACCAAGGCCAGACCGGCATTGCCGACCCGACCGGCTACGTGTACCGGCTGAGCGCCGCGGGTGAATTGCGCCGGCTTGCGAATAACATCCCGAGCCCCAACGGCATCACGCTCTCCACCACCGAGAAGCACTGCTACGTGGCGGTGACGCGCGCCCAGCAGGTGTGGCGCCTGCCGCTTATGGCCGACGGCTCGGTGTCGAAGACCGGCGTGGCGATCCAGCTCTCGGGAGGTGCTGCCGGCCCCGATGGCATCGAGATGGACGCGGACAACGGCCTATGCGTCTGCCATCTCGGCGTAGGCGTATGGCGGTTCGATGCCAATATGCTGCCCACGCATCTGGTGCACTCGCCCGACCCGCATCACCACCACCTCGCCAACATTGCGTTCGGTGGCGCGGACCGAAAGACGCTCTACATCACCGAATCGCTCTCGGGCGATATCCTGGTCGCGCAGATGCCGGTGGCAGGAAAGAAGCTGTACGCTCATATGTAGGCAAACGACGGAGCCCGCAGCCATGCCCAGCCGAGAACGTCCCGCTTATCTCCAGGCGCTTGCGCAATTCGCGGCGGCGACGCGATTGGAGGACGTGAGCGAAGCGGCGCGCGAGCGCGCGCGACTGATCATCGCCGACTGCATCCCGGTCATCGCCGCCGGCATGCGCGAGCCCGAGATGAAGTCTCTGGTTACGCGCCACCTCGATCGCGCGGGTTCGGGCAATTCGTGGGTGATCGGTGCGCACAGACGCGCCGGGGCGCTCGATGCCGCGCTGTTGAACGGTACCGCCGGCACCTGGCTCGAGCTCGACGAGGGCAATCTGTTCGCCAAGGGGCATCCGGGGATTCAGGTCGTGCCCGCCGCCGTAGCGGTCGCGCAGGAGGGCGCGGTGTCGGGTGCCGACCTGCTGCTGGCGGTCGCATTGGGCTACGAGGTTTCATCGCGCATCAGCCGCGCTGCGAACGTGAAGCTGAGCATACACCCGCACGGAACGTATGGAGTCATCGGCGCCGCGCTCGCCGCCGGTAAGCTGCGTGGCTTCAGCGCGCCGCAGCTGCTCGAGCTCATCAACGTCGCCGCCACCATGGGCATGGCGACGAGCCGCCAGACTTTGCTCGATGGCGCAACCGTGCGCAACATCTTCACCGGCCATTCGGGTTACATGGGGATCATGGCGACGCGGCTGGTCGAGTGTGGCTTCACGGGCGAGATCGACAGCGTCGGCGCGGTCTACGGCAAGGTGCTCTCCGATACCTTCGACCCAGAACGGGTGACCGCCGGGCTTGGCGCGCAATGGCTGATCGAGCAAAGCTACTTCAAGCTCCATCCCACCGGCCGTTACGTCCATTCGGCGATCGACGCGCTGGAGGATCTACTTGGCCGCGTGCCGGGCGGCCGGATCGAGGCGGCGCAGATCGAGCGTATCGAGGTGCGCGCCTACATGCTGGCTGCGATGCTGGCGGAAAAGAACGTCGTCAGCAGCTTCGGCGCGCGCTTCTCGGTGCCGTTTGCGCTCGCGAGCATCCTGGTGCACGGCCGCTCCGGGCTCGCGAGCTTCGACGATGCCGCGGTGGCGAACCCGCAGGTGCAGGCGCTGGCGCAGCGCGTCGATCTCGCCGAGGAGCCGGCGTTTACCGCCCGCTACCCGGCCGAGCAGCCGGTAGTGGTTCGCATCGTCATGCGCGATGGTGCCGCGCACACAGGAACCTGCACCGTGACCAAGGGCGAACCGGCCAATCCGCACCGTGCGCAGGAGCTGGCGGCCAAATTCTTCGATCTCGGCGAGCCGGTGTGGGGAAAGGAGACCACGCGCGAGCTGCATGCCGGGCTGATGCGGCTCGATGAGCTCGGCGAATTTCGCGCCTTCGCCGATCGGTTCGCGCTGTAGCGCCGGTCGCCGTCGCGGCTACCCAGGAACCTGCCCGCCTAGCGGGCACACCGCACTCCCCTCTCCCACCGGGAGAGACGCCACGATGGCGCATCGCGACTTGCGCCCTGGAACCTCGCGTGGCGCCTCTTCCCTCACCCCCAACCCCTCTCCCGGGGGGAGCGGGGAGGGTTGTGTGCCCGCGCGGCGGGCAGGTTCCTGGGTAGGGGCTGGGGGTGAGGGAGATCGTGCGCATGGTGCATCGTC
>WYBJ01000061.1 GCA_011525945.1 Burkholderiaceae bacterium | reverse complement strand
CTGTAATCCCGCGGCTTCATTGAAGATGCATGGACATTTCGCCCATCAAGAATCAACGCGACTATCGTCGTGCCCTCAGGGAGATCGAGGGCCTGATGACCGCGAAACGAAACACGCCGGAGGGGGACCGCCTCGATGTCCTCGTGACGCTCGTCGAGGCGTGGGAGGCAAGGCACTATCGCCTGGATTTCCCCGATGCCGTGGAAGCGATCAAGTATCATATGGACAACCAGGGGCTGACGCCGCGGGACCTCGTCCCTTTCATCGGCAGTCGCAATCGCGTCTACGAAGTCCTTTCCCGCAAGCGTCCGCTGACATTCGCGATGGTCCGGCGATTGCACGAGGGCCTGGGCATTCCAGCAGAGTCGCTGATCAAGCAGGGGAAACACGCGGCGTGAATGTGTCAGGCGACACGACAAACTGACCCCCTGACGACATGAAGAACTGACCCCCTCTTGTCCACAGAGGAGAGGTCGGCATGAAGCCGTTTCAAGTGCAGGAATTCCCGCAGGCGGAGGCCATGCGGGGGGAATCGATGCGGACGCCGGACGATGTGTCGGCGATGGTCAAGCTTCGGGACCTGGGCTGGGGCGTGAAGCGGATCGCGGTGGAACTGGGCTGCTCGAAGAACACGGTGAAGCGCTGGCTGGCGGTGGGCGGTTGGCAGCCGTGCCGGTCGCCGTCGCGGTCGAAGAAGCTGGACGGGCTGGGCGACTGGCTAGCCCGGATTTCTCACACCGAATAGGCGCATCGGGGCTCCGAATCAGCGAAAGTCGTTGTGCTGCAGCGACTTTATGCGATCCAAGGAGAAGCCCCGATGCCGACAGAGTGTAGCGCAGAACGGTTTGATTTTGGAACTGTCGAAGGGCGCCCTGTGGAAGCCGCGTTCGATGCCGGCCTGGTGACGTCGGATGCCGGCGCGCTGCTGTTGGGGGCGACGGATCGGGCGGTCGGACTGATCGGGCGGTTTGCGCGCTGCTTTCATGATGAGCGGCGGCAGGATCTGATCGAGCATGAGGTTGCGACGCTGGTCGGCCAGCGCGTCTTTGCCATCGCGCTCGGCTACGAGGACCTCAACGACCACGACGAGCTGCGCCACGATCCGCTGATGGGCGTGCTGGCCGGCAAGCTGGCAGCGCGGCGCGCGGACTGCGCGGCTGTGGCCGGCAAGTCGACGCTCAACCGGCTGGAGCTGGGCCGGCTTGCGCCGACGCGCTACCACAAGATCAGCCACAATCCAGTGGCGATCAGGAATGTCTTCGTTGACGTGTTCCTGGAGGCGCACCCGGGCGCGCCACGGCAGATCATTCTCGACCTCGACGCGACCGATGATCCTGTGCACGGCGAGCAGGAGGGACGGTTCTTCCACGGCTATTACGACTGCTACTGCTACCTGCCGCTCTACGTGTTCTGCGGGGAGCATTTGCTGCTCGCCAAGCTGCGACCGGCCAACGTCGATGCGGCGGCGGGCGCAACCGAGGAGGTGGCGCGCCTGGTTGCGCGGATCCGCGAGCGCTGGCCGCGCACGCGCATTCTGTTGCGCGCGGATAGCGGCTTTGCGCGGGACGATCTGATGACCTGGTGCGAGGACAATAGCGTCGACTTCCTGTTCGGATTGGCCAAGAACGAGCGGCTGATCGCCGCGATCGCGCCCGAGCTCGCGCATGCCGCGGCCAAGAGCCGCCGCACCGGCCAAGCGGAGCGCCGCTTCAAAAGCTTCATGTGGAGGACGCGCACGACCTGGAGCCGCAGACGTCACGTCGTCGCCAAGGCGGAGTGCACGCGAGGCGAGGCCAACCCGCGCTTCGTCGTCACCTCGCTCACGCGTGCGGAGTGCAAGCCGAAGTACCTCTACGAGAAGATCTACTGCGCCCGCGGCGATATGGAAAACAAGATCAAGGAGTGCCAGCTCGATCTCTATGCCGACCGCACCTCGGCGGCCACGATGCGCGCCAACCAGCTGCGCCTCTGGTTCCACTCCATGGCCTATGTGCTGCTGTGTGCCCTGCGTCGGATCGGCTTGCGCAACACCGTCTTCGCCAAGGCCACCTGCGGCACCATTCGTCTCAAGCTCTTGAAGATCGGCGCGCTGGTGCGCATCAGCGCGCGTCGCATCAAGATCGCCATGGCGTCAGCCTGCCCGGTCGCCCGGGATTGGGGCATCGCCGCCCTCCGCTTTGCCATCGCGGCGCTTGCCCGCGCCGCGCCAGCCTGACAACGCGTTGCCGCGGCGCGACCCTCGCGGCCCAATCACAACTCACCCACGGGAGCCCCTGGAAAATCGAATCTCGGACCGCGCATTCCGGCGCCGCGAACCTCCGCGCCTCCACCTCACACGCCGTCAACTCCCATCGCGCGTTGCCCAAATCGCTCAGCCGTGTGAGAAATCCGGGCTAGCGGAGCGGTTCCGGCGGCACGGCGGCAACGCCGACGTCGTCCGACAGGAGCTTGCGGCCGAGAAGGGCATTGCCGTGAGCCTGCGGACGGTGGAGCGTGCGGTGGCCGGG
>WYBJ01000060.1 GCA_011525945.1 Burkholderiaceae bacterium | reverse complement strand
GGGCACACAACGCTCCCCTCTCCCACCGGGAGAGGGGTTGGGGGTGAGGGAAGAGGCGCCACGCGAGGTTCCAGGGCGCAAGTCGCGATGCGCCATCGTGGCGTCTCTCCCAGGGGGAGAGGGGAGCGTCGCGTCTCTGCTGATGCGTCGAGCATTTGCCGAAAGCTCGATCGCGTAGCGAATCGGATGAATGGCCGCCGGCGCCGTTGCAGCGCCCGGGCGACACTCTTGTGGCCCGCCTTTTCCCGCGGCCACATCTTGATGAGCGACTGATACGGCACGTCACGGGCGTTGCCCGCAGCCTTGATCGAGCGCTGCCTTGAATGCTCGCCAGAGTGCATCGAAAATGGGGCGAGCCGCCGGAGACGGCTTTTCCCGCCGATCGGGACGGGCGGGTGGGCCGCGGTAGAAATGCTCGTCTCCTCAAGCGCGGCGCTGCAGACACTTGCGTCATTCTGTGGAGGCATGGGCAATGGAAACGGCACTGATCACCGGGGCGAGCCGCGGCATCGGACGCGAAGTCGCCTGCACTCTCGCAGCCGAGGGGTGGCGCGTGCTGGCGGGAGTCCGAAATCCGAACTCGGCCCCCGCGGACACGCAGATCGAGGTCGTCGATATGGCCGATGCCGACTCGATCGCCGCTTTGGCACAACGTCTTCGGGTGCGCAACCAACGGCTCAATGCGCTCGTGAACAATGCCGGTGTGTATAGAAAGGAGTCGGCGCGCCAGATCTGGGACGTCAACGTGCTCGGCCCGTTGCGACTCACGCGTGCGTTGCAGAGCCTGCTCGAGCGTAATGCCCGCGTCGTCATGGTGACGAGCGGACTCGGACAACTGTCGTCGCAGCCTTCCAGCCTGGTGAAGCGGCTGTCGGATCCGAAGCTGTCACTCTGCGACCTGGAGTACCTGGCCGAGGAGGCTCCCGGCGGTTATGGAGAAAGCAAGGCTACGCTGAATGCTCTGACCAGGGTGTTTGCCAAGCAGCTCGAGCCGCAAGGAATTCTGGTGAACGCGATAAGTCCCGGATGGGTCCGCAGCGATATGGGCGGATTAAGCGCGCCGCGTTCTCTGCAGCAGGGTGCGGCAAGCGTGCTGTGGGGCGTGCGGCTGCCGCCGGGCGGTCCTTCAGGCGGGGTGTTCCAGGATGGTAAACCGATCGAATAGATCGGGCGGGCTGCCGCTGAGCGGTGTTCGTAAGTCGCCTTTGCTCCCTTTCGTCTGCGAGGCCGCTTCGCACGACCCGCGCTGTGGCGGCGTCGCATGGCTGCGTCGCACCATGCCGTCTTTTCGAGCGGGCAGTGCGGCCGCCGCGTGGTTGCTGGCTATGCAAAGCGCAAGTGCGAGTACGAACGATTTCATCGCGACGGCTTTCGATGCACGCGCCGAATGCCAAGCGCAACCGCGGCAAGACCGGCTAAGAACAGCGCGTAGGTTTCGGGCTCGGGGATCGGGGCGGTCGCGATGCGCCCGAAACCGAGATAGATGTCATCCGCTGCGACGTCTTGTTCAAGCACGAAGAAATGCGCAAGCCGAGCCGCGGCCGGGTTGAACGGATAGTTGCTCGGACTTTCGTTCGCAAACGTGCTCGGCGCGAACACGTAGGAAAGTCCGACCTCGATCCTTCCACCCGAGGGCGTGGCGGCGTCGCCTTCGAGATCGACACCGTCGACGATCTCACCGGCGGAGAACAAGGCGGCGCCCGCGAGCAGGTTCAGCAGAGTTGCGTCCTCCGCCGGCAGCGCCCGATCGTTCGTGATCGAGAGGGCGCCGGCCGCAATGCAGCAACCAAACGGCGCAGTCACGCCGCCTCCCGAGATCCGGCCGTTGGCCGTGACATCGTCGATCGTTCCGCTGAACGCGGTGCCCAGGGCGATACCGGAGAAAACTGCGGCGCCGCTATTCACGGCGATGTGGTCGAGATTTCCGTTGAACGTAACCGTTGCCGCTGGCGACGGCCGTGAAAGCAGCAACGAGCTGGCGAAACACAGCCCGGCAATGGTCAAGCGAATGAGCTTCATCATCCCTCCGAGTCAAATTGGAAAGCGTTCCTGCTGCCCGGACAACGCGAGCGCCTACGGCGGATGCACGACGCTCGGCGACCGGGATGTTCCTGAGAGCTGATATACGCTATGCCGAGGCGATTACCGGATCGGCGGGCTTGCGATCTTCGGCCCGCCCGCGAGAGTCCGATCGACCGGGTACGAAAGACCTCTGCCGGGCGTGCATTAGTCCTCCGCCACGGTCGCTGGCCGGCGACCGAGGGCGGCGTACGGCTTGGCGGCCGGCCGGGCGCGCCGTCTTGCGTTCGCATCGCCCGGGCCCTGCGGCTTGGCTGCAGCGCGCCGCGAATGTGCGCTGTTTCACATTCGCAGGAAGCCGAGCGTGCTACCGTCGCATGCGATGCACCTGCCGTACGCCCGGACCCAGAGGAGGGGGAGAATGAAGGCACACCCATCGTGGCTCGCGACGCTGCCGCTCGCTCTGCTTTTTTTCGGCACGGCGGCACCCAGTGCCGCGCAAAGCACCTTCTACGGCTTCACGAACAACCTCTCCGGGACATTTCCGCTCCCGCTGTCGCCCGAGGTCACGGCGGCGCGGGACAGTTTCGTCGCGGCAGTCGGTGCGGCTAACATTCGCGCGCAGGACTTCGACACGCTGGCGACGGGCCCGGTACCCGCCAATTTGCCGTTCGGCGCAGGGTTGTCGGCGGCTTTCGTATCGAGCGCGGTCGGCGACGGCACCAATGTGGGCCAGTCGATCATCGCCTCCGGTGTAAGCGCGTTCCAGGAGTACGCGATCTCCGCGCCCAACTACTTGTCCTCGGTCACTAACCAGGGCACGACGTACTGGACGATGACCTTCAACCAGCCGATTGTCGCGGTCGGTTTCCACATGACCGACCCGAGCGACTGGTTCGCCGGCGGACCGTCCGCCGGGCAGGTGCCGCCACTGCGCATCGCGCTCGAAGGGGATTCTGGAAGCATGTCGTTCGCGCTATTCACCGGCCTCGATCCGAGCGAGGTGCGCACCGGTTCGCTTGGTTTTTTCGGTGTGATCGACACAACGCGGCCGTTTGACCGCGTCTCGATTGTGCATCCGGCGCACGCATTCGCTGGGGACGCGATCGCGATCGACGACATGCTGGTGGCGACGGCCGTGCCCGAGCCGGGCGTGTGGGCGCTGCTGGCGGCTGGCCTCGGGTTGATCATGCTGCGGCGGCAGGGCGCGAGCGTGGCACGCCGTGCGCGCGCATTGTCTGGCCCGGCCCGAAGTCCCTGCACGGTTGCGTGGTCTTGAAGGCTGCAAGGGAAGCGTGTCGTGTGCATTCACGCTGACGCATGCTCGTACAGCACCACCGACACGTTGTCGTGGCCACCGGCATCGTTGGCGCCGTCGATTAGACGTGTCGCCGGTTGATGCATTGATCCGGCGGCGCCGGTAATAGCTGCGATCTCGGCCTCGGGCAGCATCTCCCACAGCCCGTCGGAGCACAGCAGCACGCGGTCGCCGGGCTCGATGCGACAGGAATTGACCTCCGGCGCGAAGCCCTCCGGCATCCCGATCGCCTGCAGCACTTCGTTCTTGGCCGGATGCGCCCGCGCCTCGTCGGCCGTGAGCGTACCGGCCTCGATCAGCTCGGCGACGAAGGAGTGATCTCGGGTCAACGCACGCAACACCTTCCGGCGCCACAGATACGCGCGGGCGTCGCCGACGTGGCAGACATGGAGGGTGGCGCCGTCGACGCACGCCAGAACGAGCGTGCAGCCCATGCCGCGCGCTTCCGCGCGGCATTCCGCCTCCGCCAGCACCCGCTGCTGCGCCGCGTGCAGCGCGGCGCGCAGCGCTTGGCGCATGGCCTCGACGTCGCCCGACGCTAGGCCGGGCAAGGTGTTGTCGAGATACTCCAGGATCGCGGCGATCGCCAGCGCGCTCGCCACTTCGCCCGCGGCATGCCCGCCCATGCCGTCGGCGACGATCATGACGCGACCGTCCCCGCTGAGGTGCACCAGATCCTCGTTGTGCCGGCGCGTTCGCCCGACATCGCTGATGGCGCAGAGCCGCTCCGAGGGCGCCATGACGATGCGAGCCGCCGCGGCGTTCGAACCCGGGGCGGTCCTACCCGGTTCCACGCCGGCCGTGCCGCGCAGCGCGGCGTGCAGGCGCTGGAGAAAATCGCGCAACATGCGTCTTCCTCAGAGCGCGTGCTCGAGCGCGGCGCGAAACGCCGCGGCGGACTGGAAGCGCTCCGCCGCGTCCTTTCGGACCGAACGATCGACCACCAGCGCGAGCTTCTCGGGGAGATCCGGATTGCGCTTGCGCACCGGCGTCGGCTGCTCGTTCAGGATGATGCGAAAGGGATGCTTGATGCGCTCCCATTGCATGATCATTCGCAGGGCCTCGCCCGGATCGCGCCATTGTGCGAGTCTCTCGCCCTGCAACTTGCGGACCTCGGCCGGGGTCGGGAAGTCGAAGCTGTAGCGGCCGGTCAGCAGGTAGTAGAGCATGACGCCCACGGCATACAGATCCGACGGTTCCTTGACGCTGGCGGTATCGCGCACTTGCTCGGGCGACATGTACATGAGCGTGCCCATGCGCGTGAGGTGCTTGGTGATGCGCGTGCCGCCGGCGAGCCCGTAGCACACCGCGAGGTCGAAATCGGCGATCTTGGGCGTGGGTAAGGGCGGTGCGCAGCCGCCCGCGCTGTCGAGCAGGGGCCGGTCGAGCAGAATGTTGGGCGGCTTGAGATCGCGGTGCACGATCTCGCGCGCGTGCAACTGCGCGAGCCCCTCGAGCACGCCGCAGATCAGCGGCAGCGCGATCTGCGGACTCAATGGCGTGCCGGCATCGACCGTGGCGCCGAGCTCCCCACCGGCGACGTACTCGGTTATGACAAACGGATTGCCCGCGGCGTCCAGACCGCTGTCGAAACAGCGCACGACGTTGCGGTGCGCGAGATCCCGGTGCAGCCGCATGCCGCGTACGAAGCGCTTGTTCAACTCGTCGTTCTGGAGGTCCTTCATCCGCTTGAGCGCCCAGATACGCGCCGTCGGCTCGTGATAGGCGAGATGTACCGTGCCCATGCCGCCTTCGCCGAGACGCCGCAGCAGTCGGTATCCCTGCACTGCCTCGCCCGCGGGCTCACCCTTGGGCAGGCAATCGCGACAGTGGTAGAGCGCAACCCCGGCGAGCTTGCGCGCCCGCCGGTCGCTGTTGCCCCGCGCGCTCAAGTCGCAGCCGCAATGCGCGCAGCCGATCTGCAACGCAGCGCCGGAACCCGAGCGGCGGGCACGGTCCTCGCATTGCGCGCAGCGCCGCGGCGCCGGCTCGCCCGTCAGGTACTCGATGCGCTGTCCGCACTGCGCGCAGGCGGTCGCCAGCGATACGGGGCGCTCGCGCGTGATGTCGATGCGAAACTGCGTGTAGCCGAGCTCGAGTACGTCGCCGTCGTTCAAGTCCGCCGCCGTCACGGGCTGGCCGTTCAGGCGCGGCGGGTTGGTCGCGCCCGTGCCGTCGCTGCCGAGGTCGCGCACGCGGCACGCGGGCGGACAGATCTCCACGTACACATGCTGGCGCGACACGTAGGGGTCGGTGGGCGGGAGCTGGACTTCGCAATCCGGCGCGCGTCCGATGATGAATCCGCGCGGTTCGAGGAACTCGCGTACCAGCCCGCTGCCGGGACCTTTGATGACCGTCAATGCGACCTTCATCGCCGCGCTCACTGCGTCGGTGCGCGCGCCAGCGCCGCGGCGCAGTCGACGCAAAGCTCGGCGCCATTACGCTGCGTCATGCATTGCGCGCACTTCTCGGTGCTGCAGCGCGGGCAAACCGCCACCGCGTCCCAGGCGCTATGGACGTTGCACTTGCCGGTCTTGAGCTGTGTCGGCGCGATGGCAGCCGCGGCGCCGCTTGCGCGTGCGGCTGCTGGCGCGGCCGCTGGAACCTGCGCGTGGGCGGGGTCGCGTAGCCGGGTGCCGCCGGGGGTGATGGCGGCGCCGGGGGGTTGTGCCGGTGCTGCGGCGTAGCCCGCGATCGCGAGCTCGAACTCGAACGCATCGAAGCGCACGGTATCGGTGTGCTTGAGCACGTGCTCGGCGCCGATCTGCCTGCCGTTCACATAGGTGTGGTTGGAGCTGCCCAAGTCGCGCAGGTAGAAGCTCGCGCCGCGGATCTCGATCTCCGCGTGCTGGGCCGACACGGTGTCGCGCGCGATCACCAGATCGTTGTGCCGCGGGTCGCGGCCAATGCGCGTGAGCTTACGCCGCAGCGCATAGCGTTCCTTGCCGGTGACACTGCCGAGGTCGCGCAGATGCGCGCGAATCGCCGGCCGCGCGTAGAGCCGCAGCACAGCCCAGGCGAGCACGCTCAGCGCCAGAGCGAGTCCGAATACCCAGGTCCAGGGGTAGGCGGGTTGCGCCGCCGGAGGGCTTGGCTGCGTCACAATCGGCGCGGCTTCTGTGCGCTTGCGAACATCCTCGCTCGTGTGCGCCTGGATGCGCGTACGAACGCGCTCGAATACGCCGGCGATGTCCGCGGGCGCGAGCACGCGGTAATGGGCGCCCCCGCTCGCCTGCGCCACCGACTGCAGCAGTTGGAAGTCCGCGCCCTCGGTGAAGGCGATGCCGAAGACGCGGATGCCGAGCCCCTTCGCCTCCGCTGTGAGGTTCTCGCGCAGCCAGCGCGAGCGCTCGGCGTCTTTCGCCGCGTTGCCGGTCTCGAGCACCCCGTCGGTGAATACGATCACGGCGCGCTCGGCATCCGCACGGCCTTGCTGGCGCAGCTCGTAGAGTGCGCGTTCGACTCCGCCGGCAATGTCGGTCCACTGGCCGCGGTAGTCGATCCCTTGCAGTGCCTTCGCCACATTCGCGCGGAACTGCGCGCTGCTCTCGGGCGTGAGCGCGAGCGCGAGGCGGACCGCCTGGTCGAAGATCACGATCCCCAGGCGCGAATCCGCGGGAAGGCTGGCGGCGAACGACGCTGCCGCCTTGCCCATCAGCGCCTCCGGGTCGTTCTTCTTCATGCTGCCCGAGTTGTCGAGCACGAGGACGACGTCGAGGGTGCGCGCCTGCGCGCCATGTGCCTGCCCGAAGGGAATGCTCAACGCGCAGGGCCATACGAGGAGAGCGGCGGCAAGCCCTGCGCTTTTGATGACCCTGCTCCAGTGCCCGCGCACATTCATGCGCTGCTGCCGGGCTGCGTGTCGCCATGAAGAAGTCATGTTCAAAGCAGATCGCCGAGACTTTGCCGGGCCCAGCTTAACACCGGCTGTAGCTCTGCGCGGCCGTGGCGCGTGACCTCGGTGTCGAGGGTGGTAATAGCGATCCTCGCCAGATCGGCAGCCCGATCCCGATCGCCACTGTATCTCAGCACCGCGGCTTGATAGGCTTGCGCCCACGCGAGGTTGCCCGCGAATTCCGGGCGTCCGTCGATTTTCACCAAACGCTGGTACTCGGCGATTGCACGATCGAAGGCGCGGACGGCTTGCGGGTGATCGCCTTGGTCGCCAACGGCGACTCCCTTGAGCATGTAAGCCCGTGCGAACTCGTCGGCCAGGGTGCGTTGACCCATGCCGTTGACGAGGAGATCGTAGAGTTCGATGGTCTTGTCGAACGCCGCCGCCGCGGCAGGCAGGGCGCGCAATTTTGACAGGACTTCGGCCTTGTCCATGCAGGCCATCGCCAGCTCGCGGGTGAGCTCGCCGCCGCCATCGCTCTGCGCCCGGCGTTCGCGAATCGTGATGGCACGATCATAGAGCGCGATCGCGGCCTGCCCATCGCCTAAAGCGAGGATATCGGCTGCCTTGACCATATACGCCGTCGCCAGGGCGCCAGCGACCTCGCCCTGGGGGTCTTGGCCGGCCAGACGCTCGTAAACGCCGATCGTGCGATCGTAGTGGTCGATGGCGGATTGCCTGTCGCCCAAGGCCCGCAAGACGAGCGCCTTGTTCAGGTGCGCGCGCCCGAGCGATTCGGCGGCCAAGTGCGTGCCATCGTGCCCGACCATGCGCTCGAAAGCGGCTATAGCGCGGTCATAGGATGCGAGCGAAGCGGCGTGATCTCCCATCGAATCCAGGAGCGCCGCCTT
>WYBJ01000059.1 GCA_011525945.1 Burkholderiaceae bacterium | reverse complement strand
TCGCCAGGTGTCCAACCTGGCTGCGGTTCGCTTCGCGTCTGGCGTCGATTTCGACACTTTTGCCACTCGTGGCGTCGCGAGCATCAAGAACATTGTTGCAACGACTTCTGACTCGGGACACTAGCCCCCGCAAGTCGGCCAGGCCGGCAAGGGCGTCATCTGGGTTCCTACGCCGCAACGAGCGGTCGAGCCCATGCTCGCGCTTGCACCGGGAACCCGCATCGTCGCCAACGCCTTCGATCTGGACTACACCGGGCGCGTGTCGGCAGATATGATCGAAGGTGAAGTCATCAGCAGCGAAGACGCCAAACCGCAGCGCTGGCTTGCCATCCGGCGAGCGCGACCTGCCGCAGGTAGATCGTAAGGCGCACGGGTTGCATCCGATTCCAACGAGCGAGCAGACGAGCGCGAAATGAAGGCACCACTTGAAGGCATCCGTATCGTCGACATGACTTCGGTCGTGGTCGGCCCCCTGTGCACGCAGACGCTTGCCGATTACGGCGCCGACGTGATCAAGATCGAGGCCCCGCCCGGGGGCGATATCGCGCGCACGCTCGCGGGCCGCGGCGTCACGCCGCTGATGTCGGGCAAGTTCGTCCATCTGAATCGTAACAAGCGCTCGCTCGCGCTCGATCTGAAGAAGCCAGGCGGCAAAGAAGCCTTGCAGCGGTTGTTGAAGATCTCGGACGTCCTGGTGTGGAACGTGCGGCCACCGGCCATGGTGCGCCTCGGCTTGTCCTACGCGGACGTCAAGGCGGTCAATCCACGCATCGTCTATGTCGGCATGTTCGGCTTCGGCCAGGACGGGCGTTACCGCGACAAGCCCGCGTACGACTCGATCATCCAGGGCTCGGCGGGAGTGGCCGCGCTCAATCACATGGCGGCCGGCGAGCCGCGCTACCTGCCGATGGTGATGGCCGACCGCAGCGTCGGCCTTATCGCCACGCAATTGATCCTGCTCGCACTTCTGCACCGCGAACGAAGCGGCGAAGGATCCGCGATCGAGATCCCGATGTTCGAGAACATGGCCAAGTACGTGCTCGAGGAGCACATGTACCTGAAGACGTTCGAGCCGCCGCTCGGACCGGTGGGCGACCCGCGCCTGATCGATCCCAACGCCAAGCCGCTCAAGACCAAGGATTCGTGGGTGTGTCTTACGGCCAACACCAATGCGCAGGCGTTTGCGGTGTTCGAGGCGATCGGCAGGCCGGAGCTCAAGGACGATCCGCGCTTCAACAGCGTTGCCGCGCGCTTCAAGAACGTGCGCGATTACTTTGCCATCCGCGCCGAAGGACTGCTCACCAAGACCACCGCCGAATGGATCGAGATCTTCGATCGTCTCGACGTGCCGGCGATGCCGTATCACACGCTCGACAGCCTCATGCAGGATCCGCATCTGGCGGAGATCGGTTTCTTCGAGTCGCGTAGCCATCCGACCGAAGGGCAGATTTGCAACATGCGCTTGCCGAACAAGACCACGTTCAGCGAGCGTGGCCAATGGCAGGGCGCGCCCAAGCTCGGCCAGCACAGCGTGGAAGTGCTGCAGGAAGCAGGGCTGAACGAAGGCGAGATCGCGGCGCTGGTCGGCAACGGCGCGCTCATCGACGGGCGGCTCGGCAAGTAGCCCCAGCGCGGCGCAGGCCGCGCCGTTTTCCGGGAAGCGGCGCTCGAATCCGGCAGCGCGCCGACCCTCCGCATCGGTACGCCGGGCCGAATTGCGCGCAACGCCATGTGCCCGATCGCAGTGCAACCGGGTGCGTGCAAGCGCGCTTCAATCCGCCTGCGCGAGCTTGAGGCGCCGCTGCCGCACCGCCCCGGCGAGCAGTTCGAGCACGCGCAGCGTGTCCTCCCAGCCGATGCAGCCATCGGTGATGCTGACGCCGTACTCGAGCGGTTTGCCGGCAACCAGATCCTGCCGGCCCGCCACCAGATTCGATTCGACCATGGCGCCGACGATGCGGTTTTCCGCTTGCGCCACCTGGCGCGCGATTTCGGTCACGACCTCGACCTGCAGCTCGTATTGCTTGCGGCTGTTGCCGTGGCTCGCATCGATCATCACTTGCGGGGTCTGGCCCGCGGCGGCCAGTTCGGCGCACGCGGCGGTGACGGAGGCGGCGTCGTAGTTCGGCTCCTTGCCGCCGCGCAGGATGAGATGGCAATCCTCGTTGCCGGTGGTTTCGACCACGGCAGAGCGCCCGGCTCTGGTGACACCCAGGAAGCGGTGCGGGTGACGCGCCGCGCGGATGGCATCGACCGCGATGCGGACATTGCCGTCGGTGCCGTTCTTGAAGCCGATCGGGCACGACAGACCGGAGGCGAGCTCGCGATGGACTTGGCTTTCGGTGGTGCGTGCGCCGATCGCGCCCCAGGCAGCCAGATCGGCCAGGTATTGCGGCGTGATCGGGTCGAGGAACTCCTGCCCGGTGGGCAGGCCGAGACTGTTGATCTCGATCAGGAGCTTGCGCGCCAGATGCAGGCCCTCGTTCACGCGGTAGGTGCCGTCCAGCGCCGGGTCGTTGATGAGACCCTTCCAGCCGACGGTGGTGCGCGGCTTCTCGAAATAGACCCGCATCACCAGCATGAGATCGCTTTCCAGCCGTTTCGCTTCCGCCGCCAGGCGGCGGGCATATTCGAGCGCGGCGGCCTGGTCGTGGATCGAACACGGGCCGACCACGGCGATCACGCGATCGTCCGCACCCGCCAATATCCGATGGATGGCCTGGCGGGCAGTCCGCGCGGTCGCCGACACCGCGGTGGTGGCGGGCAGCTCGTCGAACAGCGTTTCCGGAGATACGAGCTCGTCGATCTCGCGTACGCGCCGATCGCCGATCGGTTCAGTATTCGCGGTTTGCATGGGTCACTCCCGCAGGGCTGAGCGTTCGCACCGCCTGGTACAGGCTCGGACGCGCCGCGGCGCCTTACCGAGCGCTTATGCAGGCGGCATCGTATCGCACATCGAGCTTCGTTCCGACACCCGCGCAAACCAGGTTTTCAGACCCGGATGCGCGGCACGCCAGTCGATGTCGGGAAAACGAAAGTCGAGATAGCCGAGCGCGCACGCGGCAGCGATCTGGCCGATGCCGAATTGATCACCCCAGGCGCCGTGTTCGCGCGCCATGGCGGCAAGGGCGCCATCGATCTTGCGGCGCTGGCCCGCGATCCAGTCGTCCCATCGCAACGGCTGCGGGCGCACGGCGCACTCGTAACGCGTGAGCACCGCCGCGTCCAGGATCCCGTCGCAAAGCGCCTGCAGACGCAGCGCCGCCCAGCGTTGCGCACCGGAGGAAGGAAACAGGCGCGCGCCGCCGAGCGCGTCGAGATACTCCGCGATGACGCGTGAATCGTACAGGGTCGAGCCGTCGTCGAGCGTGAGCGCCGGAATCTTCATCAGCGGGTTGGCGCCCGCCAGATCCGCGTTCGGCGCGACCGGGGAGACGGCCGTTTCGATCTCCTCCGGCCGCGGTGCGAGACCCGCTTCACGCGCCACGATGCGCACCTTGCGGGCGAAGGGCGAGGCTGGATTGATGTGCATGCGCATGATGAGACTCCCACGTGACCGACGCGGCATGGGTGCATGCTAACCTGAGCCATCCCGCGCCGGCAATGTGGGCGCGCAACCGAGCTGAACGAGAACTGGACGATGACCATGGCGCGCGGGCCGCTGATCGCCGTATTCACCAAGAACCGCACCAATCCTGCGTATGCGGGCGCTCGACTCGGGGCCGATCGGGTGGCGCAGCGTCTCGGAGCCCGCACGCGCCACTACGTGCCCGCGATCGCGGACGACATCGAGCAGCAGATTGCGCTGGTGGCGCAGGCGTTGCGGGAGGCGCCCGACGCGTTCGTCTTCACGCCGGTAGATGAAAGCGCCGTGGACGACGCCATCGGCGCGATCGATGCGTCCGGCATTCCGCTGGTGAACTTCATCAACCGTATGCGGCGCGGCAACCGCATCGCCTTCGTCGGCTCGGACGATCGGGCGCTCGCGATTGCCGTAGCCGAGCGGCTGTTCGCGCATCTGGGCGGCGCGGGTAAGGTCGCCGTCATGCAGGGCACCCCCGGCTCGATCACGAGCCGGACGCGGCGTGAGGGTTTTCTTGAAGCTGCTGCCCACCATCCCGGCATCGCCGTCGTGGCGCAGGTGGCCGGCGACTATCAGCACGCGACCGCGTACCGGGTGATGCAGGAGCTGCTCGCGCAAGATGCGCGGATCGACGGGTTGCTATGCGCTAATGACGTCATGGCTCTCGGGGCGATCGAGGCGATGACCGCGGCAGGGCGCATGATTCCGGTAGTGGGCGTCAATGCGCTGCCGGACGCGATCGCGGCGATCAAGCGCGGGGCTCAGCTCGCGACGGCGGATTTCGACGCCACCAAGTTGGGCTCGGTCGCGACCGAGGCCGCGATCCGGCACCTGCGCGGCGAACGTGTGCCGGCCGAGATCGTGCTGCCGGTACAAGTGGTCGATGCGGCCAACTGCGCGCCCTGGGCGCGGCCGATCGAAGAACGCGAGTGCCCCCGCTGGGAGGACATCGTCGGCACGCCCCTCTCCCCTCGGGGCTGAGAGGGAAGACGGGCGGCGTTGCACGCGCGCGCGTGACGAACCCTATTTCTTCGCCGGCTTCTCGGGCTCCTCGATGAAGCGTGCGCGTTCGCGCAACAGCGGCGCGAGCTGCTTGCGATCGACCACGAACACCCACTTATCGAAGGTCTTCTCGCGCGCGAGCTGAGCCTCGAGGCGCTGGAAGCGCTCCTCGTGCTCCTTGTCGCGCTTTTCCTTCTCTTCCGGCTTTTCGTCCTTGACCGGCTTGCGCTCGCTCGCCTTGACCTCTCCGGTGACGGCGAGCGTGAAGTACATGTGCGCGTCGTCGCCCGGCTTGGGTGCTGCTCGCATGGTGTAGTGCCAGCCGTCGAAGGTTTCCGCGCTGATGAGCGTTGGCTCCTTCAGTTCCTCAGGCTTGATCTCCGGCGCGACATCGATGAACGCAAGCGAATAGAGTGCGTTGGTGGCGCTGACCGCCGCCGACGGATTGGTCTGGTTGGCGCGTACGCCGGCCAGCACCCAGTCGCCGGATTCCTGTTCGCGCGTGAGCTCGTAGCTGGTCGCCGGGTGCCCGCTGTCGACCTTCAGGCGCTTGATCCGGTCGACCTTGGCGAAGTCCTTCGAGATCCATTTCTGCGCGTCGGGCACGGCGTTATTCATCGGATCGGACACCACCATGAGCGTGGTCGGGTTGGCGCCGAGCACCAGGTAGCGGCCGTCGGGCTGGCCCTTGTCGAAGCCTTTGACTTGCAGCGGCGGTTTGCCCAGGTGCTTCTTGCCGAGGTAAAGCGTGGCGAGCGGCTTGTCTTCCTTGTCGCGGAACTCGAGCAGGGTCGATGCACCTTCCTTGGCGTCGGGGGGCGCGACGTCCACGCGCGGGCGCTGTGCCTCGGTGATCGGTTCGCTCTGCACGACTTTCCACTCGCGCGCCTTGAACGTGAGCTCGGAAACGAGCGCCGGATCGGCGGGGAAGCCGCCACGTTCCTTCACCCGCCACACGCCGTCCTGCAGGACGACGTTGAGCTCGTCCTTCCCGTGCTTGATGTGGATGCGCGCGATATCGCTCACGTTGAGCTTCGGCAGCACGCGCTCGCCGAGACGCTTGTCGGGACCGCTCCACGCGTCGGTGTCGCGTTTGAACATGACCACGCCGATGCCGCCGATCACCAGCACCAGCAGCAGCAGAATGAGGACGTGCTTGCGACTCATGGCCTGATCTGCCTCCTGCGCGCAAGCGCGACACCCACGCCGATGACAACGATGAGCAGCGGCATCGCGCCTATGTTGACGACCTTGGTCCAGAACTCGAGCGATTCGACGTCCTGGCGCAGATCGCGGCGCAAGACCTTCAGCTCTTCGCGCGTCTCGGCCGTGCGTTTACGGAACGCATCGACCTCGGCCTGTTGCTCGGCGGAGAGCACCACGGGTCCCTTGTCCTTCGCGTCGCCGCGTCGCTTCTGGATGTCCTCGAGCTTCTTCTGCGTGTCCTGCAAGTCATCTTCGAGCGCCTTGATCTTGCCCAGGTACGCCTCCTGCGCCTTGGACTCCATCTGCCGCACCACGGTGAGCGGCCGCGTGAACGCCGCACGGCTGCGCAGCCCGATCAGGTTGTGGTCCGAAGCAAGTTGCTCGACCAGGCTCTGCGCGAGGTTGAGGTTGCCGTTGCGCGGGACGACCACGCGCTGTCCGAACACGTCCTGAATGTCAACCGCGGCATTGTCGGTCAGCATGTCGGCGTCGGCCACCAGCACGACGGTGGTCTCTTCCTTCGCTTCCTTCAGATGCGCGGCCACGGGTTCGGGTTTCTTCGCTTCCGCACCCTTCTCCTTCTCCTTCTGCATCTCGGCGAACGGATCCTTTGGCTTCCCGTCCGGGAAAGCGCTCTTGAATTTGCCCGTCAGCCGTATGCCGAGCGGTTGTTCCTTGTTGGTCGGCTCGAAGCCCTTGGTGGAAGGTTCCCCGGTGAGGGTGGCGATGATGAGATCGACCGGCATGTTGTTGGGCGAGCTGTGAAACAGCACCGTCATGTTCAGGCCCTCGGCGGGCTTGCCCTTGAAGTAGCCGCCGAACGCGTACAGGAGCGAACCGAGTTGGCTGGTGACCGGGTCGTCCGGGTTGAGCGCCGATCCGGTGAGATTAAGTAGCGTGGGTAGCAGGCGCGGACCTTCGCCGCTCGCGTAGGTCATGTCGGCCAGGACCTTGGTCATGTCCATATCGAAGCCCCACGCCTTCATCAGGGCATAGAGCGATGACTGGCCGGCCTGCGTGCCGCCCAGCGGATTCTGCATGTCGCGCTGTTGATCGAAGTACATGAACGGATCGATGAAGGCGATCAGCTTGCCGCCGCGCATGATGAACTGATCGATCGCGTATTGCGTGGTCTCGGTGATATCGCGCGGATGGATCACGAGCAGCACCTTGATCTCGGGGTCGATCGTCTCCGCGTTCATCGACACTTCCTTCAGCTCGAAGTCGCGCTTGAGCTCGGAGATGAGCACCCACGGCTCGGTGAGGCCCTTCTTCTCCTGTAGCGCGAGCGGCGAGAGACCGCGCCCGAACACGTGCACCGCGCTCATCACACCGACGATCGGCTTTTTCGGGGTCGACACCCGCGCCACCGCCCGCGTCAGGTCGTACTCGAGCAGGCGCTCTCGCTCGGGTGTGAGAACCGGGATCGCGACCTTGTCGTCGAGCTGACTCACCGACAGGCCGAGGTAGAACTTCTCGCCCGTGTTGAGCATCTGCCCCTCGATGCCGTCGAGAGTCGCCGACTCCTCGGCGTCCGAATCGGGCAACGGGTTGTATTTCTCGACGATGACTTTACCGTTGGACACGGCGCTGAATTCGTTCAGCAGGTCTTCGACGCGCTGGGCGTAGGTGCGCAAACCCACCGGGGTCGCCTCGCCCTGCGTGTAGTAGTAGCGGATCTTCACCGGCGACTCGAGCTTGGTGAGGATCGCACGCGTGCCCTCGGAGAGCGTGAAGACCTTGCCTTCGGTCAGATCCGCGCGCGCGCGCACCGGCGAGAAGATGTAGTTCAGCGCGATCAGGATCAGCGCGAGCGCGATCACACCCGCGGTGGAATACAGGAAGGTCTGCAGTCCCTTCTTTTGCATGGTGTGCCCTCCTCAGCCCGCGCGCAGACCGCGGATGATGACGCCGGTGGTGAAGAGCGCGAAGCCGATCAGCGAGGCGAAGAATACGACGTCACGCAGGTCCAGGATGCCGCGCTGGAACGCGTCGAAATGGGTCATGACCGAGAACGAGGCCACGATATGAACGAATTGCGGGCTCGCCCAGCGCGATAGCAGATCGGTCACCGGGTTGTAGCCGCACAGGATGAGGAAGAGCAGGATCAGCACGGACAGAATGAAGCTGATGACCTGATTGCGCGTCATCGCCGAGGTCATGCAGCTCACCGCCAGGTACGAGCCCGCGAGCAGCAGGCTGCCGACATAGCCCGAGGCGATGACGCCGTTGTCCGGATCGCCGAGCCAGTTGACCGTGATGATCACGGGGAAGGTGAGCGCAAGCGCGATAGCGAGAAAGATCCACGAAGCGAGGAATTTGCCGACGATCGCCTGCCAGGTGGCGATCGGCAGGGTGAGCAGCAGCTCCATCGTTCCGAGCCGCCGCTCTTCGGACCACAGGCGCATGCCGACCGCGGGCACCAGGAACAGATACAGCCACGGGTGCCAGGTGAAGAACGACACCAGCGACGCTTCGCCGCGCTCGAAGAAGTTGCCGACGGTGAAGGTGAAGAAGCCGGTCAGCAGCAGGAAGATGACGAGAAAGACGTAGGCTACGGGCGAGACGAAGTAGCCCGTGAGCTCGCGCTTGACGATCGTCGTCACGCCCCCGCTCATGGCCGCGCCTCCTGCTGCAACCTGCGCGTCAGCGCCGCGAAGCTCCCCTCTCCCACCGGGAGAGACGCCACGATGGCGCATCGCGACTTGCGCCCTGGAACCTCGCGTGGCGCCTCTTCCCTCACCCCCAACCCCTCTCCCGGTGGGAGAGGGGAGCGTTGTGTGCCCGCGCGGCGGGCAG
>WYBJ01000058.1 GCA_011525945.1 Burkholderiaceae bacterium | reverse complement strand
CTGCGTCGATCGTCGCTTCGTCGATATGCGGGCGGGCGAACGGCAGGTAAGGCTGCGTTTCGGTCGCGGCGGTGCAAGCTGGTATGTTCATGCGGACCTCATGCGGAACGGGCGCTCGCCGCGAGCAGGCATACGCCCACGATGATCAGGCCGATCGCGGCAAGCCGCAGCGGCGTGAGCGCTTCGCCGAATAGCCACCAAGCGGCGATCGCCGTCACGACATAGCCGGCCGACAGCATCGGATAGGCGACGCTCACGTCCACCCGGCTGAGCGCCAGGATCCAGACAAGCACGCTCAGCGCGTAGCACGCCAATCCTGCGAACATCCATCCCGAAATGAGCACTGTCCGAAGGGCTCCAAGGCCGGCATCGGACAGCTCGATCGGCCCGACACCGTTGGCGCCCGCCTTGAGCAGAAGCTGCGCGGCGGCGTTGAGCCCGACCCCTGCGAGGATGAGTGCGAGCGAGGTTGCGTTCATGGCCGGCGTACGGCGATTCGAGCCGAGTCACGGGCGATGACCGTCATGGGCAATCCGGCCGCGACCAGCCTACGGTGCAGCGAATCAGTCATGATCGCGATGGCGTCGCGCTCGCGCGGCCACAGCGCAACGAAGTCCCGCATGGTCGCTACCGCCTTGTGCGGCTCGCGGGCGAGCCCGAGCTTGAGCTCGCCGCGATAGTCGACCAGCGTCACGGTGCGCTGCAGATAGACCGGCAGCGATTGGGGATACATCTGCAGCACGTAGACGCGCGTCGAGGGCTTAAGCTGCGGCCGGATCTCCTGGGCCAGCGCGAGGATCGATTCTTTAGGGGAAAGCTCGGCCGCGCCGAGCAGCGTGAGCTGGCCTGCCGCCAAGGCCGCCAGCGCAACCGAGACGATGAGCGCGTCGCGCTTGTTGTACCTCGCCGCCCACATCGCGATGGCGGCGCCTGCAGCCCACGGTGCCGCGGCAAGCCAGAATATCCCCGCCGGTGCACCGCTCAGGCTGGCTGCCTTGTCCGGTGCGAATTGATGCATTGCGTATGGCGCCGCAGCCAGTATCACGGCCGCCACCAGCGCCGAAGCGCACAGTTCACGCGCCGCGACGCCGAGCGGTATCTGCGCGAGGTGGCGGGCGCCAAGGATCGCAAGCGCGGGCAGCACCGGCAGGATGTACGGCGCCATCTTCGAGCCCGAGGCGCTGAAAAAAGCGACCACGACGGCGACCCACAGCGCGAGGAAGGCGAAGGGGTCGAAGTCGTTGCGCCCGCGCCCGGAAAACGCGCGCCACGTTCCGGCGAGCATCGGCACGGTCCACGGCAGCGCGCCCAGGCCGAGCACCAGGCCGAAGTACCACCACGGCTGCGCGCGGTGATGCTGCGTCGTGAGGAAGCGCGTGAAGTGCTCGTGCACGAAAAAGAACGACGCGAAATCCGGATTCTCGGCCGAAACCGCGACGAACCATGGCACTGAAATGGCGGCGAATAAGGCCACAGCCGTGAGCGGAGCGGCCTTGCGCCAGACGGTCCTGTCGCGATAGACGAGCGCATAGGCCGCCACCGCGCCAAGCGGCAGCACCAGGCCGATCAACCCCTTGCTCAGGACCGCGAGGGCCGCCGCCGCCCATGCGAGATGGAGCCAGATACGGCTTTCGCGTGCACTGGCCTCGCGCCGCAGGCCGAACACGAGCGCGAATATCGCGACTTCAAGAAAAAACGTGAGGCCCATGTCGAGCGTGTTGAAGTGAGCGAGGCCGAAATAGAGGATGCTGCTCGCCAGCATCGCTGCTGCGTAGAGCCCGGCGCGCGGTTCGATGAGCCGGGCGCCGGCATAGAATGCGAGCACGACGCCGCCCAACCCGGTGAGCGCGGCCCACAGCCGCGCGCTCCAGTGCTGCTCACCGAACAGCTCATAGGCCACCGCTGTGGCCCAGTATTGCAGCGGCGGCTTCTCGAAGTAGATCAAGTCGTTCAGCCGCGGCGTGAGCCAGTCGCCGGAGGCGACCATTTCACGCGGGATCTCGGCATAGCGGCCCTCATCGGGATCCCAAAGCGGGCGTGCTTGCAGGCCGACAAACCAGAGGACAAGCGCGGCGGCAGGCAGTGCGACCCAAACTGTGCGCGACAGTCCCATACGAGCGCCGGCGCGGCGTGCCGATAGGCTCTGGCGGTGCGATATCGGATTGGCGGCGCTCGTAGCTGGCACACTGTCTCCCGGGTTCTCATGCGCGGCGAAACGCGCCGCGCCGGATCGACGTAGCGGCGTACCATACCTGGGTGCGCATGCAGATTTTGTGTGCCTTTCGTGAAGAGCTTGTGAATATGGCGAGGTGAAGTGCCGGCGGCAGGGAAATCGCGGCGCTCTTGAGGTAAAGTGATCCGTATGCGCATCCTCATCATCGAAGACGATCGTTCGATCGCCACCAATCTGTACGACTTTCTGAGCGCGGGCGGCCATGCCGTCGATGCGGCGGCGGATGGCGTGACCGGGTTGCACCTCGCGATCGCGCAGCCTTTCGATGCCATCGTGCTCGACATCGGCCTGCCGGGCATGGATGGCATGAAGCTCTGCAGCCGACTGCGCGTCGAGGCCCAAGTCGACACACCAGTGCTGATGCTGACCGCACGCGATACGCTGCAGGACAAGTTGCGAGGCTTCGAGCAGGGCGCGGACGACTACCTCGTGAAACCTTTCGCGCTGAAGGAAGTGGAAGCGCGCCTGAGAGCGCTATACAAGCGCAGCAATGGGCGCGTCACGTCCAAACTACTGGTCGCGGGCGACCTTACGCTCGACCCGCGGATGCTCGATGTGCGCTTCGCCGGCGCGGCGGTGAAGCTGGCGCCGAAGTGCTTCCGGCTGCTCGAGGCGATGATCGCCGACCCGGGCAGAGTATTCGCTCGCGCCGAACTCGAGCGCGCAGTCTGGGGCGACACGCAAGAGACGAGCGACACGTTGCGCAGCCACATGCACCTGCTACGCCGCGCGCTGCTCGATGCGGGTCATTACGATCCGGTGCAGACGGTGCATGGCCTCGGCTATCGGCTGCTCACGCGTGCGCCGACGTAAGCTCGATTTGAGACGCCGGATTGCGCTCGCGCTCGCCGCGGTATGCATTACGGTGGTCGCGGTGCTTGGCGTAACGCTCTACATGGCCTCGGAGGAGTTGGAGGCGCGGCTTGTCGACCAGCTCGTCGGCGAAGAGCTGGATTTCCTCATTGAACGCGACGCCAGAGGCGCCACGCCCGTGTTCCTGGGCGGTCCGAACCTGCAATATTTCGTTTTGCGCACTCGCGCGGATCGGGAGCAAATCGAGCACCGTTACCGCAAGCTCGGCCCCGGTCAGCACTCGATCGGCGCCGGCAAGGACGAGCGCAGGGTGGCCGTGCGGGATGTCGGTAGCGTGCGTTACATCGTTACCTACGACGCGGGGGCGCACGAATTGCGCGAGCGCGAGTTTCTGATCCTGTTGCTGTCGGCGATCGCCGTTGCCACACTGGTTGCCATCGGCGTGGGCTATTGGCTGGCCGGCATACTGACGCGCCAGCTCACGGAACTCGCTGCGGAAGTGCCGCAGCTCACGCCGGACGCGATCCATGTGCCGCTCGCGCGGCCGGATCAGGACGCGGAAGTAGCAGCGCTTGCGCGCGCGCTCGATCGATATCACTCCGGCATTGTCGCCATGATGCGGCGCGAGCAGGAGTTCACTGCCAACGCGAGTCACGAGTTGCGCACGCCGCTCACGGCGATCCGCACGAGTTGCGAACTGCTTGCCACGGAAGGCCGCCTGAGCGAGAAGGGCCGCGCACGTCTGGACATGATCGACGCCGCCGTCGGTCAGATGACCGAGCGCATCGAAGCGCTGCTGTATCTCGCCCGCCAGCATCCGGCGGCGGTGCGCGAAGACATTCTTCTGCGCGAGTGCGTCGACCAGGCGGCTGCGATCTGCTGCGACGAGATTGCGCGCAAGGGCCTCGACTTCGAAGTGGCGATCGACACGAGTGTGCGCGTCAGCCTGGATCGCAAGGCGCTGCAGCTCGTGCTGAGCAACCTGATCAAGAATGCCGTGCGCTACACCGATCGCGGCTACGTGCGCGTGAGCTACGATGCGCATCGCCTGACGGTCGCGGATTCCGGCACCGGGATCGCGCCGCAGCATCTGCCGCAGGTCTTTGAGCGCTTCTACCGCGGCGAAGGTGACGTTGACGGGATGGGCCTCGGCCTCGCCATCGTTCGCCGTATCAGCGAGGAGCTCGGCTGGAAGATCGAAGTGGCGAGTACGCCCGGCGTGGGCTCGGCGTTCACGATCGTGCTGGCGTGAGGCTGCACGCGAGCTCGGCTTAGTCTGTGCTCGCGTATCGATCTGGCGCAGGCGACAGTTGTCTTCCGCAGGTCGGGAAGATCGCGTCGCAGCGTCTTACCGCGCATCCATCAGACGGGTCCGGAGAAGGTGTTGCATTGTCGCAGATCGCCGCTGTCGAAACCGCGCCGGAACCAGCGCACGCGCTGCTCGGAAGTGCCGTGAGTGAAGCTTTCCGGCACGATCCGCCCCTGAGTTTGCCGCTGCAGGCGGTCGTCGCCAATGGCGGCGGCCGCAGTCAGCGCCGATTCCAGATCGCCCTGCTCGATGATCTGGCGCGTGCGCTTGGCGTGGTAGGCCCAGATGCCGGCAAAGCAATCGGCCTGCAGCTCCATGCGCACCGAAAGGGCGTTGACGTGCGCCTGGTCGCGCGCCTGCGACTGCAGTTGCCTCACCTTGTCCGCGATGCCGAGCTGATTCTGGACATGATGGCCGACCTCGTGGGCGATGACGTACGCCTGCGCCATCTGCCCGGGGGCGCGAAAGCGCGTCTGCAGATCGCGATAAAACGACAGATCAATGTAGACCTTCTGGTCGCCTGGGCAATAGAACGGACCCATGGCCGCTTGCCCTGTCCCGCATGCCGTCGGCGTGGCGTCACTGAAGAGCACCAGCTTGGGATCGTGGTACTGCATGCCGTTGCGCTTGAAAAGCTCGCGCCACGTATCCTCGGTATCCGCGAGCACCTGCGACACGAAGCGCGCCGCCGCGTCGTCGGCCGGCGGCGCCGGCGCTGGCCCTTGCCGCTCGACCGAAACAGCGGGTGCGCCGCCTTGCAGCACGATCGAGGGGTCGACCCCGAAGTACATGGCGACGAGCGCGAGCACGATGGTGCCGAGCCCAATGCTCTTGCCGCCGAAGCGCATGCCGCGGCGGTCTTCCACGTTGGAGCTTTCGCGCCCGTCTTCGATGCGCATGGCTGATCTTTCGGTTGAAGTTCATACGAATGGCGGCACTGCGTTGCGCCGGCGAACCGCTCGTTGCCTTCGCGAGGCAAACCCGCGAAGCAGCATGGATGCTAGTGCAGTGGCGTGCGGGCGTCCATCGTGGCGCATCGCCGCGCTCGTAGACCTGAGCCGACGCGCCCGCTCATCGGTGCGAGTCCGGCGCGACAGTTGGCGTCATTCATGTCGGATGCGGTCGCACCGGGCCGAACGCAGGCGAGGCGAGGAACGGACAGATGACTCGTTACGCTCAAGATCCTGAGTAAAATTACTCAGAATGATGAGCAAAGCGTGCAGATGCCGCACTGCTCGCATGCCGAGATGCACACAGCCATACGACGATCGAAAGCACATGATCTCCATTCGCACTGTTTCGTCTGTCCTGCACCGCCGCGTCTTGTTTTGCCTCGCGGCCGCCTCCTTGTCCGCGACGGCCACGGCCCAACCGTATCCCTCGCGTCCGATCCGCTTCATCGTTCCGCAGTCGCCCGGTGGCGCGTCGGACACGGTCGCCCGCGTGGTGGCGCGCGGTCTGAGCGAACGATTCGGGCAGCAGGTGGTGGTGGACAACCGCCCCGGCGCAACCGGCAATATCGGCCACGAGATCGTGAAGCATGCCACGCCCGACGGCTACACGCTGCTGCTGACAGCGCCCAATCTGGTCACCAGTCCAAGCCTTTTCACCAAGCTCGCGTTCGATCCGGTGGGTGACTTCGCTCCCATTACGCAGATGACCGTATCACCGAACGTGTGGCTGGTGCACCCGACGTTCAGCGCGCACACGATGTCGGACTTGATCGCAATCGCGCGCTCCAAACCCGGGGCCATCGACTTCGCTTCCTCCGGGCTTGCATCGACCCAGCATCTCGCGGGCGAGCTCTTGGGGGCGATGGCTGGGATCAGGTTGACGCACATCCCTTACAAGGGGGGTGGGCCGGCACTGGTCGACCTAATGGCGGGGCGGATACAGGTAATGTCCTCGACGCTGCCTTCGGCCGCGCCGCACATCCGCAGCGGCAAGGTGCGGGCGTTGGCGGTGACCAGCGCCAAACGCTCGTCGGCGTTTCCCGATCTGCCGACGGTGGCAGAAGCGGCCTCGCTACCCGGCTACGAGGCGAGCACTTGGCAGGGGCTGCTGTTTCCGGCGGGTACGCCGGGCGCGTTGGTCGCGCGCATGCAGAAGGAAACTGCGGCGGTTCTGGCGCTCGACGCGGTACGCAAGCGTCTGTCCGATCTCGGCTACGAGCCGGTTGCCACCGAATCGGCCGCGTTCGCCGCCTTCATCAAGGCCGAGATCGCGAAATGGGCGAAGGTGATCAAGACCGCGGGGATCCGACTCGACTGAACTTTTTCACTCGCGTGCACGTGCGCATCGGCGCGCCTGGGGCGGCTTGGCACGGCGTCGGAACCGGGCAGGCGGGGAAATCGCTCGAGCCTTTGTGCGCGAAGCATCGATCGCTGCGCCACGTCGCGGAGCTAATCCAACAGGAATGACGCGTTCGCGCGCGCGGCTACCCCGCGCAGCAGCTCAATCAGGTCTCGCGGAAGCGGAATTCCCGAGCGCATGCGCTCGGCGCGGGTGGTGTTCTCCGGATCGCCCGCGACTAGCACGGGTTGTCCGGCGTCGGCGCGCCTGGCTTGGTGCAGCACGTCGATCACCGCGTCGAGGTCGTCCTCGAACTCGCCCTCGGTACGAAACGCCCTCGGATCGATCGCGAGGAAGAAGTGACCGAGGTTGTTCGGGTCGATTGCACTTGGCCGGCGCCGCGAACGCGAACGGGTTGGTGCCGAGTATCGACTCGGAGGCGAAGGTCGGCACCATCATCACCCCGCGCGTGGCCGAGGTCACCATGCCGACGCAGCCGCGCTCGGCCGCGATTTTCGAGTAGCAGCCGGCGGCGCCGAAGTGGTTCGAGTTGACGACCGACACGACGCCCACGCCGGCGCGACCTGCATGCAACGCGGCGCGGCAGAGCCGCCCGAACGCTCGGACCCGACGATCGAGCTGGTAGAATCGTCGGCGCCGGAACCAACGACGGCAACATGCGGCGATCCGCGTCAGTAAGCGCGGATGGTCACGGCTTGGCGATCGATGACGCATGATGAGAGGTTGAGAATCGGGTTGACCGGCTCGGCGGAGCTCGTCGTCACCGAATCGCACACCGCGCCGCATGTCGGCAGCGGCGAGGTGCGCGTGCTCGCCACGCCGGTGATGGTCAATCTGATGGAGGCCGCGGCGCTCGCGGCGGCCGAACGCTACCTCGTCCCCGGACACCAGAGCCTCGGCACGCACCTCGACGTGCGCCATATCGCCGCCACACCGGTCGGCATGCGGGTCGAGGCGCGCGCGCAACTGACCGGTATCGAAGGGCGCCACCTGCACTTCAAGGTCGAAGCGAGGGACGAGTGCGAGCTGATCGGCGACGGCACGCACGTGCGCGTTATCGTCAACGTCGCGCGCTTCGACCAACGCGTACAGGCCAAGCTCGAACGCCAGGGAAAGCCATGAGCGACTACGACTACGATCTTTTTACCATCGGCGCGGGCTCGGGGGGTGTGCGCGCAAGCCGCATGTCGGCCGCCCACGGCGCCCGGGTCGCGGTCGCCGAGGAGCGCTACATGGGCGGCACCTGCGTCAATGTCGGCTGTATCCCGAAGAAGCTCTTCGCCTACGCGGGCCACTACGCCGAGGATTTCGAGGACGCGCACGGCTTCGGCTGGACGGCGGGTAAGCCGAGCTTCGATTGGCCGACTCTGGTGGCGAACAAGGACAAGGAGATCGCACGGCTCAACGGCATCTACGAGCGGCTTCTGACCGGAGCCGGCGTCACGGTGTTCAAATCGCGCGCTCGCGTCGTCGATGCGCACACGGTCGAGATCGAGGGGCGCCGGCTGAGCGCGCGTCACATTCTCGTGGCGACGGGCGGCTGGCCGGTGGTGCCGAACATTCCCGGCAAGGATCTCGCGATCACGTCGAACGAAGCGTTTCACCTCGCGCGGTTGCCCAAGCGCGTCGTGGTCGTCGGCGGCGGCTACATCGCGCTCGAGTTCGCGTCGATCTTCCGCGGCCTTGGCGTCGACACCGTGCTGAGCTATCGCGGCGATTGCCTGCTGAAAGTGTTCGACAGCGACCTTGGAACTTTCCTCGGCGCGGAAATGGCGAAGAAAGGCGTGCGCATCTGCCTACGCAGCCATATCGTGTCCATCGAGCGCCGCGGCGATAATCTCGTCTGCGGGTTGTCCGACGGCGCCACGATCGAGACCGATGCGGTGATGTACGCGACCGGCCGCAACCCGAATACCACGGGGCTCGGGCTCGAACGTGCGGGGGTCGATCTGGCCGCCAACGGCGCCGTGATCGTCGACGACCGATTCCAGACCAACGTGGCCTCGGTACACGCGATCGGCGATGTGATCCATAAGGTGCAGTTGACGCCGGTCGCGCTCGCCGAGGGCATGGTGGTGGCCGATCGCCTGTTCGGCCAAGGACGGCGCACGCTCGACTACCGCCATGTGGCGACGGCGGTGTTCAGCCAGCCGAACGTGGGGACCGTGGGCTTGAGCGAGGCGCAGGCGCGGCACGAGTATGCGGATATCGTGATCTACAAGAGCACGTTCACGGCGCTCAAGCACCGGCTGTCGGGGCGCAACGAGTTGACGCTCATGAAGCTCGTGGTCGACAAAGCGACCGATCGCGTGCTCGGGGTCCACATGGTCGGCGCCGAAGCGGGCGAGATCATTCAGGGCTTCGCGGTCGCGCTCACCTGCGGCGCCACCAAGGCGCAGCTCGATGCGACGATCGGCATCCATCCCACGGCCGCCGAGGAGCTCGTCACCATGCGCGAGCCGGTCGCGGGGTAGCGCAGGGTATGAATGCTGCGGCGCGTCGCTGCGCTCGATGAGGGCCTTGATCTCGGCCAAGAGCCGCAAAATACTCCAGCGGAGCGTCCGATGAAGATGACATCGTGGGCGATAGCGTTGTCAGTCGTTGTAGTGTTTGCGCCCAGTCCGGCCCTTGCCGACCCTCCATCCGGAAAGGGCGGCGGCAAGCAGCACGACGATGGACGAGGCGGCGGTAAGGGCAAGAACCGCGTCGATGACGCACGGCCTGTCAGCCCTGAGCGCCGGAACGAAGGTGGACGTGACGACTCATCCGGGCGGCATGCGGAGTCACTCGGACCGTCCAGTGCAAACAGCCGGCATTTCGATGATCACAGCCGGCGCATCGTTCGCGAGTACTACGTTACCGAGTACCGGTCCGGCCACTGTCCTCCCGGCCTGGCCAAGAAGAATAACGGCTGCATGCCGCCAGGACAGGCGAAGAAATGGCGTATCGGACAGCCACTGCCGCGGGACGTGATCTTCTATGACCTTCCCCCTGCGCTCGTCGTGCGGATCGGCACACCGCCCCCTGGGTATCGCTACGTCCGTATGGCGGCAGACATCCTTTTGATTGCAGTCGGCACCGGCATGGTTATCGACGCAATCACCGACCTCGGGCACATGTAACGACCGCGGCCTTGCTCGTCGCCGGCGGGATTGCCTCGCAAGCGAGTTCAGGCGAGCGCGCGAGTCACGACTTCGAGCGTATCGCGCGAGCATTGCGGCGCCGAGCGGATGCGCTCGAGTGCCGCGCGCGCATGCGCTTGACGGCCGGCATCGAACCTGCGCCAGCGATCGAACGCGCGCGCGAGACGTGCCGCAACTTGCGGGTTGCGCGGGTCGAGCGCGATCACCTGGTCGGCGCAGAACGCGTAGCCCGAACCATCGGCGGCGTGGAAGCGCACCGGATTGCCGTGGCAGAAACTGCCGATCAGGGCGCGGATCTTGTTCGGGTTCTTCGGATCGAACGCGGGATGGCCCATGAGCGCGCGCACCTCGGCCAAGGTGCCAGGCAGGCGCGAGGTTGCCTGCACGGCGAGCCACTTGTCGAGCACCAGCGCCTCGTTGCGCCAGTGCTCGTAGAAATTCGCGAGTGCCTGCCTGCGCCCGGGCCAGTTGAATTGCGCCAAGGTGCTCATCGCCGCGATCGAATCGGTCATGTTATTGGCATGGTCCAACTGCTGCACGACGCGCTTGCGCGCCGCCTCGTCGTCGAGCTCGGCCAGATAGGCCATGCACAAGTTGCGCAGCGCCCGCCGGCCGGCCGAGCCGGCGTCCGGGCTGTACGGGCCGTCGTGCGCGAAGCGCGCGTATGTCTCGGTCAGTTCTGCGTCCAACGACGAAGCGAGTTGCCGGCGCAGCTCGAGCCGGGCACGGTGGATCGCATCCGGATCGACTTCGCGCATCTGCTCGGCGAGGTAGCCCTCGGAAGGCAGCGCAAGCGCCTCGGCGGCGAATGCCGGATCGGCATCCGCGTCGGCCAGCACGCGGGCGAACGCCGCGACGAAGGATTCCGGCACACGCGGCTCACTGCCCGAGCGAACTGCCGCGACGGCGTCGAGCATGAGATTGGTGGCGAGCCGCTGGCCTGCCTCCCAGCGATTGAACGGGTCGCTGTCGTACGCCATCAGGTGTGCGAGATCGTCGGCGCTGCAGGCATGACGAATGTTCACCGGGGCGGAGAAGCCGCGCGCGATGGATGGAATCGGGCGCTCGGGGATATCGATGAAGGTATAACGGCTGCGCGGCCCGGTGAGCGAGAGCACGCGCGTGGCGGCGCCAGCTTCGGCTTCGCCTTCGAGACGCAGCGGATACTCGTCGCCGTGCGGCCCGATGAGGCCGAGCGCGAGTGGGATATGCAGAGGCTGCTTGTCCGGCTGCCCAGGAGTGGGCGGGCAGGATTGCGCCAGAGTCAGCGTGTAGCGTCGCGCGGCCGGATCGTATTCTCCTTCGACGTCCACCACCGGCGTGCCGGCCTGATCGTACCAGCGCTTGAACTGCGTGAGATCGATGCCGCTCGCATCCTGCATCGCCTGCACGAAATCATCGCAGGTGACCGCTTGTCCATCGTGGCGCTGGAAGTACAGATCCATGCCCTTGCGAAACCCGGCCGCACCGAGCAAGGTACGGATCATGCGCACCACCTCGGCGCCCTTCTCGTACACCGTCGGCGTGTAGAAGTTGCTGATCTCGATGTACGACTGGGGCCGTACCGGGTGCGCCATGGGCCCGGCATCCTCCGGAAACTGCGCGGCGCGCAGCGCGCGCACTTCCTGGATACGCTGCACCGCGCGCGAGTACATGTCCGCACCGAACTCCTGATCGCGGAACACGGTGAGCCCTTCCTTGAGCGAGAGCTGGAACCAGTCGCGGCAGGTGACGCGATTGCCGGTCCAGTTATGGAAGTATTCGTGCGCCACCACCCGGTCGATGTTCTGGTAGTCCGCGTCAGTGGCGGTGTCGGGGCGAGCGAGAACGTACTTGGTGTTGAAGATGTTGAGGCCCTTGTTCTCCATCGCTCCCATATTGAAGTCGCCGACCGCGACGATCATGTACTGGTCGAGATCGACTTCGAGACCGAACGTCTGCTCGTCCCAGCGCATCGCCTTCTTCAGCGCCTGCATGGCAAACGCGGCCTGATCGAGCTTTCCCGGCTCGACGTAGATCTGCAGGCGGACCTTGCGCCCGGAGCGCGTCTCGAAGCGGTCGTCCAGCCGATCGAGCTTGGCCGCAACCATGGCGAAGAGATACGAGGGCTTGGGGAAAGGATCAACCCATTTGGCCCAGTGCCGGCCGCCTCTGGCGCCGCCCTGCGCCACCGGGTTGCCGTTGGAGAGAAGCACCGGGTGGCGACCCTTGTCGGCGCGAATCGTGGTCGTGTAGCGGCTCATCACGTCGGGCCGGTCGACGAACCAGGTGATGCGGCGAAAGCCCTCGGCCTCGCACTGCGTGAAGATTCCGGTGTTCGATGCGTACAAACCCATCAGTGTCGTGTTGGCCGCGGGGTCGAGCGTGCACACGGTCTCGAGCACGAAGCGGTCGGGCACGTTCGGCACGGTCAGATGTTCGGGATCGACGACGAATTCCGCGGCTGCGAGCGATCGCCCGTCAAGGCGCACCGACTCCAACCTCAGTCCATCGCCGTCCAGCATCAGCGCTGCGGCCGGATCGGACGCGGCGCGATTGCGCACCAGAGTGAGGCGCGCGGTCACCACGGTCGCATCGTCGCGGACATCGAAATTGAGATCCACCGAGGGAATGAGGAAGGCAGGCGGCCGATAGTCGGCGAGCCGAATGACAGGAGGGGTGCCGGCGGTGTGGTCCATGTTTCTCCGGAATTCGATGCAGATGCTGCGTGACGGGACGAGTGTACCCGATGCGTTCGGCCGGCTCCGCCGCGCCGTACACCTGCCCGCATATCGTGGCTGCGAGCCGACATATCAAGCCGATGCGAACCTGCCCGCGCGGCGGCTGCGTGGTGACGGTGCGCGGCCAGAACGACGCACGTGCGAGCGGCAATCGTCGTGCCCGCATGGGCGCTATGTATAATCGGACGCGAGCCGGCGAGCCCCGCTTTTCCGGCGAGGGAATCGGGTCAGTCGGTGCGCCGGCCGCCCGTAACGATGGAGGTTTTGGCGCGAGAGGACAGCGGCGCCGTTCGCCTGTGCGCAGGCGTCAATTCAGGGATCGAGGGACTCATCATGGCAGCGAACAGACTGGGTAGCGCGGATGTCGTCGTGGTCGGTGCGGGCAATGCCGCGGCGTGCGCCGCGCTCGCCGCGCGCGAGCACGGTTGCAGCGTCATCATGCTGGAGGCCGCGCCGGAGGAGGAGTGCGGCGGCAACAGCCGCTATACCGCTGGCATCACGCGCCTGGTGTTCAACAATGTCGATGACATCGCCGCTCTCGTCCCGGACATGACCGACGAGGAGAGGCGCGACAACGACTTCGGCTCGTTCAGCAGCGATGAGTTCTTCGATACCATGGGGCGCATCACGAACTACCGCTGCGACCCCGATCTCACCGAGACGTTGGTCACCCGCAGTCATCCCACCTACGTGTGGCTGCGCAAGAAGGGCGTCAAGTTCCAGCTCTCCTACAAGCGGCAGGCCTTCCAGGTCAACGGCAAGTGGAAGTTCTGGGGCGGACTGGCGGTCGAGACCTGGGGCGGCGGGCCGGGCCTGGTGGATCTCGAGCACAAGGCCTGTGCGCGCGAAGGCATTCCCATCTTCTACGAAACTCCGGCAGTGAGTCTGATCGCGGACGATAGCGGCGTGAAGGGGGTGCGCGCCCGGCACGAGGGCAAGCTCGTCGACATCGCGTGCAAGGCCGTGGTGCTGGCCTGCGGCGGGTTCGAGTCGAACGCCGAGATGCGCGCCCGGTACCTGGGGCCGAACTGGGATCTCGCCAAGGTGCGCGGCACGCGCTTCAATACCGGCGCCGGCATTCGCATGGCGCTCGACGTGGGCGCGATGCCTTATGGCCATTGGTCGGGCTGCCACGCCGTCGGCTGGGACATGAATGCGCCCGCTTTCGGCGATCTCGCCGTCGGCGACAATTTCCAGAAGCATTGCTATCCCTGGGGCGTGATGGTGAACGCGCGTGGCGAGCGCTTTGTCGACGAAGGGGCGGACTTCCGCAACTACACCTACGCCAAGTACGGCGCCGTGGTGCTGAGCCAGCCGAACATGTTCGCCTGGCAGATCTTCGATAAGAAGATCATTCCGTCGCTGCGCGACGAGTACCGCATCCGGCAGATCACCAAGGCAAGCGCGAATACGCTCGAAGAGCTGGTGACGAAGCTCGAAGGCGTGGACGCCGCGAACTGTCTGAAGGAGCTCAAGGCCTACAACGCCGCGGTGCGCGTCGATATTCCTTACAACCCCGCGATCAAGGACGGGCGCTGCACCGAGGGGCTCAAGATCAACAAGACCAACTGGGCGAACCGGCTGGACGAGCCGCCGTTCGAGGCCTACGCGGTCACCTGCGGCGTGACCTTCAGCTTCGGCGGCGTGAAGATCAATGCGACCACCGGTCAGGTGGAGGACCAGGCGGGCCACGGCATCCGAGGCCTGTACGCGGCGGGCGAGCTGGTGGGGGGGATCTTCTACCATAACTATCCGGGCGGCACCGGTCTTACCTCGGGGGTGGTGTTCGGCAAGCTATCGGGCGACAGCGCCGGCGCGTTCGCGGCGAAGCAGTAAGCGCTTCGCGCTCGCGGGCAGGCGCCGGGGGATGATATGCAAAGCGAGCGTACCGTAGCCGAGATCGTCACCGCCTGCCTCGCGCGCCATGGTGTGGAAGTCCTCTTCTCGCAAAGCCTTCCGTCCGCGGCGCTGCTTGCCGCCGAGGACGCGGGTATGCGGCAGTTCACCTATCGCACGGAGAACGCCGGCGGCGCAATGGCCGACGGTTATGCCCGCGTGAGCGGGCGTGTCGCGGTCGTCACGGCCCAGAACGGCCCGGCCGCCACGCTGCTGGTTGCACCGCTCGCCGAGGCGCTCAAGTCGTCCGTGCCCGTGGTCGCGCTGGTGCAGGAAGTCGAGCGCGCCAACACCGACCGCAACGCCTTCCAGGAATTCGATCACCGAGCGCTCTTCCAAGGCTGTACCAAATGGGTGCGGCGCGTGAGCGAGGCAACGCGGGTCGAGGATTACATCGACATGGCGTTTGCCGCTGCCGCGGGGGGGCGGCCTGGTCCGGTCGCGTTGCTCATTCCCGCCGACCTGCTGCGCGAGACCACGTCCGAGCACGGCAAGCGGCAAGCCAACTTCGGCGCCTTTCCCCTGGACCGCACGTTGGCCGATCCGGAACGCGTCGACTCGGCGGCCGAGCTGATCGTCTCGGCACGCTGCCCGCTCGTCATTGCCGGTGGCGGCGTCCACTTGTCCGGCGCCGCACACGCCCTCGCTCGCTTGCAGGAAGAGTCCTTTCTACCCGTCATGACCACGGTGATGGGCAAGGGCGCGGTCGCGGAGGATCATCCGCTTTCGCTCGGGGTGGGTGGCAACGTTCTCGGCCGGCTGTCGCCGAGCTATCACTTGCGACCGCTACTGCACCGCGCCGACGTGATCGTGCTCGCCGGCACGCGCACGGCGCAGAACGGCACCGATTCGTGGAGCGTGTACTCGCCCGCGGCACGCTTCGTTCATATCGACGTCGATCCGGGCGAGATCGGCCGCAACTACGAGGCCTTGCGTCTTGCCGGCGATGCGCGGCTTACGCTCGAAGCGCTTGCGCTGCGGCTGCGTGGCCGTCGCACGCGCCCGCAGGCGTTGATCGACGAGATTGCCGCTGCGCGTGAACGCAGTGCACGCGAGATCGCCCCGCTGTGCGCATCCAACGCCTCACCCATCCGTCCCGAGCGCGTCATGGCGGATATGCAGCGCGTCCTCACGCCGGAGACGATCGTGGTCGCCGATGCGAGCTACGCCTCGGTATGGATGGCGTGTTACCTGCGCTGCCTGCGTGCGGGCATGCGCTTCATCTCTCCGCGCGGGCTCGCGGGTCTGGGCTGGGGGTTGCCGCTGGCGCTCGGGGCCAAGGCGGCCCGGCCGGCGAGCCCGGTACTGTGTGTGACCGGCGACGGCGCCTTCGGCCACGTCTGGTCGGAGCTGGAGACGGCGCGTCGCACCGGCGCGGCAGTCGTGGTCACCGTGTTGAGCAACGGCGTGCTCGGCTATCAGAAGGACGCCGAGGACGTGAAGTTCGGCCGGCATACCAGCGCGGTGCAATTCACGCCGGTCGACCATGCGGCCATTGCGCGCGCTTGCGGCTGTCGCGGCATCGCGGTAAAGCACGCCGACGAATATCTGCCGGCACTGCGTGAGGCGCTCGGCAGCGGTGAGCCGACCCTGATCGACGTCGATACCGATCCGGAAGCCTACCCGCCGATCACCTTGTTCGACGACAAGCTGGAGGCGATACGCGCCCAGCGCCGAAGCGCCGGCCTGCGCGCTGCGGCATGAACGATCCGCCGCCGCGAGCCCGGCCACGGCGATGCAGGCGCAAAGAACGCCGTCGCGCCCGCGCGGGCAGGGCGCCCGATAAACCGGCTTCCCCGATTCTTACTTGCGCGCAATCGATGCGCGCGTGTATCGCCGGCCGAACGAAACCAGCGGAGGAACCATGCCGACCCAGTTGAAGGACTACGCCGACAAGTACGAGACGATCCGCTTTCGCCGCGAGGACGGCATCCTGGAGATGACGCTGCACAGCAACGGCGATTCGCTGCGCTGGGGGCCGACGGCGCATTCGAACCTCGAGGAAGCGTTCAACGACGTGGGGCGCGATGCGGAAAATCAGATCGTCATCCTCACCGGCGCCGGCGAGGAGTTTTCCGGTCCCGAGGTGACGCCTTCCACCGATCGCGCGGTGCCAAAGCTCACCCCCGAGCAGTGGGGCAAGCTCGGCTCGGAGGCGCGCCGCTTGACCATGAACATGCTCAACATCGAGGTGCCGATGATCGGCGTGGTGAACGGCCCCGCGTTGCGCCACCCGGAGCTGCCGCTGCTGTGCGACATCGTGATCGGTGCCGACGACTGCTCGTTCCAGGATAGCGCGCATTTCCGCGGCGGCATGGTGCCGGGCGACGGCGTGAATGTGGTCTTCACGCTTCTCATGGGTATGAACCGCGGCCGCTATTTCCTCTACACCGCGCAGACCATCGGCGCGCAGCAGGCGCTCGAGCTGGGGCTCGTGAACGAGCTGCATGCGAAGAACAAGGTGCTCGCACGCGGCTGGGAGCACGCGCGTAACCTGATGAAGCAATCCGCGCTCAATCGCAAATACACACGCTGGCTGCTCACCGAGCCGCTGCGCCGGCAAATGAGCGCACTGCTCGGCTATGGGCTGGCGATGGAAGGGCTGGTGATCTGCAACTGAGGGTTTGCTGACGGCCCGAACCTGCCCGCGGCGGCGGGCGCTGGAAGGAGAGCGAGTTTGGCGAAAGTCGCATACATTGGCGTCGGCAACATGGGGCAGGCGAAGATCCTGCGTCTGCTCGGGGCGGGCCACGAAGTGACCGCTTACAACCGCACGCTGGAGAAGACCCAGGTGGTGCGCGACGCCGGGGCGAGGATCGCAGCGAGCGCGGCCGCAGCGGTCGAGGGTGCGGATGTTGTGATGGCTTCCGTCACCGATGACGCGGCGTCGCGCGAAGTCTGGACCGGCGCCAACGGCATCCTGAGCGGCCCGGTGAGTCCCGCCATGCTCCTGGCCGAGTGCTCCACGCTGTCGCACGACTGGGTCGTGGAGCTGGCGGGTATCGTCCGATCGCGCGGCTTGCGCTACATCGATTTGCCGGTGGCCGGCAGGCCCGACGCGGCTGAGGCCGGCGAGCTGCGTGTCTACGCCGGTTGCAGCAAGGAGGAGCTCGACGAGCTCAAGCCCGTGCTGGCGGCATTCTCCAAGAAGATCTTCCACTTTGGCCCGGCCGGAGCGGGCACGGCGTACAAGTTGATCTACAACCTGCTCGGCGTGATCCAGGTAGCCTCGGTCGCCGAAGCCATGGTCCAGTGCGAGGCGGCCGGAATCGACCTCGCAGTCGCCGCGGAAGCGTTTGCGCTCGGCTATACCGGCAGCAAGCACGTCGCCCACCATTCAGCCGTGATGGCCGAAGGCAGGCGCAACCAGCCGGTGGGCTTTTCGGGCCGAGGGCGGCTGAAGGATTCGCAGTACGGCGTGCAACTCGCCGAGAAACTCGGCCGCCAGGCGCTGATCGGAGCCGCGGCGTGTGCGGTGTTCGGGCAGATGGTCGATTCCGGGATGGGCGAGTTGAACGATAGCGAGCTCATCGATGCGCTGCGAGCGCTTGCGGCTGGCGGCTAGCGAGCTTGCGCCAGATGCTTGTCCGCCCGCTCCCCGACCGGAATCGCAAGGCCTCGGCGTAGTCGCATGGCGGCGGAACACACACAGCCCCCGCTCACGCCGGATGCATCGATCCCGGTGCACGCCGCCTCCGCGGGCCTTGCCGGGTTGTCTCCCGCCTATTTCGGTCTGGTGATGGCGACCGGAATCGTATCGGTCGCATCCCAGTTTCACGGCCTGCACGGCTTTGCGCTCGCTTTATTCGCGCTCAACATTACCGCATGGCTCGTGCTGTGCGTGCTCAACCTCGCGCGGGCGATCCGCCATCCGCGGCACTTCTTCGGCGACATGGTCGATCATCTGCGCGCTCCCGGATTCTTCACCGCGGTGGCCGGGACCTCCGTCCTGGGCGGGCAGGCCCTGCTCTTTGTCGAGGGCTACCGCACGGCTCTGGCGCTTGGCGCGTTCGCGGCGCTGCTCTGGGTCGTCATTACCTACACGGTCCTGACCGCATTGACGGTCAAATCGGTCAAGCCGCCGCTGGACAAAGGCATTTCGGGCGGATGGCTGCTCGCCGTCGTCTCGACGCAGTCGCTCGCGCTGCTCGCGGCGCTGCTCGCCGGGCACATCCATCCGCCGCACAAGATCGCGATGAATTTCTTCGCGCTGTCGATGTGGCTCTGGGGCGGCATGCTCTACATCTGGCTCATGTCGCTCATCTTCTACCGCTATACCTTCTTCCGACTCGCGCCCGAGGATCTCACGCCGCCGTACTGGATCAACATGGGGGCGATGGCGATTTCGACTCTGGCGGGCTCGATGCTGATTCTGAACGCGCCGGATGCGCCGTTCCTGCTTGCGATACTGCCCTTCGTCAAAGGCTTCACCGTTCTGTACTGGGCGACCGCGACGTGGTGGATACCGATGCTGCTGCTGCTCGGCGTGTGGCGCTACGGCTACATGCGCTTTCCGCTACGCTACGATCCGCTCTACTGGGGGGCGGTCTTCCCGCTGGGCATGTACTCCGCGGCCACCTATGAGATGGCCGAGTCGCTCAAGCTCGATTTTCTCTGGCTTCCGGCGCGGATCTTCCTGTACACGGCAATCGTCGCCTGGGCGGCCGCGTTCTTCGGGCTGCTGCGCCGGCTGGCGCGCCTGCTCACGCGACGAGGGCGCGCCGATCCGGTTTCAGGCTGAAGGACGCGACGCGGCGCACGCGGCGGCCGCGCGCCGCGGCTGCTCGCGCTCGCGTCTCATCCGCACGCCCCGATCGCGCCGCAGGCGGTACAGAACTCGCAGCCGTCCTTCTTGATCACCGCCGTGTTGCCGCATTCCTTGCAAGGCTTGCCGGTGATACGGCTGTAGGTGGTGCGGCTGCGCTCGTCATCGGGCATTTCGAGCACGCCCATCTCGTCAACCGGGTAGCCGCGCTCGTCGAGCACGCCGAGCATCGCGTAGCGGTGGATGATGAGCCGCGCGATGTAGGCGACCGTGCTCGGGAAATTCTGCTGGCCCTCGGCGCCGGGCACACGCGCCATGAAGTCGCCAAGCGGCTCGGCGTAGTTGAGCAGCTTCCTCAGCTTCATGCCGATCCACGCCGGATCGATCACGCGCATGTCGAGCGAGAGCAGCTTGCACAGCCCGTCGAGCGCGCGCGGATAGCTCCCCGCGAGCCACACCGAGTAGGGCCTGCGCTGCCCCGCCGGAAGCACCAGCTCCTTCAGGATCAGCAGGAAGTCGTCGCCCGTGACGGCGTTCAACACGTCGACCGTCCACGACATCGTGCCGTCGGTGCCGGTTTTCGGTTCCTTGTTCGCGAACAGGGTATCGAGCACCGGCGCCGCGCCGTCCTCGCTCGAGAATGCGCCGAGCTGATCGACACGGAAGCGCACGATGCGCGCAAACGCGGCCACCATGCTCGGCACGCGCATCACTTCGCCTGCGGGCGGCATCGGGCAATCGAAGGTATCGTTGCCCACGGTGCGCGCAAGCATGTCGAGTTTCATGCGCAACCACGCCTTGTCCTGCGCGCGCATATCCATCGACAGTGTTTTCGCCACCGCGCCGAGACCGCGCGGCTGCTCGTTGCCGTTCACCCAGACTTCGAACGGATACGCTTCTCCGTTTTCCACGTGGCCGACGAAAATCGCGAACTGGCCGAACGGCGACTCGACCATGTAGGTCCATGAGGGATTGCCGGCTGCAAGCTTGGGCCGCCCCGGCCAGCGCAGGCTCGACAACGCCGGCTCGGGGGTGGCCTCGAGACGGATACGCCGGTCGGCATCGGTGATGTCCAGGTCGTTCGGCTCGGCGGCCTGCGGTGAGGGCGCGAGCGAGAGCACGCTGCCCAAGACGCGATTGGGGCGGTAGGTGGTAAGGCCCTTCAGCCCGGCGCGCCACGCTTCGAGGTACAGATCCTCGAATTGTCCATACGGATAGTCTTCGGCGACGTTGACCGTCTTGCTGATGGCCGAGTCGACATAGGGCGCGACCGCCGCCACCATGCGCATGTGATCTTGCGCCGAAAGCTCCAGCGCCGTGACGAAAGCGTCCGGGAGCGCGTTCACGTCACCGCCCAGGTGACGATACAGGCGCCAGGCGCGATCTTCCACGTCGTAGGTACGGAAGCTGTTGTCGGGCATGCGCTTCTTGCGCTGGTAGGACCACGCAAAGGGTGGCTCGATACCGTTCGAGGCGTTATCGGCAAAGGCGAGCGAGATCGTGCCCGTGGGGGCGATGGAAAGCAGGTGCGAGTTGCGAATGCCGTGGCTGCGGATCGCCGCCTTGACGGGTTCGGGCAGGCGCGCGGCGAAGTGCGGTGCGGCGAGGTAGGTCTCTTTGTCGAGCAGCGGGAAAGCGCCTTTCTCGCGCGCGATCTCGACCGAGGCGGCATACGCTTCGTCACGCATGGCGGCGGCAATGCGGGTGGCCATCGTACGGCCTTCGTCGCTGTCGTAACGCAACCCCAGCATGACCAGGCAGTCGCCCAAGCCGGTGAATCCCAGGCCGATGCGCCGCTTGGCCATCGCTTCGGCCTTCTGCTGCGGCAAGGGCCACACCGAGACATCGAGCACGTTGTCCAGCATCCGCACCGACGGGCGAACGACGCGCGCGAACGCATCGAAATCAAAGCGCGGGGCCGCGCCGAACGGATCGTCGACGAAGCGTGTGAGATCGACGCTGCCCAGACAACAGCAGCCATACGCCGGCAGGGGCTGCTCGCCACAGGGGTTGGTGGCTTCGATCGTCTCGCAGTAGGAGAGGTTGTTGTCGGCGTTGGCGCGGTCGATGAAGAATACGCCCGGTTCGGCATGATCGTAAGTCGCCTGCATGACCTGCCGCCACAGGTCGCGCGCTTTGAGCGTGCGGTAGATCCACAACCCGTCCTCGCGCTGGCGCGATATCGTACCGGCCTCGGCTCCCGGCTTGGCCTTATGGACGAGCTGCCACTCGTCATCCTGCACGAGGGCGTGCATGAAGGCATCGCTCACCGCGACGCTGATATTGAAATTGGTGAGATCGCCCTCGTCCTTGGCGTGAATGAAATCCTCGATGTCGGGATGATCGCAGCGCAGGATGCCCATCTGCGCGCCGCGGCGCGAGCCCGCCGATTCCACCGTCTCGCAGCTCTTGTCGAACACCCGCATGTACGAGACCGGCCCGCTGGCAGTACTTTGCGTGCCGCGCACCTGCGCTCCGCGCGGCCGGATTGCCGAGAAGTCGTAGCCGACTCCGCCGCCACGGCGCATGGTCTCGGCCGATTCCATCAGCGCCACGTAGATCCCAGCCTTGCCGTCGACGGTTTCCGAGACCGAATCGCCGACCGGTTGGACGAAACAGTTGATGAGTGTGGCCTGAAGCGAAGTACCGGCCGCGGAGTTGACGCGCCCGCCCGGGATGAAACCGTTTGCCAGTGCGTCGTAGAACACCGGCTCCCAGCGGGCGGGATCGCGTTCCACGGCGGCGAGTGCACGCGCGACGCGCCGGCGCACGTCCTCGACGCGACGCTCGTCACCCTTGGCGTATTTTTCCAGCAACACGTCCAGACTGACCTGCTGCGGCGGAAGTTCGATCTCGGTTTCGTGTAATTTCATCCGGCTTCCTCGGTGTGAATCGAATCCCTGGGGCTGATCCGGCTAGGGTACTCGGCCTAGCCTTTGGAAGCGAGCCCCGATCCGAATCCGTTTCGCTTCCTGATCAAAGTTTGATCCCGATCAAGAAATCCGCGGCATGATTCGCGCAGTATGCGTGCTGACGGGCCGACAGGGCGGGGCTGCGCCGCTGCGCCCCGGTGCCAGGCCGAGAACTCGGAGCGGCCGAAACGAACGCGCTCGCCGGCGCGGCGGCGTGCGGCGATAATCGCCGCTGCGCGCTTTTAGCACCGCGTGGTGCGTCGAAATGCCGGCGGCGGCTGAAATGGCCGGTAAAGGCGTTCATGCTGTAAGCCTACGTGCGCCCCAGGGCGTTACATACTCCGAGTCGTTTCCCTGACCTTTTCGAAATTATGGGCCCACTGCATTCGCTCGTCGCAGCCGCCGGATTGCTTGCATCCTTGTCGTCGATCGCGGCGGCCGATCCGCTACCGAGCGTTGCCGCCACGCCCGCCGCAGCGTCTGCCACCTCGACGCGGTCGCTTGACGATCCGCGTACGGTGTCGGCCGCGCGCGTGCTCGCCGGGTTGCCGCCGACCTTGCCTGCGCACTTCGCGCTGGCGAATACCGGCGAGTGGCGCGAGCACCGCGACATCATCCAGTCCGGGTGGGCTAAGGTTAGACAGGGGCGCGGTAACGTGATGGCGCGCTGGCGCGACGCATCGATCGGCAGCACCTGCGGCGGATCGGGCACCTTGCTCTATCCCTTCAGCGGGCCGGATTTCGCCAACGCCTACCTGCTCTTTCCGGGCTGCCGCAGCTACATCCTGTTCGGACTGGAGCTGCCCGGTGCGGTGCCGGCGCTGGAAGACCTCGATCACGCCGCGTTCGGCCAGTTGCTGAGCGACGTGCGCGTAGCCGTGGCTGATCTGATCGAGCGCAACTATTTCATCACCTCGCGCATGTCGAAGCAGTTGCACACCTCGCAGCTGCGCGGCGTCGTGCCGGTGCTGATCGCGTCGATGGCGCTGGCCGGACTCGACGTGCACTCGGTCGAACCGCTCGTGCTCAAGCACGCCGCGGCAGCGGAGCACGCACAGGCGCCCGATGTCAAGCCGTTGCGCAGGCTGCGCGGGGTGCAGATCGTGTTCCAGCGGCCCGATGGGCCGGTGCAGACGCTGCAATACTTCTCCGTCGATGCGACCAATCAGGGCCTTGCCCCCTACCCCGAGTTCCTGGCGCATCTGCTCGCGGCCAGGCCGGCGCCGATGTTGATCAAGTCGGCCTCGTATCTGCTGCAGGACAGACAGTTTCGAACGATACGCGACACGCTGCTCGAAGCCGCCGATTTTCTGGTGCAGGACGACACCGGCATGCCTTACGACGTCCTCAAAGCCGCCGGCTGGGACGTGCGCCTCTATGGCGGCTATCGCAAGCCCATCCGTCCGTTCCATTGGGCGTATCAGGCCGGGCTCGATTCGGCCTACAAGAACACGTCCGCCGCCGAGCTGCCGTTCTCGTTCAGTTACCATTGGCGCGGTGGGAAATCCAACGCCATGGTGGCGCGCCGCGTGGCGGTACGGGCGTCCGCGCCGGCTGCCGGCGGCACAATCGCCGAGCGCTGAGCGCAGGCGCAGCGAGGACGGCGCTGCGTGTCCGGCTTCACGCCGGCGTGTGCTCGCCGCTATCATCGCGACGCCGCTCGGCAGTGCGCTCTGGCCAGGCTACGGCGCGTGCGCCGAGGTTCGTCCAGCCGCAACGAACATCGCCTTGCCTGCCCTGAAGAGCAACTACTTCCGCACCTCCGACGGCGTTCGCCTGCATGTGCTCGAAGCCTCGGCTAAGGGCGTAGCGGCCGACACTGCGGTGCTTGCCTTCGTCACCGGCTGGTCGATGCCCGCTTCGATCTGGGATGCCCAGCTCCGCGCGCTGGGCCAACGCCATCGATGCGCAGCGCTCGATCCGCGCGGTCAGGGCGCTTCCGCTGTCCCGACGCATGGCTACACCTTGGATCGGCGCACGCTCGACATCGCCGAGTTCGTCACCCGTTATCCGAAGGTGGTGCTGATCGGCTGGTCGCTCGGTGCGCTCGAATGCCTGCACTACGTGCACGCATACGGTCATGATCACATCGCGGCGCTGGTGTTGGTCGACAGTTCGGTGGGCGAACAGCCGCCGCCTGCGGCGGGTAACTTCACCGACGCGCTCAAGGCCGATCGCGCCAAGGCCGTGGCGGCGTTCGTGCGGGCGATCTTTCACAGCCCGCGCCCACCCGAGCAGATCCGGCAACTGATCGATGGCGCGCTGCGCTTGCCGCTGCAGGCGAGCATCGATCTGCTTTCCTACCCCAAGCCGCGCGAATACTGGCGCGATATCGCCTGGGCTTTCCCCAAGCCGCTGCTCTACGTCGTCACGCCGCAGTTCGCCGAGCAGGCGAAGAACCTGCGGCGCCACCGGCCCGGGACTCGCGTCGAGATCTTCGAGCGTGCGGGCCATGCCCTGTTCGTCGACGAGCCGCGGCGATTCGATGCGCTGCTGGAAGAGTTCGTGCGCGGCCTGCGCTAGCGTGGGCGCTGTCGTCGCGTTAACGCTGACCGGCATCAGGTGCAGGCGCGCTTGGGCGGTTAGGCATCGTTAGGCATCCGTGCGCGCATTGCGCGCGCGTGAGCTACGGCTCGGTGGTATCGCTGGCGTGCTGCGCTCCCGTAAGAACTCGCCCAGGATGCGGGCGGTATGGGAGACTGCCTTGGGTCCGGCGGCGCCGCGGCCGACGATGTCCTCAGGCGCGCCTTGGGCGACGATGCGCCCGCCCGCATCACCGCCTTCAGGGCCGAGATCGATGATCCAGTCGGCTTCGGCCATGATATCCAGATTGTGCTCGACCACGACCACGGTATTGCCGGCATCGACCAGCCGGTGCAGCACGCGGATCAACTTCTCGACATCGGCCATGTGCAGGCCGACGGTCGGTTCATCGAGGACGTAGAGCGAGCGACCCTTGCGCTGCTGTGCGGATGCGTCCGCGGGGCTCGCGCGCCGGGTGATGCGGGTGGCATTGCCGTCTGCGCTTCTCGCCAGCTCGGTCACGAGCTTGATGCGCTGTGCTTCGCCACCCGAGAGGGTGGGGCTTTGCTGGCCGAGCGTGAGATAACCCAGCCCCACGTCCTGCAGCAGGCGCAGGCAGGCGTGGATGCCGCGGTGAGCGGCGAAGAACTCGACCGCCTCGTCGACGTTCATCGCCAGCACGTCGCCGATCGACTTGTCCTTGAACGCCACGGCGAGCGTTTCGCGATCGAAGCGCGCGCCGCCGCATGCGTCGCACAGCACCTTCACGTCGGGCAGGAAGCTCATCTCGATGCGCTTGATGCCCTGACCGTCGCATTCGCGGCAGCGCCCGCCCGCGGTGTTGAAGGAGAAGCGGCCCGGCCCGTAGCCGCGCATACGCGCCTCGGCGGTATCGGCGAAAAGACGCCGGATCGCGTCCCAGAAGCCGACATACGTTGCCGGGCACGACCGGGGCGTCTTGCCGATCGGCGTCTGGTCGACTTCGAGCACGCGTGCGATCGACTCCCAGCCCCGGATCGCGCTGCAGCCGTGGAAAGCCGGGCTCGATCCCGATCCTTTCGGCTGCGCTCGGCGCTGCGCGGAAGCGATGGCGCGGCCTTGGCTGCGGCGTTCGGCGACCAGGCGGGCGAGGTTGTCGCGCAGCACATCGCGCGCGAGGCTGCTCTTGCCGCTGCCGGAAACACCGCTGACGACCGTCAGCCGCGCCAATGGGATACGCGCTCGCACCTGCCGCAGGTTGTGCAACTGCGCGCCCTCGATCTCGATCGACTCGGTGCGCGTGTGCACCGCGCGGCGCGGCGCGAGCGGATGGCGTAAGGGAGCGGCGAGCAAGCGCCCCGTTATCGATGCGGGCGAGGCGATCAGCGCCTGCGCCGAGCCCTTCGCCACGACCCTGCCGCCGCGGCTGCCCGCGCCCGGGCCGAGGTCGATGACGTGATCGGCGCGCCGGATCGTGTCTTCGTCGTGTTCGACCACGACCAGCGTGTTGCCCTTGGCTTCGAGCTTCGCGAGCGTATCGAGCAGAATGCGGTTGTCGCGCGGATGCAGGCCTATGGTCGGCTCGTCCAGGATGTAGCACACGCCGCGCAGGTTCGAGCCGAGTTGCGCCGCGAGCCGGATGCGCTGCGCTTCGCCCCCTGAAAGCGTGGGCGCGGCACGGTCGAGCGCGAGGTAGTCGAGTCCGACATCGCCGAGGAAAGCGAGGCGCGCGCGCAACTCGGCGACGCAATCGCGCGCAATCTCGGCTTCGCGTCCGGCGAGCTCGATCGAACCGAAGTGCGCCGCGGCCTGCGCGACCGACAATGCGGTCATCTCGGCAATCGTGCGCCCGCGCAGCCGTACCGCGAGCGCTTGCGGATTGAGCCGCTGCCCCTTGCAGGCAGGGCAGGGTTCGTCCGGCTTCTCGTACCACTCGTTCCACCAGATCTCTTCGCCGCTTTGCTCGGCGTCGAACCCGCTCAGCGCAAGCCCGGTGCCGAAGCAGGTGGTGCACCAGCCGTGTTTGGAGTTGAACGAGAACAGGCGCGGATCGAGCTCGGGGAAGCTGCGCTCGCAGCTCGGACAGGCGCGCTTGGTCGAGTAGACGCAGGTGTGCATGCGCGCAAGCGAGGCGTCGTTGTTCGCCATCGCCGCGGCGAGCGCATCCAAGGGCGCGAGCACGTGCACGACGCCTTTGCCGTATTCGAGCGCCTGCGCGAGCCCCGCGCGCAACGTCGGTTCGTTGTCGGCGCGTACCGCCACGTCGGCTACCGGCAGCTCGATCGTGTGCTCGCGAAACCGATCCAGACGCGGCCACTTCGCAGTCGGCAGGAAGTCGCCGTCTACGCGCAGATGGCCGAAACCCTTGCCCGCAGCCCACTTGGCGAGGTCGGTGTAGTAGCCCTTGCGCGCGGCCACCAGCGGGGCGAGCAGGCCGATGCGCTCGCCGCGATAGCTGCGCATGAGGCTCGCGGCGATCGCATCCGTGCTTTGCGGCTCGATCGCGACGTCGCACTGCGGACAGAATTGGGTGCCGAGCTTCACGTAGAGCACGCGCAGGAAGTGATACACCTCGGTGAGTGTCGCCACGGTGCTCTTGCGCCCGCCGCGGCTCGTGCGCTGCTCGATCGCCACCGTCGGCGGGATGCCGAAGATCGCGTCGACATCGGGCCGCGCCGCCGGCTGCACGAACTGGCGCGCATAGGCGTTGAGCGATTCGAGGTAGCGGCGCTGCCCCTCGGCGAACAGCACGTCGAACGCGAGCGTGCTCTTGCCGCTGCCCGATACCCCGGTCACGACGGTGAAGCGGTCGCGCGGCACGCTCACGTCGATGCTGCGCAAGTTGTGCTCGCGCGCGTTGTGAATCTCGATCGCCGCTCGCGAACGAGCGGCTGGGCTCGATCCATCGCTGTTCCGGGCGCGCGAAGGCAGCAACGTTGGATGCGCGGGAGATGGCTCTTTCACCGCGGTTGGGATCTGCGCCGTCGGAAACTCGAGCCCGGCTGCTCTTCCGTACGCGAGGAGCGCGCGGCCGGTATGCGAGGCATCGATGCGCATGATCTCGGTCGGCGTGCCGCAGCCCACGATACGCCCACCGGCTTCGCCGCCTTCCGGTCCGAGGTCGATGATCCAATCGGCCGTGCGGATCACGTCCAGGTTGTGCTCGAGCACCACCAGCGAGTGCCCGGCGTCGATCAGCCGGGCAAAGGCCTGCAGCAGCTTGGCGATGTCGTCGAAATGCAAGCCCGTGGTTGGCTCGTCGAACAAGAAAAGCTTCGGCTCCTCGCTTGCGCTGCGCGCGGCCTGCGCGAGGTAGCCGGCAAGCTTCAGGCGCTGCGCTTCACCGCCCGAGAGGGTTGGCACGGGCTGGCCGAGACGGATGTATTCCAACCCCACGGCGGCGAGCGGCCGCAGTGCGCGCAGCACCTCGGGCTCGGCGGCGAAGAACACGATCGCCTGCGCGACCGTCAACTCGAGCACGCCGGCGATCGAGTGCGCATCGCCGTCGGGCCCGAAAAGCGTCACTTCGAGCACCTCGGCACGGAAGCGCTGGCCGTCGCAGTCGGGGCAGCGCAGATACACGTCGGACAGGAACTGCATCTCGATGTGCTCGAAGCCGTTGCCGCCGCAGTTGGGGCAGCGGCCATTGCCCGAGTTGAAGCTGAACGTTCCCGGCGTGTAAGCGCGCTGTTTCGCCAGCGGCGCGGCGGCGAAGAGCTTGCGAATGGCGTCGAACGCACCGACGTAGCTCGCGGGATTCGATCGCGTGGTTCTCCCGATCGGCGTCTGGTCGACCAGGATGACTTCGCCGATCGCCGCGTCGCCTGAGAGATCGCGATATCGCCCCGGCGCTTCGGTCGGCTTCCCTTTGGCCTTCAGCAGCGCCGCGTACAGCACGTCCTGCACCAGCGTCGATTTGCCCGATCCCGAGACGCCGGTCACGCACACCAGGCGGTTGAGCGGGATGCGCACGTCGATGTCGCGCAGGTTGTGCTCGGCCGCACCGCGCAGCTCGATCACTGGCGTGGCCGCATCGACGACCCGTCTGTGTTCGCCGGTCGACACTGTCTTGCGCCCGCACAGGTAGTCGGCGGTGAGCGAGTTCGCGGCGCGGCCGATTTCGGCCGGGGCGCCAAACGAGACCACCTCGCCACCGCGTTCGCCTGGGCCCGGCCCCATGTCGAGCAGAAGATCGGCTTCGCGCATGATCTGCGGATCGTGCTCGACCACCACGAGCGTGTTGCCGGCATCGCGCAGGCGGTGCATCACCTCGATCACACGCCCCATGTCGCGCGGGTGCAAGCCGATCGACGGCTCGTCGAGCACGAACAGCGTATTGACGAGCGAGGTGCCGAGCGCGGTGGTGAGATTGATTCGCTGTACTTCGCCGCCCGAGAGCGTGCGCGATTGGCGATCGAGGCTGAGGTAGCCCAGCCCCACCTGGCACAGGTAGTCGAGGCGCGCGCGAATTTCGTTCAGGAGCAGATCGCTCGCCTGGTCGAGCGGCGCCGGCAATGCCACGCGGGCGAAGAATTCGCGACAGCGCGAAATCGGCATCAGCATCAGGTCGTGCACGTTAAGACCGGGCAGTGCTTCGAGCATCGCCCGATCGAAGCCGACGCCGACGGGTAGGAAGCGCTCGCAGGCCGGGACGATGTGCGTATCGGCGTGGCCGCCCAGACGCCAGGCGAGCGCATCGGTCTTGAGCCGCGCGCCGTTGCAGGCGTCGCACGGCGTATATGCTCGATAGCGCGACAGCAGCACGCGGATGTGCATCTTGTACGCCTTGGTCTCGAGCCAGGCGAAAAAACGCCGCACGCCGTACCAGGTGCCGGGCCAGGATTTGCGCCAACTGATCCATTCGGGCTCGCCTTCGAGCACCCAGCTGCGCTGCTGTTGCGTGAGCTCGCGAAACGGCACATCGAGCGGGATGTTCCGCTCGAGCGCATACTTCGCGAGGTCGTCCTGGCATTCCTTGAAGCTCGGGCTCTGCCAGGGTCGGACCGCGCCTTCGCGCAAGGTCTTCGATTCGTCCGGCACGATCAGGCCGAAATCGATGCCGATGGTGCGTCCGAAACCACGGCAGGTGTCGCACGCGCCCACGGGGGAATTGAACGAGAACCGGCTCGGCACAGGGTCGGAATAGTGGATGTCGCAGTCGGCGCAGTGCAGGTCGGAGGAGAAACGCCACACCGGTGACGCGATGGCCTTCGCGCGCGCGTTATCGGCCGCCGCTTCGCCCTCGACCGGGTGTACGTTCACGCGCCCCTGCCCGATACGCAACGCCGCTTCCAACCCCTCGATCACGCGCGCGCGGTCGGCATTCGACAGACGCAGCCGGTCTTGCACGACCTCGAGCACACCCTTGCCTTCGTCATGGATGCGGGTGTAGCCCTGGCTTTCGAGCAGCTGCAGCACCTCGCCGCGCGAGAAGTTATCCGGCACGCGCACCGGAAAGGTGACGATCATGCGCGGATCGCCGCACTGCCCGGCGCGCCGAGCGAGTGTCGCGTAGATCGATTCGGCCGTGTCGCGTCGCACGTTGCCCCCGCAGTTGCGGCAATACAGCTTCGCGGCGCGGGCGAACAGGAGCTTCAGATGATCGTTGAGCTCGGTCATCGTACCGACCGTGGAGCGCGAGGTGCGCACCGGGTTGGTCTGGTCGATGGCGATCGCCGGGGGAATCCCCTCGATGCGTTCGACCTGCGGCTTGTCCATCCGGTCGAGGAACTGGCGGGCGTAGGGTGAGAACGTTTCGACGTAGCGCCGCTGCCCCTCGGCGTAGAGCGTGTCGAACACGAGCGACGATTTGCCCGAGCCCGAAACGCCGGTAACGACGATCAGCCGATCGAGCGGCAGCTCGAGCGAGAGGTTCTTGAGATTGTTCTGGCGCGCGCCGTGAATGACGATGGCGCCGGCGTCTTTCGCGGTCGGCACGGAAGCGGGGCTCGGAGCTCGATGAAATCGCCGCGCCAGGATTTGGCCGGCGGAGATCGGCAGCGGCTATTCTAGCCGATGCGCTGCCAACCCCATCCGCCGCTCTGCTCGTTGAGCTCGACAGGGCCGCCAAGGCGCGTGCGTATCAGCGCAAGCTCGGAACGACGCTGGTTCCGTGGGCCGGCACGCACTGGGCCCGCACCTTGGAGCGTTTCGGCGGCGATCCGCTGCCCTACGGCTGGACCGACGCCAATCGGCGGGTGGTCGATCGCCTCGCCCGCCATCTTCTCGAACAAGGCTTCATCGCGGCGCCACCCGACGTCGGCCGTTTGTTCTCGCTTCCGTCTGGCGCCGCTTGCTGCCTGCGACCGCGATGACTTACGCCCGGCGCGCGCCTGCCGTATTCGTCGATGCCGATCCGGACGCTGGCGGATATCGCTAAGCGCTTGCACCGACCCGGCGATCCCGCGCTTGCGATCAATCGCAACCCCGCGATCGAGCCCGATGAGCTGCCCGCGGCCGCGAGCAGAAATCTGATCGAGGCGGCCTTGGTGCATTGCCGGCGCATTGCGCGGACAGGCCGGTCGCCGCGATTTCGTGCCGAATCTGGCAACGCGACGGGAAAGCAGGCACAATTATGGCACCGCCATACCGAAGGAGGCGACGACATGCCCTATGTCGATTCGGACGGTGCGCGCCTGTATTACGAGGAAGCGGGCCGTGGAACGCCGATCGTGTTCGTGCACGAATTCTCCGGCGATCTGTGGAGCTGGGAGAAGCAGTTGCAGCACTTCAGCCGCCACCACCACTGCATCGCATTCAACGCGCGCGGCTATCCGCCTTCCGAGGTGCCGAAGGCGCTTTCGGCCTACTCGCACCGGCACGCGGTCGACGATATCGCCGCCGTCATGCGCGCCGCGGGCGTGCGCAAGGCGCATATCATGGGCTGCTCGATGGGCTCGCGCTCGACGCTCGATTTCGGACTCGACTATGCGCGCATGGCGCTCTCGCTCACGATGATCGGCATCGGCAGCGGCGCCGATCCGCGCAACCGCGCGGCGTTCGCACGCTCGGTCGAGGCGCGCGCGCGCGAATACGAGCAGGAGGGCCTGGCGGCGGTGTTGAAGAGGCTGCGCAACGCGCCCAACCGGGTGCAGTTGCGGCAGAAAAACCCGCGCGCGTTCGACGATTTCTGCCGGCGCTTCATGCAGCATTCGGCGCAGGGTTGCGCCAACATCACGCGCCGCGTGCAGGGACGGCGCCCTTCGCTCTTCGGCATGGAGCGGGCGCTGCGCGCGCTCAAGGTTCCGGCGCAGGTGGTGGTGGGCGACGAGGATCCGGTCGCGATCGAATCCGGATTGTTCATGCAGCGTGTGTCGCCGGCGGTACGTTTGCTGGTGGCGCCCGCCACAGGGCACCTCGTGAATCTGGAGGAGCCCGATCTGCTACACCGGATCTGCGAAGAGTTCTTCGCGCTGGTGGAATCGCGCGAGTGGCGCGCGCGCGCGGCGTGACGAAACGCGCGCGCGCGGCCTTAGAATAGCAGCCGATCGACCCGGCGGCATGCGATCGCGCCGGGGTCGATTCTTGTCCCCCGCTGTGCGTTTCATGTGCATGGCGCGCGGGCGCGTATCGGCGCCTCGCGCGTGTTGCGCGTTGCCGTGCCGGCCCGGAACTCGAAGCCCAGAGCATAGATCGTGACAGGTGTTCACATGGTAAAGAATCCGTTGTTTGCAAGCATGCTGAGTACGTTGTTGCTAGGATCGGTTGGCGCCGCGCAGGCGGCCGATGTCGATCACTTCCCGAGTCGGCCGATTCGTTTTCTGGTGCCGTTCGTCGCCGGTGCCGGCACCGACATCACGGCGCGCACGATCGCGGCCAAGCTCACCGAGCGCTGGGGCCAGCAGGTCGTCGCCGACAACCGAACCGGCGCGGCGGGTGCGATCGCGGTCGATCTGACCGCCAAGGCGGTGCCCGACGGCTACACCATCTGCCTCATTTCCGCGTCTCACGCGGTCAACGCCGCGACCAATCCGAAACTGCCGTACGATCTGACCAAGGACTTGCAGGCGGTCTCGCAGGCAACCTCGCTCTTTTACGTGGTGTATGTGAATCCGTCGGTGCCGGTCACGACGATCAAGGAACTGATCGCCTACGCGCAGGCGAACCCCGGCAAGCTCAACTTCGGCTCCTCGGGCACCGGCGGCTTGCAGCATCTGGCCGGCGAGATGCTCTCGCACATGGCGAACATCAAGATGGTGCATATCCCGTACAAAGGGGGTGCCGCGGTCATCATCGATGCGCTTGCCGGCAACATCCAGCTCGGCTTCGGCACTTTTCTGAGTCTGCGCCCGCATTTCACCGCGGGGAAGCTGCGCCCGCTGGCGATCACCGCCAATAAGCGCTCACCGGTAGCAGCCGATATCCCCACCGTTGCCGAGGCCGGCGTGCCGGGCTACGAGGTCGATCAGTGGTACGGCGTCATCACCGGCGCCAAGGTGCCGCGCCCGATCGTCGAAAAGCTCTCCGCGGCCATCGCCGAGGCGGTCAAGTCGCCGGAAACGGCGAAGCGCCTGTCGGCGGAAGGCTCCACTCCGGTCGGCAGCACGCCGCAGCAGTTCAGCGCCCACATCAACGCCGAGATCGCCAAGTGGCGCACGGTGGTGAAGAACGCAGGATTGGTCTTGCATTGACGCGAGCCGAGGCTCCGAACCACGTCGCGCCCATGCCGCGGGCGAAGAAGGCGGTATCGACTTCGCATTGACGCGAAGCCTCCCGCACACGCAGGGGTAGAAGGCGCCCGAGGCACGGTGGCGCCAGCGGTATCCGGGCAGCGCACGCGAGGCCGGCGTGTGTCGCATCGGTGCAACCGCGAGTTTGGAACGCACGTTCGGCGGAAGTGTTTTCCTTGGACCTGCTTGATCGGGCATCCCAAAATCGAACCGCGGCGCGGGCGTCCTTCCTGCGCCGTCGGGAAGCCGGCACGCTCGAGTAGCGCCGGCTTCCCGCTCGAACGCAGTGGCGCTCTTCAGACGACTCGAAAGAGGGGGGATGATCATGAAGCATCTTGTTGCCGCACTGCTCTGCGTCACGTTCGCGCTTGCCGGATGCGCAACGCCCGGACCGAACTCGGGCTACAACGTGCTGATCGACGGCGAGAAGGGACTTGAAAACTTCAATCGCATCGGCAACGCGAACTGGCGCGCCGAAGGCGGCGCTATCGTCGCCGACAAGGCCAAGAGCACGAGCTATCTGGTGACGAAGCAGTCGTACGGAGATTTCGAGATCTACGCCGAGTTCTTCGCCGAGCCCACCACCAACAGCGGTATCTTCATCCGCGCCAGCACCCCGACAAAGATCGGAGCAGACAGCAGCTACGAAGTGAATATCTTCGATCAGCGCCCGGGGCCTGAATACGCCACCGGGGCGATCGTCAACTTCGCGCAGGTGCCGGTACCGCCGAAGTTCAAGGCGGGTGGGAAGTGGAATACGTTCGAGATCTATGCCAGGGGTAACCAGGTTACCGTCAAGTTGAACGGCGAGGTGACGGCCCATATGGTGAACGACAAGTTCAAGTCCGGCCCGTTCGCGTTGCAGTTCGGCAACCGCGGCAAGCAGCCCGGTGGCGCGATCAAGTGGCGCAAGGTCGCGATCCGGCCGTTGTAACCCGGACGCGAGCTCCTGCGCACTGGCGGCGCGACTACGCGCCGGCCGCGTGCGGGGTGAGGATCTGCCGGATCGCCTTCACGTCGTGCAGCTTGTCGAACCCGGCGTTGAGTTGATCGAAGCCGATGTGGCCGTCGATCAGCCGGTCGACCGGCAGGCGGCCCTCCTGGTAGAGGCGGATGAAGCGCGGGATGTCGCGCACCGGCACGCACGAGCCCATGTAGCTGCCGCGGATCGCCTTCTCCTGCCCGACCAGGTCGCATTGGTCGACGCGGAAGGTCGCGCCCGCGGCCGGTAAGCCGGCAACAACCACGGTTCCGCCGTACTTGACGATCGCATACGCGGTTTGCATCGCATCGATATCGCCCGCGAGCTCGAAGGCGTAGTCGACGCCGCCGCGGGTAAGGTCGCGCACCTGCTCGATGCAGTCGGGATCGAGTGCACACACCATGTGAGTCGCACCCAGACTCGCGGCGACTTCGAGCTTCCACGCCTCGCGATCGATCGCGACGATCGTCTCGGCGCCGGCGAGGCGGGCGCCGAGGATACCGCTCAGCCCCACGCCGCCCAGACCCAGCACGGCGACCGTGTCGCCCGGGCGGATGCGGGCGGTGTTGATCACGGCGCCCACGCCCGTCATCACCGCGCAACCGAACAACGCCGCGTCGGCGAGCGGCATCGTCTTGTCGATCACGACCACGCTGCCGCGATCCACCACTGCGTACTCGGCCATGCAGGAAAGGCCGGAATGGTGTGCGATGCGCTCGCCGTTCACCGCGCTGATGCGGCTGCCGCCCGCCATCAGGCCACCGGCAGCCTTCGCGGCCGCCGCGCGCTCGCACACCTGCGGGCGGCCCTCGGCGCAGCGCGGGCAGCGCCCACACGCGGCCGAGAACTGGAACACGATATGATCGCCGGCGCGCACGTCGTCGACGGCCGTGCCCACCTCGACCACCTCGCCCGAGCCTTCGTGGCCGAGTACGAGCGGGACCGGCCGTGCGCGGTCGCCGTTGATCACCGACAGGTCGGAATGGCACAGTCCGGCGCCGGCGATCTTGACCAACAATTCGACCGGCTTCGGCGCGGCAAGGTCGATCTCCTCGATCGAGATCGGGCGCGAGCGCGCATACGGTCGCGGTGCGCCGATGGTGCGAAGAACTGCGGCTTTGCAGCGAATCGTCATGCTCGACTTGATCATCGGTTCCATGAATCCCTCAAGCTCACCGCGCGATTGAATACCGGTGCGCCGGGACGCGAGTCAATCCGGTCGGCGACGAAGTAGCCGTGGCGCTCGAACTGGAAGCGCGCCTCCGGCTCGGCCGCGCGCAGCGCCGGTTCGAGTTGCGCGATGACGACTCTTTTCGCGCCCGGATTCAGATCGGCGATGAAATCGCGCTCGCTCCCCGGGTGTGGCACCTTGAACAAACGGTCGTACAGGCGCACCGGAGCCTGATAGGCGTGACGCGCGCCGATCCAATGGATATTGCCTTTCACCTTGTAGGCATCCGCGCCCGGCGTGCCCGACTTCGAATCGGAGAAGTATTTGCAGTGCACCGCAAGCACTGCGCCGGCAGCGTCCTTGTCGCAGCCCGTGCACTCGACCACAAAGCCGTAGCGCAGTCGAACGCGATTGCCGGGATAGAGACGGAAGTAGCCTTTTGGCGGGCTCTCGGCGAAGTCCTCGCGCTCGATCCACAATTCGCGCGAGAACGGCAGCGCGCGTTTGCCCCATTCGGGCCGTTGCGGGTGATTGGGCGCTTCGCACGCCTCCTCGGCGCCTTCGGGATAGTTATCGATCACGAGCTTCACCGGATCGAGCACCGCGATGCGGCGCGGCGCCGTTTCGTTCATGTGGCCGCGCATGCACTCCTCGAGGACGGCGTAGTCGATCCACGAGTCGGCCTTGGAAACGCCGATGCGCTCGGCAAACAGACGAAACCCCTCGGGCGTGTAACCGCGCCGGCGCGCCCCGGCCAGGGTCGGCATGCGCGGGTCATCCCAGCCGTCGACGTGGCCCTCGTCGACGAGCTGGATCAGGCGCCGCTTCGACAGCACGACGTAGGTTAGGTTGAGCCGGGCGAATTCGTACTGGTGCGGCAGCGGCCGCACCAGTAGATTCAGCCTGGCGAGCTTCTGCACGATCCAGTCGTACAACGCGCGGTTGTTCTCGAACTCGAGCGTGCAGATCGAGTGCGTGATGTTCTCGAGTGCATCCGAGACGCAGTGCGCGTAGTCGTACAGCGGATAGATGCACCAGCGGCTGCCGGTGCGATGGTGCTGCGCGTGGCGGATGCGGTAGATCGCCGGATCGCGCAGCACGATGTTGGCCGCAGCCATGTCGATCTTGAGTCGCAGCACGTGCGCGCCGTCGGGATACTCGCCCGCCGCCATGCGCCGAAAGAGCGCCAGGTTCTCGTCCGCCGTGCGATCGCGATAAGGGCTCGCTCGCCCCGGCTCGGTCAGTGTGCCGCGGTTGGCGCGCATCTGCTCCGCGCTTTGGCTGTCGACATAGGCAAGGCCATGCGTGATGAACGCTTCGGCGAAGTCGTACAGCGTCTGGAAATAATCGGAGGCGAAGTAGAGATGCTCGCCCCATTCGAAGCCGAGCCAGTGCACCGCATCGATGATCGAGTCGACGTACGCCTGCTCTTCCTTGGTCGGGTTGGTGTCGTCGAAGCGCAGGTGGCAGGCGCCGCCGTAGTCGCGCGCGAGACCGAAGTTGAGGCAGATTGACTTCGAGTGCCCGAGGTGCAGGTAGCCGTTCGGCTCCGGCGGAAAGCGCGTGCGCAGCGGCCACGGATCGGCCGGCGCATCGGCCTGCGCCGCTGCCGGGCCGGGCCTGCCGCTCCACTTGCGCCCGGCGGTGCGGCCGTTGCGCAAGTCGTCCTCGACGATCGCGCGCAGAAAGTTTGCGGCGGCGGGCTCGTTCACGGCTGCTGTCGTGGCCTGCGCTGCGCGCGGTGATCTGGTGCTCATGCATGAATCCCGTTCTGACCCAGCGCCGCTGCGGCCCGGTCGACGCGGCCATTCTATCAAGGCGATCGAAGCGTTCTGCGGCTACACGATGTAGGCGAACGTGAAGATGCCGAGCATCATGAATACGGTCGTGAGCTTGACCACGGCCGCGAACAAGAGCGCCACCCAGGTGGCGATGGCGACGCGTCCCGCGGAAAGAACGTCGCGCCGTGCGCTCAGCTCGCCGATCAGCGCGCCGGCGAACGGGCCGATGACGAGCCCGGCGAGGCCGAAGAACATGCCGGCGATGGTCCCGAGCGCGCAGCCGATGATGCCGGCGCGGCTGGCGCCGACCCGCTTGGCGCCGAGCAGGGTGGCTGCGAAATCGACGATCATCGTCAGGAGCGTCAATGCGCCGAGCAGGGCGAGCGTTACGTAGCCGACCTCGCGGAAATCATCGATCCAGGCGGCGAGCAGCAGCCCGCCGAATACCAGCGGAACACCCGGCAGCGCCGGTAACACAGTACCGCCCACGCCGACCACGATCAGCACGAGCGCCGCCAGCCACAACCACGGTTCGGGTGAGCCCATCATGCACAACGTTGACGAAACGATGTCGAAGCTTCGCAGGCATTGTACCTGCCCGTCGCGGCCGCTTCGCGGGCGACACGGAGCGGGGCGCGCGTATCGGCTCCTGCCAACGGGCTCGAGCGATCGCGGCGCGCTCGCGTTGCGACAAGAACCAGGATAGATGCGAGCGACACCGTGTCTTGGGAGGTCGGACTGGATGCGGATTGCTTTACTTGCGCCCGGGAGGTGCCTATGCTCGGTCGGCGTGCACACGCTGATTGTCGCCGCGCTGAAGCGGCTCACTTCCCATGGCTTCCAGCCTGCCGCTGCGCTCGCTCGCGCGCTCGGCGCATCGCCCGAGGCGATCGCGCAGGCTTTGGATCGCGCAATCACGGCCGGTGCGCCGGTGCGCTACGAGGCAGGCAGCGGCTATCGTCTGGCCGAGGCGCTCGATTGGCTCGACGCCGCGCACGTCCAGTCCGCAATCGCACGTACCGGGCTCGTGGTGCGGGTGCTCGATTGTTGCGGCTCGACCAACATCGAGCTGATGCGCGCCGCGCGCGGTGGCGCGCCGCATGGCCAGGTGCTCGCCGCCGAACTGCAGACCGAGGGACGCGGCCGTCAGGGCCGGCGCTGGCATTCGGGTATCGGTACGGCGCTGACGTTCTCGTTGCTGTGGCGCTTTGCCGAGCGCCCGGTTTCGGCATTGAGCGGCCTGAGTCTCGCCGTGGGTGTCGCGATCGCGCGCGCGTTGCGGCGACATCGGGTGGCGGCCGCGCTCAAGTGGCCAAACGACCTGCTGTGGCGCGAGCGCAAGCTCGGCGGCATCCTGATCGAAGCGCAAGGCGATGGCGCGGGCCCGAGTGCGGTGGTGATCGGTATCGGCATCAACGTGCGGCTGCGCAGCCACGAACGCGCGTGTATCGATCAAGCCGTCTGCGACCTGGATGAAGCGGCAGGTCGCGCCGTCACGCGCAACGACTGGCTTGCCGCCCTGGTGCTCGATCTGTCCGAGGCGCTCGGCGTGTTCGCCGAGGAGGGCTTTGCGCCCTTGCACGACGAGTGGGACCGTTATCATGCGCATGCCGGCCGGCCGGTCGAGCTGACGGCGCCCGATGGTGAACGCGTGTACGGAATCGCGTCCGGTGTGGATGCGCACGGTCGCCTGTTGCTCGTCGGCGCGCACGGCACGCGGGCGGTGATGGCGGGCGACGTATCGTTGCGAGCGCGCGCATGATCCTGATGCTGGATGCAGGCAATACGCGGATCAAGTGGGGGTTGCGCCATGACGGCGCCTGGGCGAGCACCGGTGCACTGCCGACAGCGCAGTCCGACACCCTCGGTGAGGCCATTGACCGTGCGCAGCCTCTGCGGCGCATCCTCGCCGCCAACGTTGCCGGTGCCCCCGTGCAGGCGGCGATCGTGCGTGCCGCGGCGCGCCTTGGCGCGCCGGCTGAATTCATCCAGGCGCGCGCGCAGCAGTGCGGTGTGCGCTCGAGCTACGACGATCCCGCCCAACTCGGCGCCGATCGCTGGGCGGCGCTGATCGGCGCACGCCGCCTGTTCGGCGGCGCCTGTCTGGTGGTCAATGCCGGCACTGCGCTCACGGTCGATGCGCTGAGCGATGACGGCGTGTTCCTTGGCGGCATCATCGCCCCGGGGATCGAGCTGATGCGCCGCGCCTTGGATGCGCACACCGCCGGGCTTCGCGTGCAGCCCGGCGAAGTGCGCTTCTTTCCGGCCAATACGGGCGATGCCATCATGAGCGGCGCGGCACACGCCGCTGCGGGTGCGATCGAGCGCATGGCGGGCTTCATGCTGGCGAACGGGCAAGGGCCGGTGCGTATCGTGCTGAGCGGGGGCGCTGCGAGCGTGCTGCAGCCGTTGCTTGCCGCGCTCGACACGGCGGTTGTCGATCATCTCGTGCTCGAAGGCTTGGCGGCAATCGCAGAGGAGGGATGCTAGCGTGCCGTGGGCCGTGTTCGTCCTGCTGATCGCGAATATCGTCGCAGGCGGTTATTTTCTGACTGAAGCAACGCCGACGGGTGACGCCCGTGTGCGGGCGCTGGAGATAAACGCCGGCGAGATCGAGGTGCTGCCGCCCGCGACGCTCGCCGCCGCTGCGCCAGCACCCGCCAAGCCTGCCGTGAATTCCGCCGAGCAACCCGCTCCGAACGCGGCGCCCAAGCCAGGCGTCGCCGCATGCCTCGAGTGGGGAACGTTCGGAACCGCTGAGCTCGAACGCGCCCAGGCCGAAATTACGGCGATGGGCGCGCCGCGAACGATCGTGCGTGACCTCGGCCTCGCGCCGGCCTGGTGGGTGCACATCGCGCCGCTGCGCTCGCGTGAGGAGGCCGACCGGCGCGCACAAGCGATCGAGGCCGCTGGCGTGAAGGATGTCCAGGTCGTGGCCGATGGCGAGCGCTGGCGCAACGCCATCTCGCTTGGCATCTTCAAGACCGAGGAAGCGGCCAAGGCACGGCTTGCGCGCGTGAAGGAGGCGGGTGTGCGCAACGTCGCGATCGCGCAGCGTAGCGACCTGCTGCGTCTTGCCTCGCTGTTAATTGTCGAGCCGTCCAAGACGCTGGTCGCCCGCATGGCGGAGCTGCGTAGCGCTTATCCGGGAACGGAGCTGCGCGCCGTGGCGTGTCCGTCCTGAGCGGCCGAGTCGCATACCCACTTCGCAGGAGGGAATCGCAATGATCGATTTCTCGCCCACCCCGGAGCAGGAGGCGTTGCGCGCCAAGGTCGATGCGTTCATCCGCACCCGCGTCGTTCCCCTCGAAACCGATCCGCGCCAAGGTCCTCACGGGCCGTCGGAGGAACTGCGCCTGGAGCTGAATGCGCTCGCTCGTGCCGATGGATTGCTCGCGCCGCACGTCGGCAAGGCGTGGGGCGGGCTCGGGCTCGACCATGCCGGCTGCGCGCTCGTATTCGAGGCCGCCGGCTATTCGCCGCTCGGACCGATCGCGCTCAACTGCTCGGCGCCCGACGAGGGCAACATGCACATGCTGGAGCTGATTGCGACCGAGGCGCAGAAGGAGCGTTACCTGCGTGCACTCGCGGCTGGTGAAACGCGCTCGTGCTTCGCCATGACCGAACCCGCTCCGGGCGCGGGCGCCGATCCCGATCTGCTTCTGACCGAGGCGCGTCGCGACGGCGACCACTATGTCGTGAACGGCCGCAAGTGGCTCATCACCGGTGCGCAAGGCGCGGCCTTCGCGATCATCATGGCCCGCGCGGAGGAAGGCGCAACGATGCTGCTCTGCGACATGAGCGCGCCCGGCATCGTGATCGAACGCATCCTCGATACGCTGGATCAGGGCTTCGCGGGTGGCCACGCCGTCCTGCGCTTCGACGCCGTGCGCGTACCGATCGAAAACGTGCTCGGAGCGGCGGGCGAAGGATTCAAGTACGCGCAGGTGCGCTTGGCGCCTGCTCGGCTCACGCACTGCATGCGCTGGTTGGGCGCGGCGACGCGCGCCCATGACGTTGCGCGCGACTATGCCGCGAAACGGCGTGCGTTCGGCAAGACCCTCGGCGAGCATGAAGGCGTCGGCTTCATGCTGGCGGACAACGAGATCGATCTGCACCAGTCGCGACTGGTGATCTGGCATTGCGCATGGTTGCTCGACCAGGGCCGCTCCGCCGGCTCCGCATCGAGCCTGGCGAAAGTGACCTGTTCCGAGGCGCTCTTTCGCGTCGCCGATCGTTGCGTTCAGATTCTGGGCGGCATGGGTGTCACGCACGACTCGGTGGTCGAGCGCATCTTTCGCGAGCTACGCGCGTTTCGCATCTACGACGGGCCTTCGGAAGTGCACCGCTGGGCGCTTGCACGACGTGCCTTGCGCGCAGCGCCGAAGGGCCACTGAGGGCGGCGCAAGCGGGCGCGCTCAGTCAGCGCTCTTGCGGATGCGTTCGATCAAGCCGGTGGTCGAGCGATCGTGTCGGATCGGCAAGGAAACGACTCGCCCGCCCCACGAACGCACCTCGGCCGCACCGACGATGCTTTGCTCAGGCCAGTCGCCACCCTTGACCAGAACGTCCGGACGAACCCGCACGATCAGTTCGAGCGGCGTATCGGCGTCGAACCAAGTCACGAGATCGACCGCGGCGAGCGCGGCGATCACGGCGGCACGGTCTTCCAGGCGATTGATCGGGCGCTCGGCGGCCTTGCCCAGCCGCCTGACCGAGGCGTCGGTATTGAGCGCCACGATTAGGCTCGCGCCGAGCGCGCGCGCCTGGGCGAGATAGGTGACATGGCCGCGATGCAGCAGATCGAAGCAGCCGTTGGTGAACACGAGCGGCCGCGGCAGGCGCTCGGCATGCGCCGAAACCGCTTGCGGCGCGCACAGCTTCGCTTCGAACGAGGGATCGGACGCGTCCATCATCATGGCCGGCGTGCGCGGTCGCGCCGCATCGGCGGTGCGCAAGCGCGCTAACCGATATACTCGAACACCGTCACGACCTTCTTCACGCCCTCGGTGGTACGCGCGAGTTGGATGGCGTCCTTGGCCTCCTGCCGGCTCACCAGCCCGAGCAGGTAGACCACGCCGTTTTCGGTGACGACCTTGACATGCAAGGCGTTGAATCGCTGCGCGTCGACGAAGCGCGCTTTTACCTTAGAGGTGATGTAGGTGTCGTTGGCGCGGGTGGACATCGCGGTCGGAATGCCGATGCTCAGCTCATTCGTGACTCCACGCACGTTGGCTACCGAGCGCGCGATGCGCTCGATGCCGCGCTTGGCCTCCTCGTTCGGGACTTCGCCGGTGAGGAGCACCATCCGGTTGTAGCTGGTGACGTTGAGATGCACGCGATCCTGGTACTTCTCCGAGACCTGGTTGCCGATCTTGAACTCGATCCCCTGGTCTTCGGTGATGGTGCCGAGCGTGCGCCGGTCTTCGGCCGCCATCACGCCGGCGCCCGCACCGGTTACCAGGACCGCGGGACAGCCGGACAGAAGCGCGCAAAGGACGAGCAAGGCGACGAGGGCGACACGAGGCATATCAGCGGACTCCGAGTAACAGACAATCGATGCCGTCGCAAAGACAGTGCAGCACCAGCAGGTGAACTTCCTGGATGCGCGCCGTCACCGTGGACGGCACGCAGATGTGGATGTCATCGCGGGCGAGTTCGTTCAACAACGCGCCGCCGCCGCGCCCGGTGAGCGCCACCACCGCCATCTGCGCTTCGTGCGCGGCTTGTACCGCTGCAAGCACGTTGCGAGAATTGCCGCTGGTCGAAATCGCCAGCAGCACGTCGCCGGGATGGCCGAGCGCGCGCACCTGGCGCGCAAAAACCTGCTCGTAGTCGTAGTCGTTCGCAATCGAAGTGAGTGTCGAGGTATCGGTGGTGAGCGCGACCGCGGCAAGTCCGGGCCGCTCGGCTTCGAACCGGTTCAACAGCTCGGAAGAAAAGTGCTGCGCATCGGCAGCCGAACCGCCGTTGCCGCAGGAGAGGATCTTACCGTCGTCGCGCAGGCAGGACACCATACGCTCGACACCGTTGGCGATTGGCCCCGCAAGCTCCTGCACGGCGCTGAGCTTGAGATTGGCGCTGTCGCGAAAATTCCCGGTGATGCGTTCGGCGAGGTCCATATTGCTGCGATGATCGAGGCGCTGCAAGCATAGTCGCTAAGCCGGGCGCAGAGCAAGTAAGCCCGTCCGCACCTGCGGTTCAGGCGGCGCGTGCGCTGCGCACGCCGCACCGGCCGCCGCGCTCCAGCCGTGCCCCGGTGTAAGCGAGCTCGCAGCACACGGCAGCAACACCGGCGCGCGATCGCAATCAATCGGCGCGAAACGCGTCGCGCACCCAGCGCGTGCGCTTCCCGTCTTCGATCAGAACGGCATCAAAGCGGCAGGCGCCATCGAGCTCGCGTGCGGCGAGAAACAGATTGGCCGCGGCGATCAGTTTGCGGCGCTTGGCGTAGCCGATACTTTCGGCGGCGCCGCCGAACGAGCGGCTTGCGCGCGCGCGCACTTCGACGAACACGAGCGTCGATCCCTGCTGCGCAACCAGATCGATCTCGCCGAACCGGCAGCGCCAGTTGCGCGCCACGATGTGCAAGCCTTGCTGTTCGAGAAACTGCGCGGCTTGCCGTTCCGCTTCGCGCCCGCGCTCGTTCAAGGGCGGCTCGCGAGCGCAAGCGCGCGGCCGTCGACGAACTGCGCCGCTGTGAGGCTACGCACGAAATGCCGGTCAGCCGCGAGCCCGATGCGTCCGGTTACGCCGTCGAGCGGTTCGCGAGCGAGGTCCGAACCGTTCAGGAGCGCGCTGGCGAGCCGGTAGGCGTCGATGCCGAACGCGTAGAGCTTCTCCATATCGGTGGCGGCGGGCGGCCGCGAACTACCGCGGGCGTACAACATGACGGCCGGATGGTCCGGTTGCACGAACCATGGCATGGCCACGAAACGCACGCCGTTCAACTCGGCGTCGCGCAACCGGTCGGGCTCACCCTGCAGGATTCGCGAGGTCGCGTAGGTCTGTGCAGGACCGTCCACATAACCCCGAACCAAGCGCGCGTGGGCTGCGCTCAGCGCCAGGAAAACCGCGTCGCACTGGCCGCCCGTCGCCGCCTCGCGCAGCGCCAACAGGTCGGCGACGGTGTCGCGGTAGGCGAACTCGGCGACCACGCGCCCGCCGAGGCGGGCGAACTCCTCGACGAACGCGCGCTGAACGCGCTGCGCAAGCGCTTGCGGATCGGCGAGCGTGAGCGCGCTGCGCCGACCGTCGGCGAACGCCATCTGTGCCACCTGCCTCGCTTCGGCCTCGGCGTTCAGGCTGAAGGCGAAAAAGCGCTCGGGCAGCGGTGCGTTGCCTTGCGGGACGTTCAAGACGAGCACCGGGATCGTGGGTTGCACGCGCTGGATCACCGCGGTAACGCCATTGCGTGTCAGCGGACCGACGAGCAGGCGCGGCGCTTCCAGCATCGCCTGGTGAAAACCGGTCACGATGCTCTGCGGATCCTCGCTGGTGGCGTAGAACGTGATGTCGAACGCGCCGGCCGGTGCCATGCGAGCGGCATGGTCGAAGCCGCGCTTTACCGCATCGGCCGCTTTACCGAATACCGGCGAGCTCAACGGCAGCAATACGCCTAGGCGCGCCGGCGCCGCGCCCGCTTCGCTGGCGGAGCCGGAACGCGAACCGTATAGTAGCAAGCCGCAGGCAGCGACCACGAATTCCCGGCGGGATCGGATCATCGCATGCTCGAGCATCTTCGAAGGCCGGCATTATATGTAGTGGCCACGCCCATTGGGAACCTGGGTGACGTGAGCGCGCGCGCGCTGGAGATATTGCGTTCGGTCGATCTGATCGCGGCCGAGGATACGCGCGTGACGGGTGCGCTGCTTGCGCATTTCGGTATCGACAAGCCGATGCTGGCTGTGCACCAGCACAACGAGCGCCGCGCTCTCGCGCGCGTGCTCGCCGCACTCGGCGAGGGACACGCGCTAGCGCTCGCCGCCGATGCCGGCACCCCGGCGATTTCGGACCCCGGTGCGATTCTGGTCCGGGCCGTGCGAGCAGCGGGTCATGCGGTGGTTCCGATACCGGGGCCGAGCGCGCTCGCCGCCGCGTGGTCGGTGTCCGGCATGTCAGGGCCTTTCCTGTTTTATGGTTTTCTTCCCGCCCGCCCGGCCGAGCGACGCAGGACCCTCGCCTCTCTCGCACGGTTGCGCTTCGCCCTCGTTTTCTACGAGGCGCCGCATCGCGTGCTCGATACCGCACTCGATCTTGCCCGGGTGCTGGGCGGATCGCGCCGGGTTGCTCTTGCGCGCGAACTGACCAAGCTGTTCGAGACCGTACACGAATGCGAGCTGGACGAATTGGCAGACTGGTTGCAAGCCGACGCGAATCGCCAGCGCGGCGAGTTCGTGTTGATCGTTTCGGCAGCTTCCGATGAGCCTCCCCAGGACGAAGTGGCCGAAAAGGCGCTGCGTGTGCTGCTGGAGGACCTCGCCCCCGCGCAGGCCGCGCGTCTGGCGGCCCGCATCGCAGGCGTGCCGCGGGCCGCGCTTTACGAGCGCGCGGTGAAACTGCGCGGGGCGCGCGGCGAAGACGATTGACAAACTCGGCGCGCTCGGTCGAAATCGCAGGAGGAAGAACAACGGACCCGCCCATGACGCAGTTGACGATCACCCGGCCCGACGACATGCATCTGCACCTGCGCGATGGTGCTGCCATGCGTTGTGTATTGCCGCACACGGCCGCACGCTTCGCGCGCGCGATCGTCATGCCGAATCTGCGCCCGCCGATCACGACCACCGCCATGGCGGCGGCGTACCGGACGCGTATCCAGGCGGCGCTGCCGGCGGGGATGGCATTCGAGCCTTTGATGACGCTGTACCTGACCGATAACACGGCGCCTGCTGAGATCGTGCGCGCGCGCGCAAGCGGTTTCGTGCGCGCAGTTAAGTACTATCCCGCCGGCGCAACCACCAACTCCGATTCGGGCGTCACCGACATTCGGCGCTGCTACGGCGTACTGGAAGCGATGCAGGAGTCGGGTATGCCGCTCCTGGTGCATGGTGAAACGACCGCACCCGAGGTCGACATCTTCGATCGCGAGAAGGTATTTCTCGAGCGCGTGCTGGCGCCGCTGCTGGCGCGCTTCTCGCAATTGAAGGTGGTGGTGGAACACATCACCACGCGCGAGGCGGTGCAGTTCGTGCGTGCCGCGGACGCGCGTTGCGCGGCGACGATCACTGCGCATCACTTGCTGCTCAATCGTAACGCTCTGTTCGACGGCGGCATCCGGCCGCATCACTTCTGCATGCCGGTGCTCAAGCGAGAAATCCACCGGAAGGCGTTGGTCGAGGCGGCGCTTTCGGGCGATGCGAAATTCTTTCTCGGCACCGACAGCGCACCGCACGCTCGGCCCGCCAAGGAATGTGCGTGCGGTTGTGCCGGTGTGTACACGGCGCATGCCGCGCTCGAGCTCTATGCCGAGGTGTTCGCTGCCAACAACGCGCTGGACCGTCTGGAGGCGTTCGCTGCCTCGTACGGCGCGACCTTCTATGGCCTTGCGCGCAACACCGGTTCGATCACGCTCACGCGCGCGCCTTGGCGCGTACCCTCGGAGCTGTGCTTCGGCGACCAGACCCTGGTGCCGTTCCGGGCCGATACCGAAGTCCCCTGGCGGGTCGATCCGCAGGCGTGATGCGAGACGTTTGCTGCGCGGTTATTGCTCAGGTGATCTGGCGGTCTGCGGCCAGCGCTCTCACAGGCGCGCGCTGCGCGCTCTGACGTGAGATAGCCCGCTTCGGTGCTCGGGGCTTGCGTGTGCGCCGAGTCGGCTCGATTCACAGCGGCAGCTTCGATTGCAGCCCGGTTTCGGTTGCGATGCGCCGCAGGTCGGCAATGGTGTCGGCGGGGAGTTGCACACCTTCGCGGCGATTGCGCAGGTTGTTGCGTGCCTCCATCTCGCCGGGATAGAAGACTTCGGCGAAGCCTTGGGCGAGCGGCACTGACTTGAGCTCGGCGATGAACGCCTCCATGCGGGCATGAAACTGCGCCAGCGGTTGCAGCGCCTCGATGTCGATCGCGATCATGAGGTGGCCGCAGTTGCTCTTCTGCGCCGTCTCGTACGGACTGTGTACCGCTGCCAGGAATCCGCTGCCGGTGAGCACACCCGAGAGCAGATCGACGATCACGGCAATGGCATAGCCCTTGTGCTCGGCCATCGGCAGGATGATTCCGTCGATCGCCTCCTGCGGGTCGGTGGTCGGGGCGCCGAGCGCGTTGATCGCCCAGCCCAGGGGAATGGGCAGGCGCTTATTGCGCGCGAGATAGATCTTGCCGCGAGCCACACCGGTGTTCGCCATGTCCATCACCAGCGGCGGGTGCTTCCCCGCCGGTGCGGCGACCGACCAGGGATTGGTGCCGACGATCTTCTTGCGCCCGCCCCACGGCGCCATCGCGGGCCCGCCGTTCGTGGTAAGCAGCATCACGCAGTCCGCGCGCGCTCCGGCGAGGGTGTAGTACATGCAGGTGCCGAAATGGTTCGAATTGCGCACGCCCACCACGCCGACGCCATGCGCTTTCGCGCGCCGTATAGCCTGATGGGTCGCCTGCATCGTCACGACCTGGCCGACGCTGTCGTGTCCGTCGATGAGACCCATCGCGCCGGCGTCGATCAGTTGTTCGATCTGCGGCGCCGGCCGCATCACCCGGTTGCGCAGGCGGTCGAGATACCAACCCAGGCGCAGTACGCCGTGCGACTGGTGGCCCCATAGGTCCGCCTGCACGAGCGTATCTGCGATCAGCCGTGCGTCTTCACTCGGCATACCTGCGCTTTCATATACCGCTGCGGCGAAGTCGATCAGTCGGTCGACTTGAATCCGAGGTGGTTCTTCCACGTGGGTGCTCCTGAAAATAAACGCATGCATGGTAAAGTGGCGGCGGGAAGTCGGCCAGACAGCCGCTGCGCGCGCGACCGATGCGTGCGTAGAGGAAAGTCCGGGCTCCGAAGAGCAGGATGCCGGTTAACGACCGGGCGCCGTGAGGCGACGGAAAGTGCCACAGAAAATACACCGCCTAAGCCCTTCCGGGCTGGCAAGGGTGAAATGGTGCGGTAAGAGCGCACCGCGTTCGTGGCAACACGAACGGCAGGGTAAACCCCATCCGGAGCAAGACCGCGTAGGGGGCGATAGCGTGGCTCGCGCTGCCCTCGGGTAGGTCGCTGGAGCGTGCGGGTAACCGCACGCCAAGAGGAATGGCTGTCCGCGACAGAACCCGGCTTATCGGCCGGCTTCCCCCTTGCGTGACCTATTTCACGATCCCGCTTTCTGCCGCGCAACTCGCGAATTCCGCATTGTCTCGCAAGCCATTGATATCTCGCAGTTTCTTCGGATGCCAGGATTATGTCCCGGAAATGTCATAAACCTTTGTCACCATTGAAAAAATTTCCGAAACCCGCTTGACCGCTGGACCATGCATGTATAGAGTGGGAAATTGTGGAGGAAAGTGGGTTTTAGTGTATTTTCAGGGCACACCGGCATGTTTCAAGGCGCAAGCGAGCTCAATCTCGATGCCAAGGGGCGTCTTGTCGTCCCTGCGGAGCATCGCGAGTTGCTCCTGGCGCAGGCCGAAGGCCGGCTCGTCGCAACGGCCCATCCGCACCGCTGCCTGCTGCTCTATCCGCGCCCTGCCTGGGAGCCGATCCGCGCGCAGATCATGGGCTTGTCGAGCCTGGACCGTCAAACGAGCCTGGTGCAGCGGCTGCTGGTCGGTTTCGCAAAGGATGTCGAGATGGACTCGGCCGGACGGCTGCTCATTCCGCCCGAGTTGCGCCGCTTCGGCCTGCTCGAAAAGCACGTCGTGCTGGTCGGGCAGGGCTCGCATTTCGAGATCTGGAACAACGAGGCGTGGGGACAGGAGATCGCGCAGGTGGTGGTGCAGGGGGACAGACCGCTGCCGCCGGGAATGGAAAAACTCTCTCTTTAGATGACGGCGTCATTGCAGCATGTTCCGGTGCTGCTGGAGCAAGCGATAGGAGCGCTCGGCGTGCGCGCGGCGGGTATCTACGTCGACTGCACATTCGGTCGGGGCGGGCACAGTCGGGCGATTCTCGCCCGGCTCGGTATGGAAGGTCGGCTGATCGGATTGGACCGCGATCCGGCGGCCGTTAGCGCAGGCAGGGAGATCCTCGATGACCGCTTCGACATCGCGCATGCAGCGTTCTCCGAGCTCCGCGAGGTGCTCGGCCGCTTCGCCATCGACGCGGTGGACGGCGTACTGCTCGACCTCGGAGTTTCCTCGGCGCAGCTCGACGATCCGCAGCGCGGGTTCTCTTTCCGGCAGCCCGGTCCGCTCGACATGCGCATGGATACGAGCGGTGGCCAGAGCGCAGCCGAGTGGCTGGCGAGCGCTGCAGAGAGCGAGATCCGGGAGGTAATCGCGCGCTATGGCGAAGAACGGTTTGCTAAACAGATTGCAACAGCGATTGTTGCGGCTCGAGCGCAGCGACCTGTTGCATCCACACGCGAGCTTGCCGCGATCGTGGCAAAGGCGGTCCGCACACGCGAGGCTCACCAGGATCCGGCGACGCGCACCTTTCAGGCTGTACGGATTCACGTCAATCAGGAGCTTGCGCAATTGGCGCTAGTGCTGCCGCAAGCGCTTGCTGCCCTGCGCCCGGGCGGACGCCTGGTCGTGGTGAGCTTTCATTCGCTGGAAGATCGGATCGTCAAGCAGTTCATGCGCGAGCAGAGCGCTGGCGACCGGCTGCCGCCGGATCTGCCGGTGCGCGCGCGTGATCTGCCGCGTGCTCGAGCTCGCATCGTCGGCAAGCCGGTGCGCCCTTGCGCAGATGAGATTGCGGCCAATCCGCGCGCGCGCAGCGCGATCATGCGGGTCGTGGAGCGCGTATGAGTACCGCACCCGTACGCTTCGCTCGGCGCGCGACGCGCCCGATCGTTTCCCGGGCGCGCCCACCGACGCCTTCCCGTGAACCTGCCCGCATCGGTGCTCACACGACGCGCCCCTCTCCCCCCGGGAGAGACGCCACGATGGCGCATCGCGACTTGCGCCCTGGAACCTCGCGTGGCGCCTCTTCCCTCACCCCCAACCCCTCTCCCGGTGGGAGAGGGGAGCGTTGTGTGCCCGCG
>WYBJ01000057.1 GCA_011525945.1 Burkholderiaceae bacterium | reverse complement strand
GGCCCCGCAGGCAGCCTGATCCCGCTGGCATTGCACCCGCTTGCGCCGATCCCGCCAAGCGCTTTCACGCCAACCGGTATAGCACGGGTCGTGAAAAGCGCGCTGGCACGGGCGGCGGCCCCCGAGGTGCGCGAACGCGCGACGCCCCGTTATTGCCGTTTCGGACGCGGCACTTCCTCGCGAAACGTAAGATTGGCGATCTGCACTTTTTCCAGCGCCTCGAGTTTTTCCAGGCGCTTGTCGATATTGGCGAGCAGTCGGTTCACCTCGCGCGTCTGCTGCACCAAGCCGTGCAGAACAGGGCCCAGATCGCGGCTCGCGAGCACCTGGTGGGTCTGCTCCTGCAAACGACGAATCGATGCAGCGGCCCGTAGCGCGAGCACCAGGCCCAGCACAGCAGTCACGGCAATGATCGCCAACAAGAACAGCCCCAGGCCTTGCGCCATCGTCATCATCCAACGTCCCCCGGCCGCTGATTATAGCCACGCCGCCGACCCTCGGCGGCGCGCCGCCGGCGCAAAGTCCCGCCGCCCGCAATACACCGACACCGGGCGCAACAGCAGGTGCTTACGGATGCCCGGGAAGGCGTGACGGCGTCCATCGCCAGACGCGGGTCCGCCCGGTCGACGAAATAACCTTCAAGGCAGCCACAAGGTAAAGCAAGTTCCGCCGCCGTGACGATTGGCGAGCTCGATGCGCCCGCGGCGCTCGCGGTTTGCATGGCTCGCCGCGACCAGACGTGCGAAATGGACCCCGAGCGAATTGCCGTTGCACTCGCCGCGCTCCGCGCGCAACGGCGCGTTCAGCACAAGCTCGTCCGGAAACGAACCGGCATCGTCCTGAATGCCGAAGCCGAGGTAGCCATCGCTCATACGGAACTCCAGCGTGACGGCCGAACTCGCATGCACGAGCGCGCTATGCAGAGCGTTGCGCAAAGCCATGCCGACCAGCTCGCGATCGAAGAACCAGAACTGCGGGACAAGATCGGGCGCGCGCACATCGATGCCGATTTGCGCGCCGGCAAGCGAGACCGCTTCGTGCTCGAGCTCCTCCATGAGCTCGATCGGCGACCAGGCATCGGGTCGGATGCCGCCGGAGCGCGCGAGGCGCTCGAGCATCACGACTTGGCCCAGGCGGTCCGACAGGCGCCGCGTCACCATGCGCGCGGCCGGAAGGTCATGCGTTTCGCGCGCTGCGTGATCGAGCAACAGCGTGAGCTCACCGACGAGGTCGGCCGCCTCCCTGGCATTGGACTCGATCAAGGCACGCATGCCGCTCGCTTCGGCCGTCATGATTCCGCCGTGCTACGCCGCCGCCTGCGCGGCCTGCAGAAATTGTCGGTGCAGCTCCGTTACCTGCAGATACTTCGGATGCTCGGGATGGCGCAGGCGCACGCGCTGCAGGTAAGACTCCACGCGCTCGTGCTTGTCGGCTTGCAGGCCGTGGATCTGCATATGAGAGATGAGCGCATGTGCCGCGTTCATCACGATATGCGCGTTGTCCGGCATTGTGCGTGCCGCCTCCTCCAGCAGCTCGATCGCGCCCTCCAGATCGCCGTTCTTCGCGCGCGCCACGCCCTCATTGTTGATGCTCACGGCATTGTCGACACAGCGCTCTACCAGCGTCTCGCCCTGTTCCTCGCGGTCGATCTCGCGGTACATTCGCCGCACGTCCTCGATGAGCCGAGAATCTTCGTGGTTATTGGACACGAGCCGCTGCACCAGCGATGCGCCTTCGGCTTCGCGCTTGTTCATGTAGCAGGCCTGCGCCAAATCGAGCGTGATGTCCTGCGCAAGCGCTACCCCGGCCGAATGCGCGGCGGCGAGCGCCTCGTCCAGGGCCCTGCGCGCGTCCCGGGGGCTCTCTGCCTTGCTGTGGACGAGGCTCTCGATCGCGCTTGCGGACGCCTGCACTGCCGCCGCGCCCGGAAACGTGCGCTTGGCCTCGGCGAGCGCGTCCAGGGCCTGTGGGTACTTGCTACGATCCATGTAAATTCGGGACAGCGTCAGATGATCGTCCGGGTTCGGCGCAAAACCATGCCGGCTCTTGCGCACCACGGCACCGTAGGCCGCTTCGGCCGTTTCGAGATCGTGCACGCGCAGAGCAAGTTCGCCAATCGCCTTGTGGCGATGCACCGCATTGGGCGACACCTCCAATGCCATCTGCAACACCGCCTTGGCGTCATCGTCGTTGTCGCAGCGACCGTGCAGCCGGGAAAGCTCGTCGTAAGCCGCCAGGTATTCGGGGGCGTCGGCAAGCAACTCGGTCAGGACCGAACGCGCCTCGGCGTAGCGGCGCAGACCTTCGAGCGCGCGCGCCACCCCCAAGCGCGCCCACGGTATCGCGCGCGTTTGCAGAACCTGCTCGAACACCGCCTGCGCCTCGTCGTAGCGCGCGAGCGCGATCAACGCATCACCCTTCGTACGCGCCAGATCGAAGGCGAATCTCGGCTCGGCGCCGATCAGCCGGTCACACGCCTGCAGCAGGTCTTCATGCCGCCCGAGCGCGCGTAACTCGTGAATCACGGCCAGGGCCTTCTTGCGCTCGAGCGCCCGCACCAGGCGCAGGCGCAGCGCCTCCTCGGTGAACGGCTTGACCAGATAGTCGTCGGGAGCGAGCTCGGCCGCCGACATCACACGATCGTAAGCCCGCTCGGCGGTCACCATGATGAACACCGCCGTGGGCGTAAGTAGATGCTCGTTGCGGCAATATTCGAGCAGTTGCTGCCCGTCCGGGCCGGCTCCCAGGTCGAAATCGGCCAAAACGATGTCATAGCGCATGTTGCGAAGACGTGCCACTGCTTCGCGCGCGCTGCGCACCGCGTGCGGGCTGCGAATGCCGCAAGCCTCCAGCGCACGCGAGAGCGAAGCGAGCATTCCGGGATGGTCGTCGACGACCAGGGTGCGGCTGCGGTTCAAATCCATCGGCATGAGTGGCACGATCCGGGCTCGCGCGCCGCCGCCACCCGTGACTCGAAATGCCGGGAGAACCGGGTCTTGTGCGGTGTTGCGCTGCGACGACCGTAGCCTATACTGGGCTACGTCGGTCGTGACAACGACGAATCGGGCAAATTTCTTTAGGATCGGCTTGCAAGACTACCGCGCACGAGGGTCAATCGGCATGACGCGACACTGGGGAAGCGCACTTCGCATCTTCGCGGCAATTGCCGCGAGCTCGGCTCTGGCGGGGCCCGCTCGCGGCGCCGAGCGCGACATCTGCGAGAACAAGGCGGGCCGGGAATTGATCCGGTGCATCGAAGCGGCCGCGCGCTCCGCCGCCCCGGCATCCTCCGCCTCGGCGACCAAGGCGCCCGCGGGCGCACGCGCGCAGCCGTCTACGCCTGGCAGTGCGGTTACGCCGGTTGCACCGGCGGTCGAGGCCCCGCGCGCCCCGGTCGAAGATTGCACCGGACGAAGTGGTGATGCGTTGCGCCGCTGCCTGGCGGCGGGCGGGCGACTGAACCCGCAGGCGTATCCGGCCGAGTCCAGCGCCGCGGCGAGTGCGCCCGCAGCAGCCGCGGCTTCGCCCGCTCGCGTCGAGAGCTGCGAGGACAAGAGCGGCGAGGCGCTGCGATCGTGCGTGCAAGCCCAAGCGAAGGAGCACGGTAATGCGCAGCACGCAACGTCCCTCACGCAGGTGATCCCCTGTTCCGGCTACCTGGCAGCCGATCAGCCACTGTGTCTGCATCGCAATTCCGCCATCATCGAGTGCCGCAAGCGCAATCTCTACCCCGATCTCGAAGTCTGCCTGCGCAGCCAAATGGCGCGCGCGCCGCAGCCCGGGCGCGCCGATTGCAGCAAGCTGCCGGCACGACTGCGACCGCAGTGCGAGGCTCGCAACCGCGTCTATGCCGCATGCAGCAGCGACAAGATGGGGTACTTTGCTTGCTTGCAGCGGCAGTTGGGGAGCGATGCGGTGCTGACACGACGTTAGTGCGAAACGCTCCCGCCGCCCCGGTTTCCGATCGTCGAGGCTGCAAGACGCAATGACGCCCGGCCCCGACGCGAGTATGAATGCCTTGGCCGTATCGCCACCCACAACGCACGGAGACGACAAATGACGATCAGCAGCCTACAGTATTTCGCGCTGACCATACCCGACGTCGACGCGGGCAAGCAGTTCTACGCCGACTTCGGACTGCAGGCGCGCGATGAAGGCGAGCGCGCGATACTGCGCTGCGACGGACGCGAGCAGGATCAGGTGATTCTGCTCGAGGGCGCGAACAGGCGCATGCATCATGTTGCGTTCGGCACCCTCGCCAACGATCTGGCGGATCTGAAGAATCGGCTCGAGGCCGAGCACACCGCGCTGATCGATGCGCCCAAGGGATCAGATGGTGCCGGGTTATGGTTTCACGACCCCGATGGCGTGCTCATCAGCGTCCGGGTCGCCGACTCCGCGCCGTGGCGGACCGCGCCGGAATGGAAAATCAACACCCCGGGCCACTTCAGCCGTATCGGTCGGCCAGGTCATCCGCGACGTGATGCTCGGGTTCGGCCCACCCGGCTTGGTCATATTCTGCGCTTCACGCCGCAACTGCAACGCATGATCGACTTCTACACGCGCGTGCTGGGACTCAAGCTCTCCGATCGCGCCCAGGACATCGTTGCCTTCCTGCACACGCGCGGCGGCAGCGATCATCATGTGTTGGCGTTCCTTGCTTCGGACCGACCCGGATTCCATCATGCCAGCTTCGAGGTCGCGAACGTGGACGAGATCGGCCTGGGCGCATGCAACATGCTGGACAAGGGCTACAACGACGGCTGGGGCTTCGGCCGACACGTGATCGGTTCGAATTTCTTCCATTACATCCGCGATCCATGGATGAGCCTCGCCGAGTACTTCTGCGATATCGACTACATTGCGGCCGATAGCGACTGGAAGCCGACCAATTACGCGATCGAAGATGCGCTGTACGTGTGGGGGCCGAAGCCGCCGGAAAATTTTGGCATCAACTTCGAAGCGAACGGGTGAGATTCGATCCCCGAGCCTGAGCAATGGCTGCTGATGGCGCTCGGGCTCGGGACGCTCGCCTGGCCCCGCCTTACGGCGCGGCCGAATTGTTGACCACGTAGCGCAAGAAACCGCTATGCGGCGTGTACTTGTCGTACAGGCCGCGGGCGCGATAGTTGTTCTCCTTCGTATTCCAGTAAAGCCGCGACCAGCCCTGCGCCGCCATTTCGGCAACCAGCCAGTCGATGAGCTGCTTGCCCACGCCGCGCGCCCGCTCCGTCGGATCGACGAATAGGTCCTGCAGGTAACAGATCGGCGTCAACGTGGCCGTGTTGTCGTGGATGATGTAGTTGGCCATGCCGATCACGCGGCCGGCGGCGTTCTCGGCTACGATCGCGTACACGGGCGAAGCGGGGTCCATGATTCGCGCCCAGGCATGGCGGGTAATCGGCTCGGACGGTTCGCGCTCGTAGAAGCGACAGTAGCCGTCCCAGAGCTCGCGCCAGCGTGGCTCGTCGCGCGCTTCGATGCGTCGAATTCGAATACTCATGCGGCCACCCGTACGACAATTTTGCCCACCATCGCGTCGGCCTCCATATGTCGCTTCGCGGCCGGCAATTCGTCGAACTCGAACACGCGATCGACGAGTGGGGTGATGCGCCCGTCCGCGAGTGCCGGCAGGATGTCGCGCTCGAACGCGCGCGTGGTGAGCGCCTTCTGATCCGCCGGCAGCTTGGCGTTCGAAACTCCGAAGATGGCGTAGCGGTTCACGTGCACCGCATTGAGATCGATCTCGGCACTGAACTTGCGATCGACGTAGCCGACGATCGCCACCCGCCCCTGATAGGCAAGCGAGCGCAGAATCTCGGGAAACACGCTTGCGCCCACGAGATTGAGCGCGATATTCGCGCCATTGCCGCCGCTTGCCGCACGCACCTTGCCGGAAAAATCAGGCGAGCGCGTGCAGATCCCCACGTTCAGTCCCATCGATTTCAGTTTCTCCAGTTTCTGTTCCGAGCCCGAAGTGCCGATCGAATGCGCGCCTAGCACCTGTGCGATCTGAATGGCGCCAACGCCGACACCGGACGATGCGCCGAGCACCAGCATCCACTCGCCCTTCTCGATCCTGCCCAGGCGCACGAGCGCCTCGTAGGACGTGAGGAAGCTGGAAGGAATCGCCGCCGCCTGCTCCCACGTGAGCCGCGCGGGCATCGGCAGGACCTGCGCGGCCTCCATGAGTGCATACGGTGCCCAGGCGCCGCGAGCACGGCCCATTACACGATCGCCGGCTTTCCAGCCGGAAACGCCTTCGCCCAGCGCGTGAATCACACCCGAGCATTCGCTGCCGCCGAGTTTCTCCGGTCCACCGTGCACGGCGCCACCGACAAAAAGCTCGCCGCGATTGAGCGCGCTGGCGTGCACTCGCACCACCACCTCGCCGCGCCTGGGCGCGGGCTCGGGCACATCGCGCCGCTCGAGCAGCGCCTCGTGCCCCCGAGTCACGATCCAGAACGATTTCATGCGCTCCCCTCCTGACGGTGATCGCAACAGCCCGCGGCGAACGCACGCGGCGTCTGCCCGAGCAAGCGACGGAACATGGCGGAAAACGCGCTGGTGCTTTCGTATCCCAGGTCCAGCGCGGTGGCGGTGACCGAGGCGCCCTCGGCGAGACGTCGGATCGCTTCCAGCAGGCGGGCCTGCTGCTGCCAGCGAGCGAACGTGATTCCGGTTTCCTTGAGGAAGCGGCGATAGAGCGTGCGCGCGCTTACGGCGAGATCGTTCGCCTGCGTGCGACACGGACGGCGCGCGGACAGATCGGTCAGCACCCGCTCGCAAAGCTGCGCGAGGTCCGCACTCTCGGGCAGCGGCAGATCGAGCGCGCACACCGACAGGCGACGGGTCTCGGCCAGCAGCAGGCGCATGAGGAGCCCATCGTCTCCGCCCTCATCATAGTGCCGCGGCAGATCGCCGGCGCGCAGGATCAACTCACGGACGAGCGAAGTCACTTCGAGCACGACGCACTCGCCCCACATGCCGGCGGCGGCAGCGGGCTCGATATAGAGGCTGCGCATCTCGACCGCGCTGTTGATACGGATCTGATGCACCGTGCCGGCCGGAATCCACAGCGCGCGGCTCGGCGGCACGATCCAGCCGCGGCGCGACGTGCGTACGGTCATCGTGCCGTAGGCGGCGAACAGGAATTGCGCGCGCGCGTGCCAGTGCGGCTCGATACAAAACCCACTCGGATAAGTGGTCTGCCTGGCGACGACGGCGGCCGAGCCGGCATCGGCAACGAGATGCTCGCGCCCGCCCCGCATGTCGATGACGGGCGGAATCGGCACAATCTCGGCGGATGTGTGTTGCGTGTCCATTTCGCGATACTTGCGGTCGAAAGCTCTAAAGACAGACGATTGTATATCACGCAAACTCGCTCCTACCGTTATAAAGGGCGCTACGGCAAAAAATGAATACGATCGTCGATTCCGGCCCTGTCGCCCGCGATTTCCCGCGCTCGATCTCGCTACTGCTCAATATCGGGCACGCCGTCGATCACATGTTCCTGCTCATCTTCGCCACCGCGGTAGTGACGATTGCGGCGGAGTTCGGCTACGCCAACTGGACCGATCTCATGCCGTACAGCGTGGCGGCGTTCTTCTTTTTCGGCATTGGCTCGGTGCCGGCCGGTCGCCTGGGCGACCTGTGGAGTCGGCGCAGCATGATGATCGTGTTCTTCGTCGGCATGGGCGCCTCCGCCCTGCTCACGGCCGCAGCGCAGAATGCGTGGCAGATCGGTATCGCGCTTGCGATCATGGGCATTTTCGCCTCGATCTATCATCCGGTCGGCATCCCGATGCTGGTGCAACGCGCGCACAAGCCGGGCTTTGTCATCGGCGTCAACGGTCTTGCCGGCAACCTCGGCATCGCGGTCGCCGCGCTCGTCACGGGCTTCCTGATCAAGTGGCTGGGCTGGCGTGCGGCGTTCGCGATCCCGGGCCTCATCGCGATCGCTTGCGGCATCGCCTTCGCCGTCCTGTGTCCGCGCGAGACCGAGGCGCCGTCCAAGCGCAGAGGGGGCGCGCAGGTCGTGCTGCCGCCGGCGATGCTGGCGCGCGTGTTCACGGTGATGACGGCGGCGGCGGTCACGTCGAGCCTGATGTTCAACTTCACCACCAACGGCAACGCCCAACTGTTGAACGAGCGCTTCGTCGCGGTCATCCGTGATCCGGCCGTGCTCGGCGCACTGCTGGCCGCGATCTATGCCGTCGCTTCGCTCGCACAGATCGTGGTCGGCAATCTGATCGACCGCAGCGCGTTCAAGCCGCTCACGTTGGCGATGTCGGTGCCGCTCATTCCGATCCTGGCGCTTGCGGCGTATGCCGACGGTTGGTGGCTGTTCGGATTGTTACTTGTGGTGATGATCCTGATCTTCGGCTCGATCCCGTTCACCGACGCCATGATCGTGCGCTATGTCGACGATCGCTTGCGCTCGCGTGTCGCGGGCATGCGCCTGGCGGTTTCGGCCGGTATCAGTGCGCTTGCCGTCTGGTTGCTCGGGCCCGTGGTCAAGACGATGGGATTCGATGCCTTGTTCTGGCTGATGGCGATCATCGCCGCGTGTCGAGCCGGTGTGCTGCTGTGGCTGCCGCGCGAACCGAAGCCGCCCGCGCTCGCACCCGAACGCTGATGGTCGGGGCTTGCTCCTCGCGCGCCGCTGCAACAAGCGAGATCCGACCCCGGAGCCTGCTTTCCCATAGCCGGACCCCGGTGCCAGTCGCGCGCGGCTACCTTGTCGCGGTTCAAGGCTTCCAGTTCGCGATCCAGCCGATCAGGGGTGCAGCTAGCGCGAGTGCTGCGCCCAACCACAGCAGCGGGCGCAGCCAGCGCGGGAGCCCCGGCGAAGCCGCGCTTGCGCGCGCAGGCGCTTCGTTCTCCTCCGTTTCGGGTTGAACTGTACTCGCGTCGGTCGCTGCCGCGACGGCCCCCGAGGCAGGTGCGGCTGCCGCGACCGCGGCCGAAGGCAGCGGATGCTCCAGTGCGATCGGCAGGGCGTCGCGGCGCTGCGGGATCCAGACGACATAATCCTTGCCACGATAGCGATAGTGCAACTCGGTGAGGCCGTTCCATGTAATCCGCAGCCGCTGGGCGCTCGCGCGCTCGTTCGGCTTGATGTCGGCGGCGGCGCCTTCGAGCTTCGCCGTCAGGCTGTCGCGAACTGCCCCGTGCGGAAGTTGCTCGACCCAACGTTTCGAGATCGGCGCCGCCGTGAACTCCAGCGTGCGCTCCGGCGCGTCTTCCTCGTGCGCGTGCGCCTCGACGAAATCGTCGACGAACGCGGGTACGCCAGCCGCAGGTAAGTGCTCATTGGCCCACGCCACCCGCGTCTGGCACTGCACGCCCACCTTGCCGGCGCAGGCGAAAGTGGTCGAGAACGGATACGCCGTGCTTCCCCATGACTCCTGCAACTCGACCCGCCCCGCAGCACCGCAGCGCGCACAACGCAAGTCCTGCGCGCGCGTGATCTTCAAATCGGCGGCGAATTCTGGCAGCGCCGGCATGGCGCAAGACCAGACGTCGTCGAGCGCCGCCCGGGCGCACGCAGGCATGCGCGCGATATCGGCAGCACCGTACTGGTAGGGAATACGGCGCGACTCGACCTGTGTCGCGAGTTGCACGCGATAGCCGCGCCGCTCGGTGACACCGCGCAGTTCGATCTGCTCGCCGAACCCGGCCCAGTCCGCGCCCGCCTTCCAGGCTGCCCACTCTCCGATCCGCCGCCGCAGCTCCACGAGCCGGGCTGGCTCGGCGACGGTGCGGCTTTCAAATACCGCCTCGCGCCAGTACGCATCGAGCGAGCGCTCGATTGCCTGCGCGAGCTCGGCCACTCGTGCCGTCAGCGCGAGGACCTCGTCTTCGTCGCGTGTGGCGTCCAGCGTGGCCGCAAGCCGGTCGTGCGCCTCGCCGTGCGCGTCGGCGAGTCTCGCATTGGAATCGATCGTGATCGATACTGCCGTGAGCGCGCGCCGCGACGCTTCGCGTTCCAGCGCCATGCCCTGAAGCGCGGCCGGGGGGCCGAGCAAGATCATCGCACCGAGTTTGGCCGGACTGACTCCGGCGGGATCACCCAGCGCGCGATACCAGCTGCAGCGCTGCGCGGCCTTTCCTCCATTCCGCTGCGCCGCGGCACGCAGGTTCTCGACCAGCGCCTTCGGCGGGTCGAGCACGAACAGCAACAGGCGCAGTTGCCATTCGCGTCCCTCGGGCGCGAGATCGCGCGGCGCACCGGCATCGAACGCGGCTGTGAGCGCAGCCTCGAACTCGTCCTTCGCTCGATCGAAGCGCGCGTGCACGTCCTGCAGGGGGCTGCCGGGAAAGCGCTCGAGAATGCGCCGGTCGAGCAACTCGATCACCACCTGGCGCTCCTCGTTGTGATCTTCGAGCGCCTTGCGCGTGAGCGCGGCGAGACCGGGGAGCGTGATGTCGTAACCCTTGAAGACCGGCGGAAGCTGCGGGTCGAGCGCGAGCAGCAGGCGCAGCAGGCGCTCGTCGTCGGAGGCTTCGAGTGCCTCCTCGGCGTCGGCAGCGGCGCGGGCGAGGTTCTGATCGCGCAAGTCGTTCTGCAGCCAGGCGCGCAGCATGCCGCGCTTCAAGTCCTTCACGCCCGCCGCCCAGCTCGCCGCCAATGCAACCGCGAGCTCGCGCGGCGTACGGCATTCCCGCGCGCCAACGCGATACGGCGAAACCGCGCCTGACGCCGGAGCGGCGCGCTCGTCGGCAACGGCGAGCGAATCGTCACCGGCAAGCCAGCGTTCGATCTCATCGGCGCCCCAGCGCGCCTTCGGATCGCGTGTGAGCAAGCCGCGGCACAGCGTGCGCCAGCGCGTATCGGTCACGACCGATACATCGATCGGCTGCGTCGCGAGCCAATGCGCAACCACGTGATCGGACAGCCCTTCGAACGGATGACGACCGCTCAAGGCTTCGACCAGAATCATTCCGAGCGCCCAGTAGTCCGTCGGCTTGCCCACCCAGTTGGCGCCCGCTTCCGGCGCGCTGTAGCGCAGCGTACGTGCGCCCGAGGTGTAGTGCATGGTCGCTTGCGTCATCGAAGCGATGCTGAAATCGGTCAGCACCAGGTCGAGCGGCAGCAGCCCGCGTATGAGCACATTCTCGGGTTTGAGGTCGCGGTGCACGATGCCGCAGGCATGCAGATGCACGAGCGCGCCCGCGAGCTCGCTCAAAAGCGTGCGCGCGGCGTCGACGGGCACCGGTCTTCCCTTGAGCAGCGTGCGCAGCGATCCATGCTCGCAGTATTCGAGCAGCTCGTAGGGAACGCCCTCGTCGTGTCCGTATTCGATGAGACGAATGAGTTGGTCGGGGGCGGCGTGGCTCACGCGCTCCAGCACGCCGGTATTGGGCTCGATGCCCTGGCGGTAGAGCTTGAGCACTGCGCGTTCTCCGCCGCTCTTGTCGCGCACGACGAACAGGTCGGCTTCTGCGCCCGCAGCCTTCAAGGGCTCGACGACGTCGAAGCGGGCCGCGAGCGCGCAAGGAAAGCGGATCAGGGAGCGGCGCGCGGGCTGTGGCGGGGCCACCGAGGCAGTCGCCTTTGCCGAGGCCGCCGGCGACGGTACAAGCGCGTGAGCGCCTGCTCGTTTCGCCGCTGCTGCGTTTGCGAGCGGGCGGTTGCAGTACACGCAGACTTCGGTGCCGGGAGGATTGGGCTGAGCGCAGTCGGCGAAAGTGCAGACAGGCGCAGCTGCTCTATCCCCCACCCCCAGCCCCTCTGCCGAAGGGGAAGAAGGAAACGACGGGTCGCGAGATTCGAGGGCGCAAGCCGCGCTGGGCGTATCGTGCCGCCTCCGGCCGGGAGGGGGTTCGGGGCCGAGGGAAACATCCGCCTTCTCGGTCAGATCGACACCGATGAGGAACGCACCGCACCCGCAACGTGCGGCCGTCGGTGCGTTCTGCGCACCGCAGGTCGGACAAAGCTTGACGAGATTCAGCGCCGGTGAGGAGTTCACGCGCGCCAGGACGTGGTCGCCAGCGATACGCCGCGCTCGGCGCACGCCTGCTCGATGCGCTCCAGGTCGCCGCGGTGCGGGATGCCGACGAGCCAGATGCGTTTGCCGTCGGCGACCACCTGAAAGCGCGTCGGCCCGGTTGCCGCAACGTCGAGATAAGCGTCGTAGCGCGCATGCCCCAGCACCGTCAACGGCACCAGGCGCTGATTGTCCGAGCCGCGCCACGCTCGCTCGGTCGTGAGGCGCTCGACATACGGATCGCACATGAGCGCGTCGATGCGCTCGAGCAGGCGCGGATGCGCCTTGCGCAGTCTCTCCACCCGATAGCCGCTGTAGCACAGGATGTCGAAGTCCTGGCCCGATTCCTTGCGCCAGTACATCAATCCGTCGAGCAGAGCGCTGAGCGCCTTCGGCTGATCGAACGGTTCGCCGCCGGAAATGGTGATGCCGTCGGTCGCGCCGCCGCAGGCACGCTTGCACCACGCGACCAGCGCGCCGACTTCGATCGACCTGCTGCGATCCGGGTTCCACGTGTCGAGCGAGACGCAACCCGGGCAGCGGATCGAGCAGCCTTGTGTCCAGATGCCGATGCGCCGTCCGGGCCCGAGCGCCGTGATCGGGTAGTGGGCTTTGTTGAGTTGGAGTTTCATCCGTTCTCTACGGGCTCTCCCTCGCCTTCGCCCCTACCCAGGAGCGCGCCCGAATCAGCGGGCGCATAGCGCTCCCCTGGGAGAGGGGTTGGGGGTGAGGGAAGAGGCGAGCCTGCTGCGTGTCGTTTCGAGATGATTGGTCAGTGTTGCAGGGTGACAGTGTAGACCTTGTCGCACTCGGTGATGTCCGCGACGACGACGCGTTCGCAACCCTTCAGGTCGGTCGTGAAGATCGCGCGCGCCAGCGGATTGAT
>WYBJ01000056.1 GCA_011525945.1 Burkholderiaceae bacterium | reverse complement strand
CTGCGCGATGCCGAGCTTCAAGGCCGCGTCCATCGCCCAGTTCGGGTTGACCAGAAATTCGCGGCCGAGCGCGACCAGGTCGGCTGCACCGGACTTCAGTATCGCCTCGGCCTGGTCGGCGTGCACGATCATGCCGACCGCCATGGTCGTGACGCCGGCGCCGCGGCGGATGGCGTCGGCGTATTTCACCTGGTAGCCGTAGCAGACGGGGTTCGCGCTCGGTGCGCTGTCCGATATCCCGCCCGCGCTGCAGTCGATCACATCGACGCCGTGCTCCTTCAGAACGGCCGCAAGCGCCACGCTGTCGGCGACCGTCCAGTCGAGCTCGTCGGCACCGGATACGCGCAGGAACAACGGCTTCGATTCGGGCCAGTGCCGTCGCACCGCTTGTACGACCTCGACCGCAAAGCGCATGCGGTTTGCAGCCGAGCCGCCGTAGCGGTCGGTGCGGCGGTTGGCGGCTTGCGACAGGAACTGGTGGATGAGATAGCCGTGCGCGCCGTGGATCTCGAGCACGTCGAAACCGCATTCGTGCGCGCGGCGCGCGCCCTGGCCCCAGGCCGCGGCGACCTCGTCGATGTCGGCCTGGGTCATCTCGCGCGGCGCCTGGTAGTTCTCGCCGTGCGCGATCGGGCTCGGTCCGATGAGCTCCCAGGGTTCGCCATGATCCACGCCGGGCACATCCCTGAGCGGCGTGCGCCCTTCCCACGGCACCGCGCGGCGCGCCTTGCGCCCCGAGTGTCCGAGCTGAATGCCGCAGGCCGCGCCGTAGCGCTTCACCAGATCGACGATGCGGCGCATGCCGGGCATGAACTCGTCCTTCCACAACCCCAGGTCACGTGGCGTCGAGCAGCCGCGCGGATCGATCTTGGTCGACTCGACGAAAACGAGCCCGGCGCCGCCGACCGCGAACTTCGCGAGGTGCGCCAGATGCGTGTCGTTGGTGTGGCCGTTGCTGGCGCTATACGTGAGCATCGGCGATACGACGATGCGGTTACGCAGCGTGAGAGCGCGGACGGTGAGCGGCGTGAAGAGCAGTGCGGTCATGATGTCGATCGGGGCGTGATACGTATCAAGCGAAAAATATCATACGCGGGGGCGACCTTCGTACCAGCGCGTCATGGCCTCGATCGCAACCCACGACGCGGCCGACATGACGATAAGCATGACCTCGGCCGTGCTCCGGCCCCAGCGCTCGATGACCACGGCAAAGAACGTGGGCGAGGCGGCCGTGACCAGCAGGATGGGCGTGGCGAGCATGCCGAGCACGGCGCCGTAGCCGTTCGGGCCGAACAGCGTGAGCGGCACCGCGCCGCGCACGATCGTGATCACACCCTGCGACGCACCCATGAACAGGGTGAAGGCGACGATGATCGCGATCTGGCCGCTCGACAGGTAGAGCAGGGCGAACGCGATCGGGACGACGCCGATGGCGATTCGAGCGACCGTGATCGCGTGTAGGTTGCGGCCGAACACGATCTCGATGACGCGCCCGCCGAATTGCGCTACGCCCTTCATCGATGCGACCCAGACCGCGGTCGCCGTCGCAAGCCCTGCGCCCTCGAGCAGCGGCACGAGCTGAACGCTGATGACGCCGAACACGAACGCGTTGAGCGACATCACCAGCGCGAACAGCACCATCGCCAGGGTGCGTGCGCGGCCTTCGAGCGGCGGCCCGTCCCTTGCGCGCGCCGGATCCTCGCTTGGCCGGAGGGCATCGGCTGCCTCGCGCCGGCCAAGGCCGTACCAGTTGAGCGGCAGGCAGACCGCCAGATTGATCGCGGCGAAGATGACCAGCGTATCGCGCCAGCCCAGCGCCTCGTCGAGGAAATGGCCGATTACCCAGAACACGGTCGAGGCGAAGGCGCCGAACAGCGTCAGGTACGAAATCGCACGGCGGCCGCGCGACGGCACCACCTGCACCAGCGCCGCAAACGCGGCGTCATACAAACATAGCCGCATGCCAACGCCGAGAAAGATCCAGACTGCGAGATAGGCTGCTTCGCTTTGCACCCGCGCGAGGGCGAGGAGTCCCGCCGATACGAGCAGCGTCCCGACGGACATCACGCCGCGCGCGCCGTGGCGGTCGATGGCGCGCCCGGTCCAGGTCGAGACCATCCCCATGGCGAGCAGCGCGAGGGTGAAGCCGAAGTAGACGTGGCTGCGCGACCAGCCGGTATCCGCGGCGATCGGGCCCGCGAGAACGCCCAGACAGTAATAGCTCGTTCCCCACGCCGTGATCTGGGCGAGACCCAGGGCGGTGACGGCGAACAGAAACGGGTCGCGCGCATGCGCGCCCTGCTGCGCTGCCTGTGGAGGAATCGGCGCGGCCATAAACGGGTCGGGGTCGGACCGACCGACTTTATCATGGGCTGCGCGGGCGGCCCACCCGAGATACACTGTGTCCCCCCTTACGGAGGAGTGAGTGTATGAGCGGGCAAGCAGTGGCCGAGCAGGCAGCAGGCGAGCAAGCCGTGGCGGCGCCGGCCGGAGCCGAAGCGTGCGGCGTGACGCAGATCGAGATCGATCAGCGCGTGTTCGATCTCTATGACGAGTATTGCCACGGCAGGATCGATCGGCGTGAGTTTCTTCTTCGCGCCGCGGCGATCACGGTGGGCGGGCTGGCGATGGCGCAGTCATTGTTTCCGCGCTACGCGGCCGCGCAGACCATTTCGTTCACCGACGAGCGCATCAAGGCGCACTACGTGACCTATCCGTCGCCCGGCGGCAACTCGGGCCAGATGCGCGGCTACCTCGTGCAGCCGGCGGGGAAAGGACCGTTCCCGGCGGTACTGGTGATCCACGAGAACCGCGGGCTCAATCCCTACATCGAAGACGTTGCGCGCCGCGCCGCGGTGGAGGGCTTTCTCGCTCTGGCGCCCGATGGGCTCTATCCGGTGGGTGGTTATCCGGGCAACGACGACGACGGCCGCAAGCTGCAGGCGGGTCTCGATCAGTCGAAGCTACGCACCGATATGTTGAACAGCGCGCGCTTCGTCAAGGCGCACGCGCTTTCGAGCGGCAAGCTCGGCGTCGTCGGCTTTTGCTGGGGTGGCGGAATCGCCAATTACCTTGCTACGGCGCTCGGTGCGGACCTGCACGCGAGCGTGCCGTTTTACGGTGCGGCGGCGGACACTTGGACGGTATGGAAGATGCGAGCCCCGCTGCTTATTCAGTATGCCGCGTCCGATCCGCGCATCAACGACATGTGGCCGGCGTTCGAGAACGCGTTGAAGTCGGCCGGCGTTCGTTACGAGATGCACATGTATCCGGGCACGCAGCACGGCTTCCACAACAACTCGACGCCGCGTTATCAGGAGGCTGCGGCCAAGCTCGCCTGGGAGCGCACCGTGGCATTCTTCAAAAAGCATCTCGCTTGACGAGCGCTGGCAGGAGCCATGTGCGCGCGCGTCGCATTGAACGCGCGCAGCACCTACCGGCAAGCACGTGTTCGCTCGCAGAGGATGGCAGCCGCCAATGCACCCGTTTTGGCCGGCCGACGTAGCCAATTGATCATGGGAGGGTAGCGATGATGCGCTGGTCGAAGGTCGGCATGGCTGCCTTGCTGGGATTTTCGGTCTCGCTCGCCCAGGCGCAGGAGATTCCGAAGCGCCAGCGTGCGGTTGGCGACTGGTGCGAATACGCGGTCGATGGCATCGGCATATCCACGCAGCGGCTCGAGGTCGTCGACGTCACGCCAGGCGGGGGCTATACGGTAAAACTCTCCGCCGACAGGGAATCGGAGCAGATCTTTGTCTTCGACGACGCCGGCGAGATAACGGGGCGCAACGGCCGCGAGCAGAAAACGCTCAGCGCGACGCGACCACTGTATCCGATCAATGCACAACTGCGCGGTCGGATCGCGAAGTTTTCGTTTCTGCACATCCGGCGTCCTGGTGTCACGGTGGAAGTGACCTCGGAGGTCGCGTCCGTGGAGTCCGAGAAAGTGACCGTGCCGGCCGGATCGTTCGACACGCTGCGAGTGCATACCGTGTCGCGCTATCAATACTCCGACAACAGCTACAGCAACCAATGGGAAGAAACGCATTGGTATGCGCTCGATCCGAGTATCAAGTTCGCGGTCAAGCGAACATATATCGACCACGGAAGACGCGATTCCCGGCGCATTCGCGAGATCACGAAATGCGGCACTTCGAAACCGAAGTGATGGATTGATCGACGTGCTGCTCGCTTTGAGCCGTGGCTGGACGATGCGATTGCACGTAAATCGAGCGCGTTGATTGGGGACACGCGATAATCCGGTCCAGACAGAGCGCGTTTTTGGCACACTCGGCCGCGCAGGGGGCGACCCCGAATAGCACCGGACAACGCGCTCTGTTTCCGATATTCGTCGTCGATATTCTCTCCCCGTATTGGTCTCCCCGGCCCGCGATGCGGCGCGTAGCTGAATGAACTCGCGCCTGCCATCCGATCCGGACTTCTGGCGCCTGTGGTTCGTCGGCATGGTAGCGTTCGTCGTGCGCTGGCTGGAGATGCTGGCGGTCGGGCTCTACGCGTATCAGCTCACCGGCTCGGCTTTCGTGGTGGCGCTACTGAGCATGCTGCGGGTGCTGCCGATGGGGCTATTCGGGGCATTCCTCGGCGCGGCGGCCGAACGCATCGAGCGCCACAGTGCACTCGTGCTGGTGATCTCGATCTCGATCGTCGGCACCGTGACGCTTGCCAGCCTTGCTTCGTTCGGCGCCCTGCTCATCTGGCACCTGGGGCTGGTGAGCTTCGTCAACGGGGTGTGCTGGGCGGCGGATAATCCGGTGCGGCGCATGATGATCGGCGACGTGGTCGGCCCCGAACGCATGAGCACGGCGATGTCGATCGACGCCGGCACCAACAACGCGAGCCGGGTGCTGGGCCCGACGCTGAGCGGCGTGCTGCTCGCGCAAGCCGGCATCGCGGCCGTGTTCTGGCTTGGCACCGTGCTCTACAGCGTGAGTCTGGTCGCCGCGATGAAGATTCGCGTGCGCAGCGGCCGCAGCGGGATACGACACGCGCCCTTCTTTGTCAGTATCCGGCAGGGGCTTGCCTGGGCACGCGGCGAGCCGCGCATTATCGGGGTGTTCCTCATCACGATCTACTTCAACGTGTTCGGCTGGCCGTTCACGAGCATGATCCCGGTGTTCGGCACCGACTACCTGCACCTCGGGCCCGAAGGCATAGGGCTGGTGGCGAGCTGCGAAGGCATCGGTGGCTTGATCGGCGCGGTGCTGGTGGCATGGCTCGGGCGCCCCGAGTGGTATGGCAGGATCTATGTCGGCGCGGTCCTGAGCTATCTCGTCATGGCGATCGTGTTTGCGCTGACTTCCGTGGTCGCGGTCGCGGCAACTGCGCTGCTGCTGAGCGGAACACTGAGTACCGGTTTTGGCGTGATGCAAGCAACCCTGGTCTATCGCATCACGCCGCCCGAGATGCGGGCGCGGCTCTTGGGCGTGCTTTCGGTCTGTATCGGCACCAGTCCGCTCGGCTTTCTCTACCTTGGCTGGCTCGCCGAGTTGTTCGCGCCGCGCGTGGCCACCGTGGCGCTCGGCGCGCAGGGGCTGCTGGTGTTGCTGCTCACGCGCCGTTACTGGCGGCCGGCGCTACGCACGAGCTGACACGCAGCGTGCGGTAAGGCGTCGGGCGACGCGGGTAATTGGCCGCGCGGGCCTCGCGCCAGCCGCCGAAGCGCCCGACATTGTGGCGCAGCGGTGCCCCGCTACTGCTTCTTCATCCCCGCGTCGCGCGCGACCTTGGCCCAGCGGTCCATGTCCTCGGGAATGAAAGCGCGCATCTCGGCCGGTGTGCGCATCGCTACTTCGGCGCCGTCGGTCGAGAGCCGCTTCTGCGTCTCGGGCAGCTTCTGAATGGCTGCGATCTCGCCGTTGAGTCGCGCCAGTATCGGCTGCGGGGTGCCCGAACGGACACTCCAGGCCCACCAGATCGACGCCCGATACTCCGGTATGCCGGCCTCGGCCGTGGTCGGGACATCGGGGAACACCGGCGAGCGTTTGTCGGCGGCGACGGCAAGTGCGCGTACCTTGCCCGAGCGCACGAAGGGGCCGCCAGTCGGGATGGTCGCGATCGCCAGGTGCGCCTGACCGGATACGACGTCGATGAGCGCCGGCGCGCCGCCCTTGTAGAGCGCGATGACGCCATCGAAACCGGCCTGGCTGCGGAACATCGCGGACACAAAATGCATGAAACCGCCCGCAGACGCGATCGTGATGTAGTTGGGTTTGGATTTCGCCAGTGCAACGAGCTCCCGCAGCGATTTCGCCGGCAACGAGGCATTCACCGTGATGAGCACCGGGCTCGAGCCGAGCATCGTGACCCAGTCGAAATCCTTGGTCGAGTCGTAAGGTAGCGTGAACACCGCCGGATTCATCGTGAAGGCCGTCGATGTCATGAGCATGGTGTAACCGTCTGGATTCGACTTGGCCACCATGTCGGTGCCGATCATGCCCTGCGCGCCCGGGCGATTGTCGACCACCACCTGGTGGCCCAACCGCTCCGAGAGCTTGCCGCCGAAATAGCGCGCCATGATGTCATTGCTGCCCCCAGGCGCCTGCGGCACGATGAGGCGGATCGGCCTACTGGGATAGGCCGCAGAGGTTGCAGCTTGCGCATATGGCTGCAATGCGCCGGCGACAAGCGCCGCGCCGACGGCGCTACGGACTGCGTGTTTCGGCTCCATGATGATGTCCTCCGCTCGTGTGACAGCCCAGGATAGGCGCCGCGAGCCTACACCCAAGCCGGTGGCGTTACAACGCGCTGAGGCGGCTTTGCAGCAATGCCCTGTGCTATCTTTTCGACCGGATCTCTCCTTGGCTTCCGGCGGCTTGCTCGTGGCCTGCGCAGGCAACAACGGGACGCGAACCCTTGAATGATCGCGCGACGAGGTGTGCATTGGACAATGAGACGAGGCGTAAGCAGCACTTGCCGCTGGAGGGCGTTCGGGTCCTGGAGCTGAGTCATATCGTCGCCGGTCCGAGCGGCGGGATGATGCTCGCCGACCTGGGCGCCGACGTGATCAAGATCGAGCACCCCGACGGCGGCGACACCAGTCGCGGCAGCGGCAACAACGGCGCGACCTTCTTCACCTACAACCGCAACAAGAAATTCCTCGCGCTCGACCTGCGCCGGGCGAAGGGCAAGGCGGTCTTCGAGCGCCTGGTCAGAGGCGCCGACGTGGTCTTCCACAATTTCTCTCCCGGCGCGCTCGATCGGCTGGGCCTCGGCTACGAGTGGGCGCGCGCAGTCAACGCGCGCATCATCTATTGCGCGGTGAAAGGATTTCTTCCCGGACCGTTCGGCGACCGGCCGTATCTCGACGAGCTCGCGCAAATGGCGGGGGGGCTTGCGTACCTCACCGGTTTGAAGGATCTGCCGCTGCGGGCCGGGGCATCGGTGACCGACATCGGCGCCGCGACCTACGGGGCGCTCGCGGTGGTGGCGGCGCTTTTCAGGCGCCACAGCACCGGTATCGGTGAATCGATCGAAGCGGGTCTGTACGAGACGGTGGTGTTCTGGGTGGGACAGGCGATCACCACGACACAGATGACCGGGAAGGATGCCATGCCGCGCGGCGAGCGCACGAGCAGCGGCATGGACGACAAGATGGGCTGGGGCGTCTACCGGCTGTTTCCGACGCGCGACGGCTCACAGGTGTTCATCGCGGTCACGGGCAATCGCCACTGGACGGCGCTGTGCGAGCTGCTCGGCTTCGACGATTGGAAGGATTCGCCCGAATTCAATACCAACCGCAAGCGCTCGGCGCAGAAGGGGCGGCTCGCCGAGCGCATCAAAGCCGCGGTGCTCGAGTACGATTTCGCCGACATCACCCGAAAATTGGGCGAGCACCGCATCCCTTATGCACCGGTGAACACGCCGATGACGCTCCTGAGCGAGCAGCACCTGAACGAGGCCCGGCGCTGGCTCGGTCTCGATGTCGCCGGGCACAAATTGAAGGTCCCGAAGCTGCCGATCGCGATGAGCCAGACGCAGGAGTTCGAGGTTCGCGACCCGCCCGGAACGATCGGAAATCATACCGATAGCATCCTTGCCGAGGCCGGCTATTCGGCGGCCGAGATCGAGGCGCTCAAGGCCGAGAAGGTAGTGGCGGCGACGGCCCGGATGTTGACCGATCTGCCGGGGGAGTCGTAGCGCTCGGCGCGCCACTGTGGGGGCGCCGGCCGCGCACGTCGAGTCCTTTCGTGCAGCGACGGCGGCGTGCGGCCGCAGGGGGCGACGTGATCGAGACGGGATGCGCTGACGCGATCAGCCCATGACGCCGACCTTCTCCGCCGGCACCATGTCCATCTCGGCGAGCGCCATTACTTCCTGCGCGCTGAAGCCGGGCGCGACTTCCTCCAGCACGAAGCGTCCGTCGATCCAGTGCAGCAGGGCGAGATCGGTGACGACGTAGTCGACGCAGCCTTCGCCGCTGAGCGGGTAGGTGCACTTACGCTTCAGCTTCGGGCGCCCCTTGCTGTCGCAATGCTCCATCACGATGATGAGTTGCTTCGCGCCCGAGATGAGGTCCATCGCGCCGCCGATACCGCCGTGGCGCGCATCGCTCGTGCTCCAGTTGGCGACGTTGGCGTATTGATCGACTTCGTATGCACCGAGAATGACGGTGTCGATCTTGCCCCCGCGCGCCATCTCGAACGAGGTCACGCTGTCGAAGAACGACGCGCCCGGTTCGAGCGCAACGAACTGACCGCTCGCGTTGTAAAAATCCAGATCGATGTCATCGCCGGAGACCATCTTGCCGTATCCGAGCACGCCGTTTTCGGCGTGCAGGATCACGTCGCGGCCTTCGAGGAAATTCGACACCTGGGTCGGGATGCCGGTGCCGAGGTTGACATAGCTGCCTTCCTTGACGAGCCCGGCCGCGCGCTTGCCGATGCCGGCGCGGGTGAGGGCGGGCTTGCCGTTGTAGCTCTTGGCCGTATCCGGCGCGCGGCGCGGCGTGCGCCGCAGCGCCTCGGTGTCCATCGGCACGTCGGTCTTCACCACGCGCGCGACGAAGATGCCCGGAAGATTGATGAGCTCGGGGGCAAGCTCGCCGACGTCGACGATCTCGTCCACCTCGACGATGGCAACGCGCGCCGCCTTGGCGAAGCTCGGATTGAAGTTGAGGCTGCCGCCGCGGAACTGGACATTTCCGGCCCGATCCGCGCGATAGCCGCGCAGCAGCGCATAGTCGACCCGGATGCCGGTTTCGAGCACGTATTGCTTGCCGCCGAACTCGCGCAACTCCTTGCCCTCGGTGAGCAAGGTGCCGACGCTGGTCGGCGTATAGAACGCCGGAATGCCCGAGCCGCCTGCGCGGCAACGCTCGACCAGCGTGCCTTGCGGCACCAACTCGACCTCCATCGTGCCGGCGGAGATCTGCGCCTCACTTGCGGTCGGCAGACCCGGCCGCACCGAGAATGCGGCGATGAGTTTCTTCACCTGCTTGTTCTCGGCCAGGATCTGGCCGCGGATCTCGTTCGGTCCGCCGAGCGAATTGCACACCACCGTCAGGTTCCCGGTGCCTTTGTCGCGCAGTGCCAGCAGCAGGCTCGATGCAAAGCGATGGCCGACGCTGAAACCGGCAATCGCGACCGTGGCGCCGTCGGGAATGTCCGCGACGGCCTGTTGCGGTGATGCAACGACCTTGTCCATGCTGCTTCCTCCTCGAGCGTGAGCACGGCCGTGCTCCCCGCGCGAACTTAGCAATCCGGGCAGGGTGCGTCAACGCCGGTTTTGCAACGCCCGTCTCGCTGGCGAAAACAAAGTCGGGTTCGCGGCGGCCGGCACGCCGCGGTTTGGTCGTTGCGCGACGCGACTTGACCGAGTGAGCCTCGGAAACCAGAATGGTGGCATGTCGGAGGCATCATGCCAACCAATCTAACCTTGAAGCGAATTCCCGATGAAGTGTACGAGAGGCTGAAGGCCTCGGCCGAGGCGCACCGTCGAAGTTTGAACAGCGAGGCCATCGTTTGTTTGGAGACCGTGTTGCTGCCCGGGCAGATGCCACCGGCAGAGCGTCTGGCGCGCGCCCGGGCGCTTCGTGCTTCGCTGCCGCAAGGGAAATTCCGCGCCAAGGATATCGATCGGCTCAAACGCGAAGGTCGGTCGTGATCGTTGTCGATACGAACGTGCTTGCATATCTGCTCTTGCCTTTTGAGCATAGCCCGCGAGCCGACGCCTTGTATAGGAGCGACCCGGATTGGGCCATGCCGATCTTCTGGCGTAGCGACTTCCGCAACGTTCTGGCCGGATACCTGCGCCGCAAGACACTCACTTTCGACGAAGTCGTCAAAGTCCAATCCGAGGCCGAAGCGCTGCTGGTCGGGAACGAGCATGAAGTCGACTCCCGACGCGTACTTGAACTGGTACGCGACAGCGATTGCACCGCATACGACTGCGAGTTCGTGGCCATCGCGATGCACATCGGCACCAAGCTGGTCACGATGGACAAGAAGTTGCTCCGCGCCTTCCCGAAGCACACGACCGCGCTCCCTGCGGCCTGACGGCGATGGAAGCGGCGGCGCCCGAGCCGGATCATCGTCGGAATCCGGTCGAAAACGGCGCCGTCCCATCCGGCGGTCTGCTGCAACGACAGAGTACCGCTTCTTATGCCGGCCAGATTGGCTTGCCGGTGAGGTAGTCGTACAGGTTGGCGACGTTGCGCTTCATCACTCCGGGCGCCATGCCATCCTGACCCACGTCCATCGGATAGCGATCAGTCAGGTCGGTGAGCTTGTCGATCGCCTCTTCCTTGGTCATGCCGCGGTCGATGGCGGCTTGCACGTAAGCCTTCCATTCCTGGATGAACGCGCACTGCTCGGGCAGATAGTCCTTGCCGCAGATCGGACCGTGGCCGGGAACGAAGATCTCCTCGTCGAGTTTCTTCAGCGATTCGAGCGCCTCGAGCCAAAGATCCGGGTTCGCTTCCTGCAGCCACGTATGACACTTGCAGAAGATGTTGTCGCTGGTGAAGACCGCGCCTTCCTCCTTGATGCAGATCGCCGTCTGGTAGGCGGTGTGGCCCGGCATCGGAATCAGCTCGAAGGTATGGTTGCCCACGTGTAACTTCATGCCGCTCTTGAAAGTGATCGCGGGCGCGTTCGGCCGGTAGTTTTTCAGGAGCGCCGGCTCCTCGGGGCCGAAGGTCGCCACGCGCGCGACGTGCTCGGCCATGTCGGTCTCATCCAGGATGCGCCGCCGGATGCCTTCGTGCGCGATGACAGGAGCATCGAAGAACGCGTTGCCGGTCCAGTGATCGCCGTGCGGCTCGGTGTTGAGGATGTAGCGCACCGGACCGTGCTTCGCGATCGCGGCCTTGAGCTTGAGCGCATCGCTCGGCTTGTGCGGGCTGTCGATCATCACCATGCCGTCCGAAGTAGTGACGAAGCCGTGGTTGCAACCGCGGATCTCGGTTTCGACGTAGAGGTTGCGTGTCAGTTGCTTCATCGAGTTTCTCCTTCTCGGCGAGTGAATCCGCGCTCGCATTTTGCTGGCTGTGCCACCGCCGTCCGCGGCGCGCGCATCGTATGGTGACGTACGCACACCCGGACCGCATCGTACGTCATTGTCGCATTGTTCCGCGCAGCGGAGCGCGCCGCCCATCGACGCCATAAGAAGCGTGCGTTTGGGCATTGACGCGCGCGAAGAATCGCGCTTAATTCGAAGCTCACGCGCACTCGCGCGTCGCGCCCGCATTTCCGCATTTCTGCGGGTCCAGAAAATCCAAAACTTGCCAGGAGAGGCTACGTGAGAATCGCACGTTCCTTTACACATGTTGCAGCTGCAATCGGCTTCACCTTCTCACTGAGCGCAGCGGCTGCGACCAGCGTTCAGTTCGAAGTGCACGATCTGTCGGACACTATCGCCGGGGAAGATCTGTGGCAATACCGGTACTTCGTTGCAGGCACGTTCCAACAGTTCGAAGAGCTTGATGTCGTCTTCGATGCCGCGCTCGCAAGCTCGATCGGCTCCGGTGTAGCGCCGAATGACGACTGGGCGGTGAGCGTCGTGCAACCCATTGCCGGCATCCCCGCGGACGGCATCTTCGCGGCTCAGGCGCAGATCGACAATCCGTCGCTGTCTCAGCCGTTCACGGTCGACTTCGTTCGCTCGGGCAGCGCGTTGCCGGGCGCACAAAGCTTCGAAGTGGTCGACGCGAATTTCGAACTGAAGGACTTCGGCATCACCAGCCCGGTCCCCGAGCCGGCGAGCTATGTGTTGCTCGCCGCGGGGCTCGCCGTGCTCGGTGTGCGCCGTCTCACGATCGCAGCGCGCTAGGCGCTTCCCGTCTTTCACACCGGGCGCAAGCTGCCGGCGCGAGCGCATGCGCCGCCGCGGCTATTGCGGCCCGAGGAGAACCACATGCAATGGAACGGTGGCCGGCCAACGATGGCGGAACAGGACTCGGCGTTTTCGGGAAGGTCGTTTCAATTGCGCCGTTTGGTGGCTGCGCTTCGTAGCGCCTGGGCAGCATGGCGCATCCGGTCCGAGGTAGGTAGCGCATCGATGCCGCGTCGGGTCGTGTTCGAATCGCTCGAACCGCGCCTGCTGCTGAGTGCCGATATCGCAGCTCAGTTCGGCGTCGTGCCGGACACGGCCACTTTTCTTCCCGGAGATCACGCCGCGATTTCGGTACTGGTGCGCAACATCGGCGATGAGGTGCCCGCTGACTCGATCCGGATCGACTTGCATGCCTCGGCGGACGATCTGTTCGACGCGGGCGATATCAAGCTTGCCAGTGCGACCATCGACCCGGCGCGGTTGCTGCCGAACGGCGAACCCGATCCCGTGCAACTAGATGTCGACTTCGGCTCGGATCTGCGGCCGGGGGACTATCGTTGGATCGCGGTACTCGACAGCGACAACAGCGTTGCCGAGTCGAACGAAGCGAACAACCGGGTGGTCGCGCCGCAAGCCTTTCAGCTTGCCTGGCAGTTCGGATCGGTGCCGGGACGCGCCGATTCCCGGGCGCTGACGCTCACCGACGCCGACGGCTCGACGGTGACCTTCGCGCTCAGCGGCGCGGGCCTCGGCGAGGTAGCCCCCGGCGCCGACGACTTCGACCTTGCGTTGAGCGGTACCGACGCCGACAGCGTTGTTTCGGTGAGCGTCGCGGGCGGCGACGCACGCACGCGTCTGCACCAGATCCAGGTGGCGGGCCCGCTCGGCAGCTTGCTCGCGCCAGCAGCCGATCTCAGCGGCGATGTCGACATCAGCGGCTCGCTCGGGCATCTGGCGCTCAACGACATCACGGGGGCGCGGACGATCCGTATCGGCGCCGCGGACTCCGGCGCGAGCACGATAGTCGCCGCTCACGTCGCCGATCTTGTCCTGCAATCGGCTTCCCCGATCGATCTGCTATCGGTCTTGGATTGGACCGACGTCGATGGCGTGCCGGACTTGCTGAGCGCGCCGTCGCTGCAACGGCTGGTTGTCCAGAGCGACTTCGCCCCGGACCTCCATCTCACCGGCAATGCGGCCGCGCCGCTCGCGCTCGTCAGCGCGCGCATCGGCGGCGCGATCACCGGCGGCGCCTGGAACGTGCAGGGCAGAGCGGGCCAGATCGCGGCCGGCAGCATCGATGATGCCTGGCGCGCGAGCTTCACCGACCCGGTCTCCTCGCTCGTGACCCAAGGTGATCTCGGCGGTGAGCTGACCGCGCCCGCGCTCGCTGTCCTGCAGGCCGGAGGCGATCTCGTCAATGCCAGCATCATGATGGGCGGGAACCTGGGCGCGGACGGCCGCTTCGGCGGCGCGGGCGCCGACGCCGATTCGTTCAGCGCCGGCAACCTGCCGCGTCTTCGCATTGGCGGCTCGATGCTAGATAGCAGGGTCTGGGTCGGGATCGACCCGGTCGACGGCATCTTCGACAACGGCAACGACCGGCTCGCTGCGCCCGGTCGCGGGCAGATGCGCGAGATCGGCATCGGCGGGGCCATCGATGCGAGTTCGCACATTGCCGCGCACGCGCTGCCTGCGATGATTCGGCTCGATCGGCAAAGCGTCGGATCGAGCGCGGTGCCGCAGCTTCGCGCCGCGCCGTCGGACCTGGTCGCACCGACCATCGCGGTCGCGCTCGCTCAGGACTCCGGTGCGGCGCCCGACGACGCGGTCACCAATCGGTACGCGGTCTCGGGGGCGGTTGCCGACTTCAGCGCGATCACCGCCTTCGAGGCCGCCTTCGACAGCGAGGATGCCGGCGCATTCGCCGACGTGACAAGTGCGTTGCAACCCGGCGGCGAATTCGTCCTCGACGAAGCCTTGCTGGATAACGTTGCCGGCGGCGCCTTGGCCGACGGTGCGCATACGCTCTATCTGACAGCGACCGACGCCGCGGGCAATCGGTCAGCGCTCGCGGTACTCGCGTTCGTGCTCGATACCGTGGCGCCCGCGGCGCCGGCGTTTTCGCTCGCGCGCACGTCGGACAGCGGCATCGTGGGCGACGACACGACCGCGGCGAGCCGCGTCAATCTGACCGGTGCGGCCGAAGCTGGCACGGTGCTGACGTTGCTCCCGGGCGGCGCACAGACGCTGGCAGCACTCGACGGGAGCTTTCAGTTTGCCGACGTCGTGCTCGCCGAAGGCGCCAACGCGCTAACCGTGCAAGCGGCCGATCTTGCCGGCAATCGCTCGAGCTTCGAGCGCACGCTGCTGCGTGAAGGCGAGGTCGCCGCCGACGCGGTGTTGTTCTGGAATCAGCAGGCGCTCGAGGCGGTGCGGCGCGCGGTGTCCGATCCGACGTTCGCGACCCGGATGCTCGCGATGGTGAGCATCGCCCAGTACGACACGATCGCGGCGATCGAGGGCATGCCCGCCTACATGGTCAAGGCGATCCCCGCCGCTACCGTGGATGCGGATGCGGCGCTGGCGCAGGCCGCGTATACGGTGTTGGCCGCGGTGTATCCGTCGCAGCGCCCCGAGCTCGATGCCGCATTGTCGGATCGATTGAGCGCAATCGGTGCGGGCGATGCGAAGTCTGGCGGACTCGCTCTGGGCGAGACGGTCGCCCAGGCCGTGCTGGCGCTGCGCGCCGACGATGGCGCCAACGCCTTTGTCGACTATCCCGGCAGCACCGCGACCGGTAAGTGGCGTCCGACCGCGCCGATGTTCGAGGTGGCCAAGGCGCCGCAATGGGGAATGGTCACACCGTTCGCGCTGTCGAGCCCGAATGAGTTCCGCGCCGATGCGCCGCCCGCGCTCGATTCTGCCGCGTATGCGGCGTCGGTCGAGGAGATTCGCGCGCTCGGCGCCGCGACCAGCACGACGCGCACCGCCGAGCAGAGCGAGATCGCCCAGTTCTGGGCCGACGGCAAGGGCAGCTACACGCCCCCCGGGCACTGGAATGTGATCGCGCACGAGGTCGCGCTGGCCGAAGGCAACAGCCTCACCGCCAATGCGCGGCTGTTCGCGCAGCTCAACGTGGCGCTCGCGGACACGGCGATCGCGACCTGGGACACGAAATATACCTATGGGTTGTGGCGGCCGCTGGATGCCATCGCACACGCCGATGCCGACGGCAATGCGGCGACGATCCAGCAGCCGGGGTGGACGCCGCTGCTGATCACGCCCTCGCATCCCGAGTATGTATCGGGGCATTCGGCTTTCAGCGCGGCGGCCGCGACGGTGCTGGCAGCGACGTTCGGCGATGCCCATGCGTTCAGCACCGCATCGGCCACGCTCCCCGGTGTGGCGCGCAGCTTCACGAGCTTTACCCAGGCTGCGGACGAAGCGGGCCGCAGTCGCGTCTATGGCGGTATCCATTACGAGTTCACCGACCAGGCCGGGAAGGTGCTCGGGGGAGAGGTTGCGCATGCCGTGTTGGAACGCTTCGCGCTCGCTCAGGACCTCGAGGCGCCGCATATCGCCACCGCTGCGCTGCCGTCGGTCAGCTCGGGCGACGTGTCCCTGGGCGGGCAGATCCTCGACAATCTGTCGGGCGTCGCGAGCGCGCAGTTCCGCATCGACGATGCTAGCCCGGCAGCGTTGCCGTTCGACGCCGAGGGCCGTTTCAGCCTCGCAACCGCGTTTGTGCTCGATGGCAGCGATGACGGAGCGCATACGATCACGATCGTCGCACTCGATGCCGCGGGCAACCGCGCCGAGCGGGCGCTGAGCTTTGTCCTCGATACGCGCGCGCCCGCGATCGATCTGGCGACCCTCGCCGAGGGCGCCTCGATCGATGGCGCCTCGCTTCTGAGCGGTACGGCCGACCCCACCGGCTCGACCCTGGTCGCGCTCTCGTATGCGCTCGACGACGCCGCTGCGCTCAGTCTGACGTTCGATCCGGGCACGGGGGTGTTCGATGCACCGCTTGTGCTGGGCGGCCTCGCGCCCGGCGAGCACACGCTGACACTGCGCGCGCTCGACGCCGCCGGCAACGCCGCCGCACTCGCGCGCGAAGTCGTGCTCGCGCAGGCCGCGCCGTTCGCGATCGCCGAGTTCACGCCGTCGAGCGGCGCGAGCGAGGTCGGTGTTACTTTCCGCCCGCAGATCGTTTTCACGCGCCCGGCCGATGTCGCGACGCTCACAGCCGATGCGATTTACGCGACCGGCCCGGACGGCGTGACACTCGCCGCCAGCGTCGTTCCCGCGCTCGATGGGATGTATGCGCGGCTCCTCTTCGCGCAGCCGATGCCGGGGGATGCGAGCGTTACGCTGCATGTCGACGGCGCGCTCATCAAGGCTGCGTCCGATGCGCTGGCACTCGATGCCGATGGCGACGGCAATCCGGGCGGGGCGCTGGCGAGTGCATTCGGCACCGTAAGCCGCAGCGGCAACCCGGGGACGCGGCTCATCGGCAAGGTGGTCGACCCCGGTCCCGATCTCGAACCGATGACGTTCGACGATATTCGGCGCGGCCCGGACGGCGTCATCCATACGCCCGACGACGTCTTCCTGCTGCCGATCGCGCATGCCAAGGTGTTCATCCTCGGCCAGGAGGCAAGCTTCGTCTTCACCGATGCCGAGGGCAACTTCGCGCTCGACAACGTGCCGGTGGGCAATGTGAAGATCGTTGTCGACGGCAAGACGGCGAGCAACGCCCCGGCGGGGGTCTTCTTTCCCGAGATGGTGATGGATGCGGACCTGCGGCCCGGCATCGACAACACCGTGATGGGCAGCATGGGCGGCAACGAAGAGCGCGTCTACAACGCCGCCCGCGGCGAAGTCTATCTGCCGCGCATCCCGGACTCGGCCATGCACGCGGTCAGCGCAACCGGGCCGACCGTCATCACGGTCGATGCGCAGGGCGCTCCGGACTTGAGCGAGACGCAGCGCGCGTTCCTGAGTCTTACCGTGCAACCGGGCAGTGCGATCGGCGAGAACGCGCAGCCGCTCGAAAACGTCGAGGTCGGCATCGCCACCGTGCCCCCGGAGCTGGTGCGCGACATGCTGCCCCCGGGCCTCCTGCAGCATACCTTCGACATCACGATCCAGGCGCGCGATACGAGCGGCAACGCGGTGGCGGTATTCGCGCAGCCCGCCACGATCACCTTCCCGAACGTCTTCAGCGCGGCGCCGGGAACGAAGCTCAACATCCTGTCGTTCGATCATACGACCGGGCGCCTGGTGATCAACGGCACCGGCACCGTTTCCGCCGACGGCAAGAGCGTCACCTCCGACGAAGGCTCGGGCATCATGGCGCCCGGTTGGCACGGGGTGACGCCCGAGGGGGTGTGGGCGAAGGTCAAGTTCTACGGCAAGGCTTTTCGGGACATCGGTCTGGCCTCGCTCGATGTCGCGCGCCAGTTTACGGCGACCTGGCTTGCGGGTGTCGCGGCCGACATCGACCTGGCCAACAATCTGATCGGGACCTTCGGCAAGGTGGGCAGGCCCATCGGCAAGCTGCTGCGGGTGGGGGCACCTATCGAAAAGGTGCTCAATGACATTGCCGAGAAAGGCTGGTTGTTCCCCGGTTTGGCGCTCGATGTAATCGCGCAGGGCTTGAATGGTCTATCGGAGTTCATCGCGACCGGAAAAGTCACGGTCTCGATACCCGAGGTCGCGACTTGGGCGCTCAGTCAGCCGCTGCTCGGCCACGGGCGATCACCGGGCACGGAGATCGCGAACTTTGGCCAGTTGCTGTTCAACGGCGCACAGAATTACGTCACCCTGCGCGAGCGCGCGCAGGGCTTCGCCAACTCGGTGCACGCGCTGGGCAATACCTGGCAAGCGTATTTCGGCGCGCAGGGGGTCGATCTCGAGCCGAGCTCTGCGCAATTGCAGAGCGCCACGAACCGGCTTCTCCAGAGTTCGGAAAGTACCGAGAAGCTGCTGCGTAATTTGGGCGATGCGACCCAGATCCTGGCCCCGCTGCAGGTCGGGTCGATCATCCCGCCGCAGGATGTTGCACGGCTGCAGCAGGCGCAGCAAGGCGCCACCGAAGCGTTGAACGAGCTCGCTACCGCGCCGGGAGATACGCTGTTCGAGGTCTACTACAACCACACGCGCGAAATCGGCGCCGCGTGGGACTCGATGCAGGCCGCGCTCGCTCCGCTGCCCGGTGCGCCGGTTGCGACGAGCTTCTACTCGGTTGTTCCGAGCACTTCAGATCTGCCGCCCGAGCCCAGCGTTCGCGGCGTCACGGATGCGGCGGGCGATGTTTCCGTGCTGCTGCCGCCGAATGCCGTCGTTCAGTTTTCCGGCTACGATCCGTCGAGCGACGCCATTGCCACCACCATCATCACAACGGGCGTGTCCGGGACGCGACCGAGCGCGACCCCGGTGTTCGTACCCGACGTGAGCGCCGACGCGGACGGCGACGGCTTGTCGGATCTGGCCGAGGGCGTGATCGGAACGCGCCCAGGCAATTCGGATTCGGACGGTGATGGCGTCTCGGACCATGCCGAGGTCATCGCTGGCACCAATCCGCTCGACGGCCGGCCGGCGGCGACCGGCGGCAACGCAAGCCAGGCGCGGCCAGGCAGCGCCAGGGCGCTAACCCCCGGTCAGGCGATCGCCACCGATACGCCGGTGCTCGCCGTGGCGACGGGCGACTTCGGCCTCGCCTTCATCGATGCGACGCGTTCCGACCGGCTCGTGACCCTGCGCGAAGTCGATCTCCCCGGTATTTCGACCGACGTGGCGTTCGACGGCGCGCTCGGCTATGCCGCCGTGGCTTCGAACGCGGGCGGGCTGAACCTCATCGACATCGCCGGCAACGTGCGCACCATCGCGCTCGATACCGCGGCGGTCGAGATCATCGAGGGCATCGTTTATGCCAACAACGGCTCGGAGCTGCGCAGCTACGATCTCTTGACCGGCGAGTTTCTGCAGTCGCTCCCACTCGGCGCCTCACCCATCGTCGCGATGGCGCGTGCGGGAGCGATGCTCTACACGGTCGATGCGAGTCGCATGCTGCGCGCGGTCGACACCGGCACGGGGACTATGGTCGCGCGCGGGTCGCTGCTGCTGCCGGCCGCGGCAACGCGCTTGTTCGTTGCCGATGGTGTCGCCTACGTGGCCTCGGAGGGTGCCTTTCTCGGTGGTTACGAGACGGCGGACGTATCCGACGCAGACAACCTTGCGCTCGTGAGCGGCGTCGACTCGACCGCGATTGCCGCCAAAGCGATCGCGCTTAACGGCTCCGGGCTCGCCGTTTCGGTAGGGAGCCCCGCCAACATCGGCAATATCGTGCAGGTGCTCGATGCCTCCGATCCCGCAACCACCGACCGCTTGCTCGCTCAGTACGCGCTGCCGGCGGATCCGTTCGACGTCGCCATCATCGGCGGGCTTGCGTACGTCGCATCGGGCGATGCGGGCGTCGCCGTGGTGAACTATCGCGCCTACGACGATCAGGGCATCGCCCCGGTCGTGACCGCATCGGTCGCAGCGCTGGATCTCGACCCCGTCGATCCGGGAATTCAGATCCTGGAAGGCAGCATCCTGCCGATCGCGATCAGCGTGAGCGACGACGTGCAGGTGCGCAGTGTCGACGCGCTGATCGGCGGTAGGCCGGTGGCCGGCGATTTGTCCTTCCCGTTCGATCTCGCGGTCGCGTTGCCGACTTTGGCTGCCAACGGGGCGAGCGCACTGACGATGCAAGTACGCGCAACCGACACGGGCGGCAACATCGGCTTAGCGGCGCCGATCGAGATCGAGCTGGTGCCCGATCGCTTCGCTCCGAGTCTCATCGCCAGCAACGTCGCCGACGGTTCCAGCAAGGGGCGCACCTTCCGCGCCGTGACGCTGACGTTCTCCGAACCGATGGCTACGGCGAGCCTGTCGGCATCGACGATCGAATTGATCGCACCCGATGACTCGGTGATTGCGCCGCTCAACATCCAGTTCCGACAACAAGGGCGCGAAGTCCAGCTCACCTACGATACGCTGCCGCAGTTGGGCGACTATCAGCTTCGCCTGCTCGCCGCCTCGATCACCGATCGCCCCGGCAATGCGCTCGGCAACAGTGACCAGATCATCCGCTTTACGGTGACGCGCTACAGCAACGAATGGATCGCACCCGCCGGAGGGTTCTGGGACGATCCGGCGAACTGGAGCACAGGCAGTGTGCCGGTCGAGACCGATGACGTATACATCGGTTTGGCGGCCACCGAGACGGTCACATTCCGCGACGGTACTGCGACCGTGGCCTCGCTCGTGAGCGAGGCGGGCTTCACGATGACCGGCGGTACCCTGACGTTGCTCGGCGACTCGGAGCTGCGCGCTTCGTTCCAATTGAAGGGCGGCACGCTGGCGGGCACGGGGACATTGACCTTGACCGGCACGGGCAACCAGTGGAGCGGTGGGCTGATGACCGGAGGGGGCACGACGAAGATCGCCGCCGGTGCGGACCTCACGATCACGGGCGGCAATCGGAAGTATCTGGCCGAGCGCACGATCCGCAACGAAGGGCTCTTG
>WYBJ01000055.1 GCA_011525945.1 Burkholderiaceae bacterium | reverse complement strand
TGATGCCGTGCTCGCGCACCGCGGCGCCCTTCGCGCAGTGCCCGCCGAGGCTGAGCGGCGAGTCGAATACCGGCTCCTGCCTGGTCCATACGCCGTTCTGCACCACGGCGTCGATCGCACAGCCCACCGAGCAGTGGGTGCAGACGGTGCGACGCACTTCCACCGCACCGCTCTGCCACGGCGTCTCGTTGCCCTGCGCCTTCTCGATCATGCTGAACGGGATCTGCGTCGCGAGCGCACCCGCGCCGGCGGTGAGTCCCGAGCGGCGCAAGAACGTGCGCCGGTCCATCGTATTCGCAGCCACTGCGCCGAGACTGCGCGCAAGGCGCGCCCGCGGCGCAACCTGCGCCGTGCTCTTACGTGTCAGCAGCATGGCATCCCCCTCAGATCCTGGTGCTGCGGTAGTAGCGCGCGATATGCGCAGACTCGCGATAGCCGCGAGTACTGTGCCCGGTGGTCGCGGCTGCGGCCTGCGGCGCTTGCTCTTCGCCGGAGGCGCGCGCGGCCACCGTTACAGCTGCGGCAGCACTGCCGGTGCCCAGCGCAAATAGGAAATGACGTCGAGACAGAAGCGGCCTGCCATCGCTCATGGGTTCCTCCTTCATCGTGGGCTGCTTTCGGCCCTCGTCAGCGACACGGTGTGGCGCTAATCGGATGGCCGCGTTTATTACATGGTCGTAGATTGGCCCCTTCGTCGTCAAGAGCAAGTCGATCGCTCACGGCCGCTGCTTTCTTCGAGCTCGCGGCGCGGTACCGAGTTCGTCCAACTCGAAGAGCGCGTGCTCGACTTCGAGGAAGCTGCGCGCGAAGCGCGCGACCCGGCGGTAGACGGCAGCGCGCTCGACCTTCTGTGTTGCATCGCAATACGATAAAACCGAAGGCCAGATGAACGTCATGAAGAACTCGCGCTGCGCGTCCAGCGCGGCATGCTGCTCGGCAATCAGGTAGCGCATCACATCGCAGAGTGCGCTGACGTGGTCCTCGGGTTCGTTGACGCCGGACTGGCGCGCAAGCCCATGCTGCGCGAGATACTGTCGCAGCGCGACGAGCTGTCGATCGGCGCGCGTGTGTTTGCGATACGCGCCCGCGTACGGCGAGACCTCGGCCTTGCCCGTACCGCCATAAAGACCTTCGAATTCGGCGCGCACGGACTCCTCGTCGACCGCCGCCACACCCGCCTTCAACTCGCGCCAGACGAGCGCCAGAGTCGACGCGCCGCCCTCAGCGGCGATCTCGTCGGCGCAAGCGAGGGCGGCGAGCAGTGCGCGGTCGGGTGGCGCGTAAAAGAGCCGCGCGAGCAGACCGTAGAAACCCGCGCGCGCCGCGTCTTCCGGGGTGAGCGCGCTCGGCAGCGCGGCGGGCTCGATGCTCATTCGCGCCCGCCGAGTATGCTTGCTTCGGACTTGTTCTCCAGCATGTCCGCCACGCGACAATCGGCGCACATCTGCAATCGGCGTAGCCCCACATTGCCGGCGAACATGGCGTGCGTTGCCAGGCGTGCAAGCATGGCGTCGATCGTCGGCTTGGTGGCGAACGGCTTTGCGCAACGCACGCAGTGAAACGGCTCGGCCTCGTTGAGCGTCACCGGCTGTTTCGCCTGCGCGCTCAGCGAGAGCCGCGGGACGAGTCGGATCGCATCCTCGGGACAGGTGTTCGCACACAATGCGCATTGCACGCAGTTGCGCTCGATGAAGCGCAGGCTCGGGTGATCGAGCGCATCGAGCAGCGCAGCCTCGGGACACGCGCCGATGCATGCCTTACACAGCGTGCACTTCGCCTTGTCGATCGCGATCGCGCCGAACGGCGCGCCGCTCGGCAGTGCGATCTCATCGACCGGGGCGGGCGCGAAGCGCATGAGGTGATCGATCTCGAAATCGAGCGTGCCGCGCTTCTGCGCGGCGAGGTAAAAAGTGGCCGTGCGCGCCACGCTGCGCGCCGGTACCAGCGCCCACAGCATCTGTTCGAGCGTCCGCGACTCGGCCGTACGTAGCAACTCGAGGTGCCGGCCTTCGTATCCGAGGCCGGTAAGAATTGCCTGCGCGTATCGCATCTGCTCGCGCAGCGCCGCCAGGTACTCTTCCGGCTCGTCGCCGGTCGCGACCACGACCGCCTGACTCGCACCGTAGCAAATCGCGCCGAGCAGCAAGTCGATGCCGACCGAGCCGACGTGGAACACCTCGAGCGGGAGCGCCCGCGCCGGGAGCCCGCGCCCGCCCCGCGCCGAGTACCGTCCGACGCCCTGCACGAGGGCACGACCGCGGGTGCTGTCGTGAACGACGACGCAGGCGTCGGCCCCGCCTGCGGCGTGGTACGTATCGAGCAGTGTTTTCAGCCGCCGCCCGAGATCGGGCAGGCGCGGCGTCGCGTAGCGCAGCGCGCCCGAGGGGCATACGGTCGAACAGCCGCCGCAGCCAGCGCAAAGGTGCGACTCGACCTTGATGTGATCGCCGTGCGCGCGAATCGCACCGGTCGAACACACTTCGAGACAGCGATTGCAGCCCGGTCGCCCGGAGCGGCTGTGCGCGCAGATCGCCGCGTCGTACTCGACGAAACGCGGCTTCTGGAACTCACCAACGAGTTGCGCAAGCTTCGCCGCCGCAAGCGCCTGCTCGAGCGGATCGGCGCCCGGCGCGGCGTAACCCTGCGGCAGATCGCTCGTCCTCACGAGCGGTTCGGCCGAAAGGTCGAGCACCAGGTCGAAGCGCTCGCTGCGCGCCGCGTCCTTGCGCGCGAAGTCGATCGCGCCGATCGCGCCGCAGGCCTTGACGCATTCGCGCTGTGCCTTGCACTTGTCGAGATCGATCTGATAGGTGAAATCGATCGCGCCCTCGGGGCAGGCTGCGACACAGGCGTTGCAGCGCGTACAGCGCTCGAGGTCGATCGGGTTTTCCTGCGTCCACTCGACCTCGAACGCGCCGAGGTAGCCGCTCACGCGCGTGGGCTTTCCGGACCATACGGGATAGCGGTGCTCGAGCGGCAGCTCCCCGCCCTGCGTGCGCGTGATGAGCACGCTCACCGAGACCGACTCGGCGAGGCGTTCGGCCCAATCGAGCGCCGCCGCCGACGGACCGATCACCAGCAGCTCGCCGTCCGACTTGTACTCGACGCTCGGCACCGGCTCGGGAGCGGGCAGCGCCGCCAGCGCGAGCAGCGCCGCCATCTTCGGCAGTGCGCGCCCCCCCTCGGCCGACCAAGCCGCGAGCTCGCGTATGTTGACGAAGCGCAGATCCGGATGCGCGCCGGCCGCTTCGGCGACCTCGTCGAAGAGCGCGGCCTCCTGCGTGCACGCAACGATCACGTCCGTCGCGCCGAGTGCCGCGCGATACGCCGCAACATCGGTGCGGCACAGCGCCTTGTGCACGGTGAGCGCCTCGTCGAGGCCGAGCGCCGCGGCCAAACGTTTCGCGTCAAGCGCGATCGTGCCGTTGCAACTGCAGATCCTAAGCGTCTTGCCTGCCAGGGTCATCGGCTCGCTCCGGCACCTGGGCTTCCTGGGCTTCCTGGGCTTCCTGGGCTTCCCGGGCTTCCCGGGCTTCCCGGGCTTCCGCTGCCGCGGGTTCGGGATCGTGCACGCGCGCCGCAGGCGTTTGCGGCTGCGCTTGCTCGGCCACCGGTTCGCGCGGGCGCACTATCGCATCGCGCGCCTGCAAGAGAGATTTCAGCATCTCGTCCGGGATCGATTCGCCTCCGGTCAGGTCGTCGCAGAACGGCTCGAATGGATCGGGAACATTGATCTCGGGATGGCGGAATAGTTTCTTCAGCGCAGCTCGGCGCACCGCGTCGGTCACCTTCGCGTGCATGAAAACGGTGAAGTCGGATTCCGGGGTGAGCGCCTCCACCGGCGGCAGCGCCACCTCGTTGTGCTCTCGCGGCAGCGCCGGCTCGCGACGCGTTTCGGCGCCGGGCGCGGTCGTGGAGGCGACGACCTTTTCTGCCTCGCCAGGCTCGTGCGCGTGCTCGCGCTTGCGTCGCGACCAGCGCGCGAGGAAGTGCTCGTCGTGATGAGCCATGCTAGAAATGCCGCTCCGGGCGTTTGAACGAACGGGGCTTCACGCGCTCCTCGGGCTCGGGACGGTAGTTCTCTTCGACATAGCCGCCAATCCACGCAAAAATCCCGGCCGGCATCGCGACACCGTCGACCGAGGCGCCGCCATCGGCCCAGCGGCTCGCCTCGTCGAAGCTCACCGTGACCTCGACTGGAACGCCGAGCTCGCCGTCCTCGCGCCACAGCACGAATACGCGCGGATTCTGCGCCGTCACGTTGAAGTGATAGCCCGCGATCTCGTCGCGGTGGAGCACGAGATGAAACCCGGGGTAAAGCCACTGCACCAGATCGTGTCCTTCGACCAGTACGCTCGGCGCAGCATCGGGTCGCTCGCCCGGCAGCACGCTCCACGCCTCCCACGCGCCATCCACCCAGCGATTGTTCAGTCGACGCCATTGCATCACGACCGCGAGCGGGAATGTCGGCTTGTGCATCCGGCGAACTATACGCCTGATGAGATTCGTTCAACACGGCGCGTTTCGAGCGGCAGCCCGAAAGCGTCCACTTAAGCGACTCGCTCGCCGCTCGAAAACCGAGAAACCACGAGCGAACGTGTGCTCGCAACACGGATGCCCGGGAATGCGGTGGTCGCTCACACCCGTCGCTTGCACGCGAACGACCACGCTCGCGCACAGACCTGGCCTCGGAATTGCGACTGACATCGGCGCGGACCTTGAATAGAAAGGAGTGTCATCATGCCGATTCGCAGTGCGCAAGCAGAATGGAAGGGAAACCTCGTCGCGGGCCAGGGCCACATGAAAATGGGAACGTCGTACGACGGCCCCTTCAGCTTCAAGTCGAGGATGGAAGAGGGCAGCGGGACAAACCCGGAGGAACTGATTGCCGCGGCGCACGCCGGGTGCTACTCCATGGCTTTCTCGGCCGAGCTGGACAAAGCGGGATACACGCCGAAGCGCGTGCATACCACCGCGGCGGTGCACTTCGGCAAGGTGGGCGAAGGCTTCGCGATCACCGAGATTGACCTCGCCACCGAGGCCGATGTCCCGGGAATCGAGCGCACGAAGTTTCAGCAGATCGCGGAAGACGCGCGCAAGGGATGCCCCGTCTCCAAGGCGCTCGCTGGCACGACGATCAAGCTGAAGGCGACTTTGCTCTGAACCGCGGTCGTCTGCTTCGCCCGCCGCGCCGGCGCCCGATGCGCGTTATTGCGGGCGGCGCCGGCCCTGAGTGAAGAATCCCGCCGTGATGGACGCGAGCATCGGCAGTTGCGCGCCGACCGGCGCGCGCGGGGCAAACGCCCGGTGCGGGAAGATCACGGCGGAAGCCGCAAACCCGGTGATGCCACCTGCGACCAGCGCGCCGATCGAGCTCAGATGAATCCAGATGAGGGCAGCGCGCCGCTGCGCCCTCCCTTCATCGGCAGCGCCGCGATCGCGGCCACCCCCGCAGCGCTTCGAGCTCCTCGCCCAACAGGAGCACGAACGCGCTTTGGGCGTGAGCGAATTCGGCCATAGTCGAGGCGCACATTGACAAGCGCTACCAGTGAATGATAATAATTCCCATTCGTGATTATTCCGTCAACACATTATGTACGTTTGTCTTTGTAACCCCGTCACGGATCGAGAAATCCGCGGTTGCGTCCGACAAGGTGCACGCACCTTGTCGGATCTGCAGATGCAACTCGGCGTCGCCGCCCAGTGCGGGATGTGCGCCGCCAGCGCGCTCGCCATCGTGCGCGAAGAGGCGTGCTGCGCTTCGATCGCCGAGAGCGATCACCTCCCCGCTGCAGCCTGACGCGACGCTTCGCGCCGCCCGTAACATGAGTTAGCCTTGCAGGTTCGCGTGGACTCATCCACGGCGTGCGAAATCGTTTGCGCGCGAAGCGATGCGCGTACCGCAGTCGTGGTACGCACGAGTCCGCGGCCGCGCGTCTTCCCGCGCGCTTTCCGGAGGCGAGAATGAAAGGCGATCCCAAGGTCCTCACTTATCTCAATCAGGCGCTCAAGCAGGAATTGACCGCCGTTAATCAGTTTTTCCTGCACGCGCGCATGTACGACCACATGGGTCTGAAGCGTCTGCACGAGCACGAGCGGGCCGATTCGATCGACGAAATGAAGCACGCCGACAAGCTGATCGAGCGCATCCTGTTCCTGGAAGGCGTGCCGAATCTGCAGGAGCTCGGCAAGCTCTTGATCGGCGAGAACGTGACGGAGATGCTGCGCTGTGACCTGACGCTGGAGCAGAACGCGCGCCCTATCTACCAGGAAGCGATCGCCCATTGCGAATCGGTACAGGACTATGTCAGCCGCGAGTTGCTCGAAGCGATCCTCGAAAGCGAGGAAGACCACATCGACTGGCTCGAAACCCAGTTGGAGCTGGTCGATGCGGTGGGCGTACAGAACTACATCCAATCGCAGATGGGCTGACACTTCGCGCGCGCCGCGCAAGCGCCGGCCGAAGCCGACCGATCATGGCGTGCCGGTATGCACCGGCCGTGCCGGCGGCGCCAGCGCAGGGTCATACGGCCGATTCGGAAGGCGCTACAGATATGTCCCGAGCAAATCCGCGCTCTCGTCCGGATCGGGCGCGGGCTTGACGGGCGATGCCTCGAGCGGCACGAAGGCGCCACTTCTTGCATCCAGCTCCAGCACGCGACCGTCCTCGATGATGTAGTGCCAGCCGTGCAGGAACAGTGTCCCGTCCTCGACGCGCGCGCGGACCATGGGAAATGTCAGCAGGCGTTCGAGCTGCAACACCACCGAGCGCTGCTCGACGCGGCGCAACGCATCGCCGCTCGCGCGTACCGGCAGCACCGCCTCGCGCGCCAGCTCGAGCCACTTGCGCATATGCCGAGCCTCGGCCGGCAGATCCTGGTAGAGCGCCTGGATCGCGCCGCAGTGACTGTGGCCGCAGACGACGATATCGGTCACGGCCAGGTTGAGCACGGCGAACTCGATCGCCGCGGCGCTGCCGTGGTAGCCGTGCGACGCGTCGTACGGCGGCACGAGGTTACCGACGTTGCGCACGATGAAGAGCTCGCCCGGTCCGCAACCCATGAGCAGGTGCGGCACGACACGCGAGTCCGAGCAGCCGATGAACAGCGTGCTCGGATGCTGACCTCTCGCCACCAACTCGCGGTACTTCTGTTCGAACCTGGGAAAGTAATGATCCCGGAAACGACTGAGACGAAACACGAGTTCGCGAGGCATGGTTCGATCCTCGTTAGGCTGCCGTGGAATTCTAGCCGCGAATCGCGCCCGTATGAAACGCCTGCCAGGCGGCGAGCACACGCCGGCCGAGTCGCAGCCGCGACAACTGCGCGCCAGCGGCTGCGCACGAGCCGACGACTGCGCCAGATAGCGCACCGCGACGGACCCGCTGCAGACATGCGCCGGGTTCGGTGCAATGTGAACGTCTATCCGGAGAGCCACCCATCTTCTGCGACTCCGAACCTCGGCGCCGCTCCCTGCCGCGGCGAACCCGAGCAGCTCCCCGGCGCGCAAGCGTGACCGACGTGAAGTCTCTCAACACGGCCGCGGCGCATTGCGCCGGGCGTACAACCACCACGTGATGACGATGCAGGTGACATAGAACACGATGAATGCCCACAGGGCCGCATGCGGGCTGCCGGTGAGCGCGATCGAGGTGCCGTAGCTCTTCGGAATGAAGAATCCGCCATAGGCGCCAAGCGCGCCGGTGAAGCCCAGCACCGCGGCGGCTTGCCTGTTGCCTTCCCTGATGGCGGCGTCGCGCACGTCCTCGCCGGCATCTGGATTCTTCTGCGCGGCGGCCAGGCACTCGTCGGTGAAGATCACCGGAATCATGCGGAAGGTCGAGCCGTTGCCGATACCCGAGGCGGCGAAGAGCAGCATGAAGCAGACGAAGAACCCGGTCAGGTTGCCCGTCGCGCCGCCGCTCGGCAGGAACT
>WYBJ01000054.1 GCA_011525945.1 Burkholderiaceae bacterium | reverse complement strand
GAAATCGACGCCATACTTTGTCGCGAATCCTCGCCAGGTGTCCAACCTGGCTGCGGTTCGCTTCGCGTCTGGCGTCGATTTCGACACTTTTGCCACTCGTGGCGTCGCGAGCATCAAGAACATTGTCGCAACGACTTCTGACTCGGGACACTAGTCATGCGACGCGCATCACGGCATTCATTCGTGGCCGTCGTCAATCCGCGCTGACCAGGACTTTCACCTCGGGCGTCGCAACTGCGACGCTGCCGTAGAGCGGTCATCTCGATTTGAAGGCCGTGATGAGATCGTCGGCCTGCGACTGCGTGACGCCGCTCAGCCGAAAGCGCAGCGTGACGGCATTGAAGACGCTGACATCCTGCCGCACGGGCTTGCTTCGGTCCATCGTGCCCTCGATGTCGACAGCGATCGAGGTCGGCGCAAGCTGCTGCGCCTTGGCGACCGACTGCACCAGTTCCACGCCGCAAGCGGCAACGCTGGCGAGAAAAAGCTCACCGGGGCCGACCGCCTCGCCAGGACAGCCGTTCTGGACCGGCCCGTCGGCCACGAAGTGGTGGTTGCGGGCGCTGCAAAGCACTCGCCCGAACGTATCGGTCGAACGTGCTTGTGCGCTGTAGCTTCGAATCGAACTCTGGCTCATGGACTCCTCCGCACATCAGCGTCTGCTTGCAAGAAACACGCTAGCACCGCGCGCCGGTCTCGACGATAAAACTGACTCGACCGCTCTGCGGGCCTCAGATCTTCCACACCACGAGTTCATCGCCCTCGGGCGCAAGCCTGGTGCCGAAGCGCTCGCACAGCGACTGCAGCCGCGCGATCGCCTGCGCTTCGTCTCTAGGGTGCGAGAACAACGTTTCATTCGCGTCATTATGCCGCACGAGCTTGAGCGCCACACGCTGGAGCGCCTTGTCCTCGTAGCCAAGCCGCACCGCCTCGCCGACCCAGTCGCCGTGCATGCGTCCGCCGTGCCCGGTATGGAAGGAAAAGTTACCCAGCCCGTAGAATACGGGCTTACCCTTGTACATCTCCATCGGCAGCGAGTAGTGCGGCCCGTGACCGATAACGACATCCGCACCCGTGTCGACCGCCGCATGCGCGATCTCGATCTGGTAGTCGAGTACCTCCTCGAACAAGCCCCAGTGATGGGACACGGTAAGAATGTCGCAGCGCGCGCGCAACGCCGTCACATCCTCCTTGTAGCGTGCGAGAGATTTGGGATCGGCCCAGGTAATCACCGCGGGCGGGACACCAGGGCGGTTCGCCGGCGGCAACTCGGGCCGAATCTTGTACAGCATCGGCTGGTACGCGGTATGACCCTGCAGCACGGCGATCCCCGGCGAGCTCTCACCCGCTTCGTGATTGGTCGGCCAGTAGACCGAGCTGCGCTGCAGGAAGCCGTAGCGCACGCCTTTGCGCTCGACCACCACGGGCGCATACGCCGCCTCGCGATTCTCGCCCGCACCCGTATTCGGGATACCGAGCGCCTTCAGCGCCGCGCACGACGAGCGGATCGCATCGGCGCCGTAATTGACGTTGTTGGCGTTGCCGATCGCATCGATGCCGAGCAGCTTGAGCGCCTCGCCGATACGCGGCGAGGCGAAGAATCCTTCGTCGCGCAACTCGTGCTGCGTCGTCTGATCGTACAGGCAGCACTCGAGATTGGCGAAGCGACAGTCCGCATCGGCCACGAGCTCGCGTACGCGCCGAAACGGGACTGCAGGATCGGTGACCTTCATGAGGTTGATGTCGCCCATCAGGGCCAGGGTATGCTTCATGGTCACTCCCGCGTTACGCCGTTCCAGCGCATGATGCAGCAAGACACGCGCCGGCGCCAGCCCGATGGCCGGGATCGCCCGCGGTACCGGCCGGCACAACCTGGCGCGATCCCGCCATGAGCCTTTTCCCGATCGCGGGAACGGCGCATACTCCGTGCGCTCGGCACGAAGCCCTTTGGGCACCGGCGGGTCTGCACGGTCGTGAGGCCGCAGCGGGAGCGACCGGGGCGTCTGCGCCAATGAGCGGATTACGAATCGAACATACCGAGAAGGGATCTGAATGGAACTGAGGTCGCGACGCCACATGGCGCCCGATGTATCCGGAGCGATCGAGCTCTGCTACACCAATGGCTGGACCGATGGGCTTCCCGTAGTCCCGCCGACGCCCGATCGCGTAGAAGCCATGCTCGCCGCCTCGGGCCTTGCGCCCGATCGCCAACTCGCGTTCATCGAGAACCGGCAGATCTCGGTGACGGCGGAGAAGGTCGCCATAAACGCGGTGATGGCCGGGTGTAAGGCGGAGTACATGCCGGTGGTTGCCGCCGCCGTGGAAGCGCTGGCCGATCCGCTCTACGGCTATCACGGGCCCGCCACCAGCACCGGCGGCTCGGCCGTATTCATGGTCGTAAATGGCCCGATCGCACGCGAGCTCGACATCAATTGCGGCGACAACCTGTTCGGCCCTGGCTGGCGTGCCAACGCCACGATAGGCCGCGCGGTGCGGCTGGTGATGCGCAACGTCATCGGCACACTCCCCGGAGAGCTCGACCGCAGCAGCCTGGGACACGGCGGCAAGTACACCTACTGCATCGCCGAGAACGAAGCCGAGAGCCCCTGGCCGCCGTTTCACACCACGCGCGGATTCCGCGCCGATCAGAATGCCGTGACGATCTTCGCCGCGCTCGCGCCGCACCAGATCTCGAATCAACTGAGCGCCACCGCCGAGGGCATACTCGAGACCATGTGCGCGCTGATGCGCATGTCGGTGGGAACGGCGCGCCAGCCGCAATACGCGACGGTGTTCGCCGGCGAGCATTCCGCGACCATCAAGAAATCGGGTTGGACGCGCGAACAGGTGCAGCAATACATGTTCGACAATTCACAGGCCTCGGTGGCGGAGCACAAGCGCGCGCACATCTCTGCGGGCGACGTCACCGCCCAGGACGAGCGCACCCTCGTGCCGCTCGTGAAGGAGCCGTCCGACTTTCTGGTCATGTCCGCGGGAGGCCGCGCCGGCGTGCAGTCGTGCTATATCCCGGGTTGGGGCGGCAAGAACGGTTCGCAAAGCGTCAGCAGGGAGATTCGCCGGCCTTGAGACTTGGCCGGACCACTCACACGAAAGGAGCCGATATGGCAGTGCAGATCCTCGATCCCACCACCGAAGCGAGCGCTCGGCGCATCAACTACGCCGCCCGGCCTGAATCTTTGGCCGGGTTGCGCATCGGTCTCGTCGACAACACCAAGCACAATTCCGATCAGTTGCTGCTGCGCATCGCCGATATCCTGGAGAAGGAGCACGGCGCCAAGGCCCATCTCATCCGGCGCAAGAAGAGCTCGGGCGCAGCACCGCACGCCGAAATCGTCGAGGAGTACAAAGCCGGCTGTGACATTGTCATCGCCGGCGTCGGCGATTGAGGGTCATGCAGCTCGGGCAGTGTGCTCGACAGTATCGTATTCGAACAGCAAGGCGTACCGTCCGCGTCCATCATCACGGACGTATTCGAGAAGACCGGAAAGGCGATGGCCCGCACCTGGGGATTGCCGGAGTTCCGCTTCGTCATGATGCCGCATCCGATTGCCAACCTGACGCCCGAGCAGCTCGATCAGCGCGCCCGCGAGATCACACCGCAGGTGATCGATCTGCTTCGGGAAGGCCAGGAGCAGCAAGGCTGAGGTTCGTGATGGGGTACGGGCCGCGGTTTTGCCGTCGACAACGTGGCCTGTACCCGACTTCTTCCCGCGGCCCACACACGGGTCTGCCACGACCGACCCGCGTTGACTTCTTCATATTCGCTTGCGCAACGCCGCGGATTCGTGCTGCCGATCTCGCGACCCTGCGCGAGATCGGCTCGGCGAGGACGAGAAAATCCGAATCGTGGCGCCTGGGCGAAGTTTGCACACTCGACTACACTTGCCAAAATCCCGATCGATGAATCCGTCAGGATCGTGCGAAGCGCGTGGCCGGCGCGGCACGCGTGCGCCGTGCTGGCGGCCGTTGGGTCTGCTCGCGGCATGAGCGATGCCCACGCGCGCGTGGTCGAGCGCGTGGTCGATTTGGGGCGTAGCATCAATTCCAGAGAAAGGATGATCGGATGAAGCTTTCGGTATTGATCGGCAGCGTACTTGTCGCGTTTGCAATGCAGCCGGCACAAGCGCAGCAGAAAGTGGTGTTCGGTACGGTGACGACGGTGACGTTATCGAACGGTCCGATCGTCGCCGCGCAAGCACTGGGTTTTTTCAAGGAGGAAGGTCTCGACGTCGAGATCGTGTCCTTCAAAGGCACCGCCACCCTGCTACCGCAGATCAGCGCCAAGCGCGTGGATGTCGGCTACCCCAATCCGGACGCCCTGATCATCTCGCGCCAGCCCGGGCGCGATCCGCTGCCATTGAAGTTCTTCTACAACGCTACGCGCGAGTCTGCGTGGGAATTCGCGGTGCTGGAAGATTCGCCGATCAAGACGCTGAAGGATCTCAACGGCAAGAAACTCGGCGTCGGTGCGCTCACCTTCGGCAATATCCCGATCACCCGCGCCATGTTCAAGGAATTGGGTGCGAGCGCCGAGTTCGTTCCGGTTGGCGTCGGCGCGCCGGCGTTTCTTGCGCTCCGCGACAAGAAGATCGATGCCTTGAATCTGTTCGACTCTCAGCACGCGACACTCGAACTGCAGGGCACACGTATTCGCCGACTTCAGATGCCGCAGAAATATCTGGATTTGTTCTCCAACGGCTTCGTCGCTCACGATGACACGATCAAGAACAATCCGAAGCTCGTGATCGGCTTCGGCCGCGCCATCGCCAAAGTGAGCGTATTCTGCGAAGCCAATCCCGGCGCATGCGTGCGCGCATTCTGGACGCTGTATCCGAACCAGAAGCCGTCCGGCGACGAAGCCAAGGCGGTCGCCGACGGCATCAAGATCATGAACGCGCGCTTCGATAAGTACCTCAAGTTCCCGAATTCCGGTATACGCCCTTGGGGCGAGTTTCCGGTCCAGGCCTGGCGCGACTTCGCCATCGCCTTGTACGAAGGCGGTCAGTTGACCACGAAGGATGTGCCCGTGGAAACCTGCTACACGAACCAGTTCGTACCCGAGTTCGGCAAATTCGATGCCGCGGCGATCGTCGCGCGCGCGAAGGCGGCCAAATGAAGGCGCGCCCGGCGCTGCTCATTCTGATCGCGAGACGGACGTTCGCGCCGGGCGCCGGAGCACGGCGCGAGATTCTTTCCCGCCTCGAATCGGATGTGCGGCCGGGGCGCGCGTCGTTGCGTGTCGCGATCGAATCCCAGCTCACGTCGAACTGAGGCTCGATGAGCGAGATCTTGCTTCAAGTGCAGGGCCTCGGCGTCACGTACGCATCGGCAAGAGGGAAGGTGAAAGCCCTCGAAGGCCTGGATGCCCGCCTGCATCGGGGTGAATTTCTGGCGGTGCTGGGGCCATCGGGCTGCGGCAAGTCGACGCTGCTGAAACTCGTTGCCGGATTGCTCAGGCCATCGGCCGGGCGCGTTACGCTTGCCGGTGAGCCGATCAACGGCCCGCGCCCGGACGTCGGTATCGTGTTCCAGCAGCCCACGTTGTTACCCTGGCAAAGCACACTGAACAATGTTCTGCTGCCGATCCGGACGCTGCGCCGCGACCTGGCGCAAGGCCGTCGCCGCGCGCTCGAGCTGCTGCAACTGGTCGGCCTCGAGACCTTCGCCAATCACTATCCCGGCGAGCTCTCGGGTGGCATGCAGCAGCGCGTCGGCATCGCGCGCGGGTTGGTGCACGATCCAGCGTTGCTGCTCATGGACGAGCCGTTCGCCGCCCTGGATGCGATGACGCGCGAGCACATGATGCTCGAGCTGCAACGCATCTGGATGGCCACGTGCAAGTCCATCGTCTTTATCACGCACTCGATTCCGGAGGCGGTGTTTCTTGCCGATCGCATCGTCGTGCTTTCCGCGCGGCCCGGGCGCACCATTCGCGAACTGTCGATCGATCTGCCGCGTCCGCGTACCGTCGCAACGATGGGCGAGCCACGCTTCAATTCGATCTGCAATGAATTGCGATCGCTCTTCACGGAGCTGGTCCATTTCAACTGAGGTGCAGGCATGAGCGAGCACGCCAAGGCCGTGTTCTACCCGATCATCACCTTGATCGCGCTGCTCGCCCTGTGGGTGGTAGCGATCCGGGTGTTCAAGGTGCCCAACTTCGTTGTGCCCACACCCGAGGCCGTGGTTAGCTCGCTGCGACGCGGTTACATCGATGGGCTTTTTTGGAAGCACTTCCTGTTCACGCTGCAGTCCACGGTGTTTGGCTATGCATTGGGATGCAGCCTGGCCTTCCTGCTCGGTTGCGCATTCGCCGAGTCGAAAACCATCGAGCGCCTGTTCTACCCCTATGTTGTTGCGCTGCAGTCGATGCCGAAGGTGGCGCTGGCGCCGCTCATCATCGTCTGGTTCGGCTTCGAGATGACATCGAAGGTCGTAATGGTCGTGCTGGTCTGCTTTTTTCCCATGTTCATCAACACGGTGGTGGGCTTGCGCCAGACCAATCCGGCGTTGCTCGATCTCATGCACGCCTTTTCGGCCTCGCGCTGGGAGATCTTGCTGCGAATCAAGATTCCCTCGGCCGCCGGGCACATCTTCGCCGGGCTGCAGATCGCGGTTGTTCTGGGATTGATCGGGGCAGTCGTGGCCGAATTCGTCTCATCGACGCGCGGACTCGGTTATCTCATCAACGCGGCGGCTGTCAACCTCGAGACCGACGTCATGTTCGCCGCGCTGATCAGTCTGAGCGTGCTCGGCATTTCCGGCAGCTTCGTCATTCGCATGCTGCACGGCCGGATTGTGTTCTGGGACAAGGGGACAGCGACACGGACCGAAGACGTCGCAGAGTGAAATGGCCGCGGCGGTGTCTCGTGCGGCCAGCCGCGGGCTGAGCGCTGCGCTGCCGCCAGGAATCGCATTGCCGCTCGGGTGGCCGGAGCGGCATTCACTCGTCCTTCGAGATCTCGAATCCGCGCCGGCGCTCAGGCTCCCCGATCACCCTGGCCCGGATCTACCGGCGCTAACCCGAAGCGCGCGTACAACTCCACGGGCGCTTCGTGGATCGCCATGTGGCGGTTCAACAATTCCACCATCCGCCGAGTCAGTTGCGCATCCTCGATCGGTCGCGCCTGCGCTGCATCTTCCTTCAGATCATAGAGCGCGTTCCTCGCATCCTCGAATACCCCACCCTGCATCGGCGGCCGCTTCGCCTGATCGAGCGCCGGAATCTTCATCAGCGGAAATCCATGGCAGAACCCGAAAGGCGCGTTCAACAGTTCGGCACCTTTCATTTCGTCGAGAGTAAAGTAGCTGGCCGGATGCATCGGCATCAGCGTGTACTCGTTCAGCTCGGATTCGCGAGGATTGGCGGGATAACGGAAATACGTGTATCGACCATCGGTAACGTTCACCGAGCCCCCGAAAATGCCAAACAACGCCGCCGATCTCACGGCCTCGTCCGATCTTAGTGTCGGCATCAGGCTTCTGCCTTCGACCTCGGTGCACAGATCCACGGCATGCAGATCCATGAACGTCGGCATCAAGTCGAGGGTTTGGGTCAGCGACTTGCGGCGCTGCCCGCCCAAGTCTCGATACGACGGATGCGCGATGAATAGCGGAATGTGAACCAGCGGTTCATAGAACGGCATCCGGTTCTTCCCCCACCACTCGTGTTCTCCCAGCAAGAGGCCGTGATCGGTGGTGAGCACGAGAGACGTGTCCTTCCACAGATCGAGGCGGTCGAACGTATCGAGAATGCGGCCCAGATTCTCGTCGCACATCGCAACGACAGCGGCATAGTTGGCGCGCAACTCAGCCGCTTCATCGTGCGTAAGATCGAGCTTGTCGTACAGCGGCCAGTCGAGAATCGGGCCGTGATAATTCTTCTTCGCTGCCTCTCTGAATCGTACGGGCGCATCAAAGGGTTCGTGCGGGTCGAAGTACTCGACTTGCAGAAACCAGTTGTCTTCATGCCCGTTCTTTTCGAGAAAGTCGAGCGCGGCGCGGGTGCATTGCATGGACGGGTAATCGGCCTCGTTCTTTATGAACTCCCGGTTGATCAGATTCGGCTGGCGCCTGGGCACTTCGCTCACCATCCGGTGATACCGCTCTCGGAATCGTTCCATCGGCGGCTGAACCATCGCCTTCCAGAGGTCGCGCTCCTGCCCCCGGATGAATTCCGCAGACGAATAACGATTGTGGTAGCCCGCTCCGCCGTCTTCCCAGTAGTGATAATGATCGGAGATCAGATGCGAATACACATCCGCGTCCTTCAGAAACTCCGGGAAGCAGCGATCGAACGGCTCGACCGGTCCCCACGACCGGTGTAGAAAATTCAACCGCCCCGTGAGCATGTCGCGACGGGCCGGCATGCAAGGCAAGCTACCCGTGTAATGCGTGTCGAAGACGACGGCATGGCGAGCAAGCCGGCTGAAGTTCGGTGTGCAGGCCACCTCGGCGTTGTACGGGCTCAGTGCCAGCCGATTGAGAGAATCCAGCAGCAAAAACACGGTTTTCAAGTCAAGCTCCGAAAGCCACTGACATCGTCAGCGTAGTATTAGCAACACTCGATGCGGTCCGTCTTCCGTGTTTCAGTCCCGGTTAATGCCGGCCGTCTTGATCACCTGAGACCACGTGTCGAACTCGCTCTTGATGAACCGACCGAACTCGGCCGGCGTGCTGGTGACGATCACATTCCCATTTACCGCAATTAGACGCTTCGATTCCTCGGACCGGAGAGCGCCGACGATCGCAGCGTGTAGGCGCTGAACGATCTCTTTCGGTGTTCCTGCGACAGTTACCAGCCCCTGCCAGGAGTTGCTGGCAAATCCCGGATATCCGGATTCGGCTACGGTCGGTACATTCGGCAAGGCGTAGGATCGCTCGGCACTCGTTACCGCCAACGCACGCAAGCGACCCGCCTTGAGGTGCGGCAGCGCATTGAGCGCATTGTTGAACATGACCTCGATTCGACCGGCCACGATATCCAAGGTCGCCGGTGCTCCCCCCTTGTACGGTACGTGCACCATCCTGATTCCTGTCCTCAGACTGAATAGTTCGGTCGTCAGGTGTACCCCCGTGGCATTGCCGCTCGATCCATAGCGGAATGGTTCGGCGCGAGCCTTCGCGAGCTTCACGAACTCCGCGACACTATCGGCCGCGACGCCAGAGTGCACCACAAGAATGTACGGAGAAATCGAAACCTGGCTCACCGGCTGGAAATCCCTGAATACGTCGTACGGGTGTTTTCCAGGCAGAGCCGGGATGACAGCAAGCGTGCTGATCGACCCGGCCAACAGCGTATAGCCATCCGCGGGCGCCTTTGCTGCAATCGCGCTGCCGATGAGGCCGCCCCCGCCCGGCCGGTTGTCGACGATGACTTGCTGGCCGGATCCGGTGAACAACTGCTTCGCGATGACGCGCATCTGCATGTCGTTCTGGCCGCCCGGCGCTTGCGGCACGATGAGCCGCATCGGCCTGGATGGAAACGCCTCGCTTGCCGGTGCCGCCAGAGCAGTCCCGTTTTGCGCGGCAAGCCACACGCCCGCGGGTAACACCAGAGCGATCAGTTTTCGCCACGCAGGCGTTCGAGTTCCCGGACATTCACGATCCATTTGTTACCCCGTTCCCTGATAATTCGACAATACGCTTTCTAGACGACCGCTACCGACGAGGCGCTTGCTCGCCGCAGCACCGATTCACCGCCCCCAGCGCAACACCATGGGATCGAGCCGGCGCGCGATCTCGATGAGCCCGGCGCGAACGGCTGCGGGCATGGCCGGAGACGGGTGACGCGGCAGGTCGCAGGCGATCACCCCACCTTCCTTCATCAGCACCTTCGCCGTATGCAGGCCGCCCTGGCGGTTTTCATAGTTGATAAGCGGCAGCCAGCGCGCATACGCCGCCGTCGCCGCCTCGATGTCGCCTGCGAACCATGCATCGGTGATGGTGCCAATGCCATCCGCGTAACCGCCGCCGGTCATGGTGCCCGTTGCGCCGGCGTGTAGGTCAGGTAACAGGGTGATCCCCTCCTCGCCATCCCACGGCCCTTCCACCGCAGCACCGCCCAATGCGATGAGCTCGCGTAGCTTGGTCGCCACGCCCGGCGTCTCGATCTTGAAGTACGACACGTTGCTGATCTGCGTAGCCATGCGCGCAAGAAAGGCCGCCGATAGCGTCGTTCCGCTTATCGCAGCATCTTGAACCATGATCGGGATGTCGATCGCATCGGATATCGTCGCGAAGAATTCGTAGATGCGGTTCTCCGAAACCCGGATGGTCGCACCGTGATACGGCGGCAGGACCATCACCATGGCGGCCCCGAGCTCCTGCGCCTGACGACTGCGTGCGGCGCAGACCCGCGTCGCGTAGTGCGTCGTGGTCACGATCACCGGGACGCGCCCATGAACATGACCGAGAACGGTCTTGGCCACGACCTCCCGCTCGACGTCGGACAATGAAAATTGCTCGGAGTAGTTCGCGAGAATGCAAAGCCCGTCGGCGCCGGCATCGATCATGAAATCGACGCATCGCCGCTGGCTGTCGAGGTCCAGCTCGCCCGTGTCCGTGAATGTCGTCGGGACGACGGGAAACACACCCCGATAAGGATTTGCAGAGGGTTTGGTCATGGCGGCTCAGCCGATCACGGTGAACTGGGGGAGATATTCGGATTTGAGCGAAAGTCCGAGCCCGGGCGTGTCGTCATCGAGCTGCAGGAATCCCTGCTGCGCCACCGGCTCGCCGTCGAAGATGTAATAGAAGAGCTCGTTACCCACTTCCACGTCGTGCATCGGAAAGTATTCGCTCATGGGGGAGGCCAGAGTGCTCATGGTCAGGTGATAGTTGTGCATTTGTCCGGCATGCGGAATCACAGGCACGCTGTAGGCCTCACAGAGCGCGTTGACCTTGTGCGCAACGGTGATTCCGCCCACGCGATTGGTGTCGTATTGCACCACGCTCACAGCCTTGCGATCGAGCAGTTGCTTGATGCCGTAGAGCCCGAACTCGTGCTCGCCGCCGGAAATCGGTATCTCGGTCAGCCGGTTCAGCTCTACATAGGCATCGATATCATCGGCGATGACGGGTTCCTCCAACCACCGCGGTTGGAATTTTTCCAGCTTGGGTAGGATGCGTCTCGCATAGTCGAGATCCCACCCCATATAACACTCGAGCATCAGATCGCTCTCGTAACCGATGACCTCCCGAACGGCCTCGACCGACTTCAGATTCTCAACCACGCCCTTCTGCAAGTGCGCCGGTCCGTAGCCGAAGCGCATCTTGAAGGCAGTGAAACCCAGATCCTTGAACCTTTTCGCCTCGTCCTGCATCGCCCTCAGATCGGTGCGGTAGAGCTTGCTGTAGTAGCAGGGAATACGCTCCTTGGTACGTCCGCCCAGCAACTTGAAAACGGGCCTGCTCGTGCACTTGCCGAGAATGTCCCAGAGCGCGATGTCGATGGCCGAGATCGCCGCCATCGTCACACCCTTGCGACCCCAGGCGTGGGTCGCGCGGTACATGCGCTGCGACAGATATTCGTAATCCCACGGATCGTGGCCGATCACCAAAGGCGCGAGATACTCGTCAATGATGGCCTTAGCGATCCGTGGCGCGAGCGCTGCATTGCCGAGTCCGATGATCCCGTCATCCGTTTCCACCTCGACCACCAGCCAGGAATGGAAACGGAACGTATTCATCGTCTCCTTGCGCGAATACAGCGCATCCATGGCGTTGGAGCAAAAATTGCTCTGCGGCGGGACCGTCGCACCCTTCCACTCGAACACCCGCGCGCGTATCGCCTCGATCTTCATTGATCTTCCGTTCAGAGGAAAAAGTGTTCAGACCGACGGCGCACGCCTCGACGCGCGATACACCTGCCCCATTCGAGAGGCGATCTGAAATGCCTGCCAGGTGGCTTCCACGGATGCCTTTCCCTTGCCGGCAATATCGTACGCCGTCCCGTGGGCAGGCGTTGTGAGCGGGATAGGCAAACCACCGTGCACCGTGACGCCTCTTGAAAATCCCAGCAGCTTGACCGCGATCTGCCCCTGGTCGTGATACATCGTCACGATCGCTTGATACTCGCCTGCCTGAGCTTTCAGAAATATCGTGTCAGCCGGAAACGGCCCGTGAAACGGCGCGTCGGTCGGCCACGCGCGCTGCTGCAGCGCGCGCACCGCCGGGGCGATGATCTCGACTTCTTCGCGACCGCAGGTTCCGCCGTCTCCGCCGTGCGGGTTGAATGCGGCGATCGCCACTCGGGGTCGGGCGACGCCGTTGGCGAGGAGGCTGCGATAGATCAGTTCGGAGGCCTGCGCGATACGCTCTTCGGTCAGGTAGGACGCTGCGTCCTTCAGCGGCACATGCGAGGAAATGCGAGCTGTCCAGAGATCGCCGAGCGTGTTGAACTCGCAAAAGAAACTCTCCACACCCAGGTACTCGGCGAAGTGATGAAGCTCGTCCTCGTGATGCAAGCCTCCCATCTTCATCGCCTGCTTGTTGAGCGGTGCAAAACAGATGGCGTCGACGTGACCCTCACGCGTCGCATCCATGCATCGATCCAGCACCGTGAGTTCCGCTCGGCCACAGGCGGCGCTGACCTCCCCCACGCGCACGTCCGTCTGCGCGACCGTGTCGATCGAAAGAAAAGCGGGCTTCGACGAATCGCGACGACCGCGGACCTCGGCGAATGCATCCACGGTATCGAACGCAATCCGTACGCCGGCGACGCGCTGGCCGTCGCACCATACCCATGGATCACCGATCAGCACCACATTCGCCATCGCCGTGGCCTCGGGCTTGTTGAGCAACCTGGCGATGAGCTCCGGCCCGATGCCAGCCGCGTCACCTAGTGTGATCGCTACTACGGGTTTTCGATCTGATGACATCGAGCCCCTTCCGGTACGATGGGATGTTGCGCTTGCGCGGCGCCGCGGCGGCCCGCGGTCGCTCGCAGATGATCCCAGCTCGGGTTGCGTGACGTCTCTATGGTAGATCAGCAGAATGTTTCCGTATAATGAATTTCAGCCGCATATTGATATCCCATGGTTATCAGTTGAAATATGCAGAATGTCGCTCAACCGACCGGCAACTGGACGCGACTGCGGATGCGACAGGTTGCCCTGTTACTCGAGATCGAGCGGCGGGGGACGCTCAGACTTGCCTCCGAGCGTCTTGGCATCAGCCAGCCTGCCGCCACCAAGATGCTGCGCGAACTGGAGGCAGCGCTGGGTCATCGTCTGTTCGAAAGGATCGGGCGTCGCATCCGCCCCACGGCGTTCGGAGCTTGCGCGTTGCGTCACTTCCACGGGCTCGGCGGCACCGCGCAGGCGCTCAGCCGCGAGCTCGACGAGCTCCACCTGGGCAGCGCGCGCCAGTTGCGCGTAGGCAGTATCATGGCGCCCGCACCCACTCATCTGGTCGAAGCGCTGACGGAGCTCAGAGCGCGCTACCCGCTCCTCTCGGTGCGCGTGGTCGTAGATACCAGTGACCGCCTGGCAGGACTGTTACGCGATGGCGATCTCGACGTCGCCATCGCCCGCCCTGCGGACGCTCCAGACCAGAGCCAGCGGGATTTCGTATTTCACCCGATCGGGGAAGAAGCGCTTTCGATCGTGGCTTCATGCGCTCACCCGCTGGCGCGACGACGGGGACGAAAGCGGATCACGTTCGCGGCGCTGCTGTCCTACCCGTGGATCTTGCAGCCGCACGGCAGTCCGATGCGCGAGGTGATCGAGCGCGAATTCCGCAGTAACCGGGCCGCGCTGCCGGGCGGACTGATCGAAGCTACATCCACGCTGATCACGACCAGCCTCGTCGCCCGCAGCGAAATGATCGCGGTCATCCCACATTCCGTTGCCAGCCAATACGACCGGCATGGCCTGTTGTGCGTACTGCCCTACACGATCAGGCATCGCCTCTCGTCATGGGGAACGCTGCTCTACAGGCACCGATCGGTCAACGCCGTCACCGAGCAGTTCATCGATCTCTTGCGCGATCGGCATGACGCCAGTCTGTCGATGCGATAGGTAACCGCGCGCCCGCGACGCCGCCGTTCATCTGCGCCTTCTCGCGCCTGCACCAGGCGCTCGCACGTCGCGTCACGCGCGCTGTAAGGCCAGTCGAGGGACTGCTATTCGTTCCGAACGCGCGCGCCCCACCGGTCACAGGGTGCGAACGTCTCTGTCCGCGATCGGGTGCTGGTGATAGCATCGGAGCCTCCGCTGACCAACCGCTTGAAGCACACGCCTTGAAGACTCGCACCCGCTTCCCTCACAAGTACACCGAAACCGAAGATTGCTGGATCCCGATGCCCGACGGGGCGCGATTGGCCGCCAAGCTGTGGCTGCCCGACATCGCGTCGACGCGGCGCGTGCCGACCATCATCGAGGTCATCCCGTATCGTAAGCGCGACATCTACGCGCCGCGCGATGCCATGCATCACCGCTACTTCGCCGGTCACGGCTATGCCACGATGCGCGTGGACATCCGCGGCTCGGGCGATTCCGACGGCATCCAGGGCGTGTTCGCCGCCACCGATGAAGCAAACGACACACTTCAAGTGCTCGCATGGATCGCACAGCAGCCCTGGAGCGACGGTCAGGTCGGCATGTTCGGAATCTCCTGGGGCGGCTTTCAGGGCATACAGACCGCATTTCGCGCGCCGCCACAGCTCAAGGCCGTCATCGCGCAGTCGTATGCGCCCGATCGCTTTCGCTACAGCCAGGTGTTTCGCGGCGGCTGCTTTCTGCTGCGCGCGATCCGCTGGTCGAGTCAGGTGTTCGGCTACAAGTCGCGCCCGCCCGATCCGGCGCTGGTCGGCGGCCGCTGGCGCGACATGTGGCTGGCGCGCGTCGAGCACAATACGCCGCAGATCATCGCGGCGCTGAAGCATCAGACGTTCGACAAGTACTGGCGCGAACGCGCGATCGATCACGCGCGCATCAAGGCGCCGTTCTTCGCCGTGAGCGGTTGGGCCGACGGAGCCTACGTCGGGGCCGTAAGCGAATCGCTGAGCAAGATCGAGGCGCCGTGCAAGGGCCTGATCGGCCCGTGGGGCCATCGTTACGCGCACCTCGGCATGCCGGGACCCGCGATCGGTTTTCTGCAGGAGGCGCTGCGCTGGTACGACCACTGGATGCGCGGCAAGGATACGGGTGTGACGCGCGATCCCCAGTTGATCGCATGGATGCCGCGCTCGGTGCCGGCCAAGAGCTTCTATGCCGAGTCGCCCGGGCGCTGGGTGAGCGAGGCGCGGTGGCCGAGCCCGCGCATCAAGCCGCAGAGCTTTTTCTTCAATGCAGGCGGCATACTGGCGGCACGCGCCGCGCGCGCCACCAAGATCTCCTGCAAATCGCCGCAGACGCTCGGCCTTGCCGCCGGCGAGCTGATGCCGTGGTTCCAGCACGGGCCGAGCCCCGAGCTTCCCGGCGATCAGCGCGCCGACGACGGCCAGTCGATCTGCTTCGACAGCGAGCGGCTGCGCAAGGATGTCGAGATTCTCGGCACGCCCGCAGTCACGCTCACGTTCTCGGTCGATCGGCCGGTCGCGTTCGTGTGCGTGCGTGTGTGCGACGTCGCACCCGACGGTGCATCCACTCGCGTCACGTACCAGACCTTCAACCTCACGCATCGCGAGGGCGCCGACAAGGTCGCCCGGCTCACGCCCGGTAAGGAGTATACGGTTCGCTTCGACCTGATCGATTGCGCCTACGCGTTCGCGCAAGGCCATCGTATCCGGGTCGCGATTTCGACCACGTACTGGCCGCTGGTGTGGCCTTCGCCCGAGCCGGTGACGCTTACGCTCGTTACCGGGAAGAGCGCGCTCGAGCTGCCGGTACGACCGGCTTCGCGCGCCGACGGCAAGCTGCCGCGCTTCCCCGCGCCCGAATCCGCGCCGGCCTTTCCGCGCACGACGCTCACGCCCGGCAGCCGCAATCGTGTGATCACGACCGACCTCGGCAAGGGCCTCACCGTGGTCGAGGTGCAGGATACGAGCGGGCGTAACCGCTACGACGAGATCGACCTGATCGCCGAAGCGCGCTCGACCGAGCGCTACGCCGTGGTCGAGGGCGATCCGCTCAGCGCGACCGCGGATGTTGGCTGGACGTGGGAATTCGAGCGCGGGGACTGGCGCATCCGCACCGAGAGCCGCACGCAAGTCTCGTGCACCAAGCGGGAGTTCGTCATCCGCGGCAAGCTTGCTGCCTACGAAGGTGACGAAAATGTATTCGAGCGCGAGTTCGAGGAGCGCGTGCCTCGAAGCGGCAACTGAAGGAAGTCATCCATGAAGATCGGACTACAAGCCTTGGGTGCGGCGGCGGCGTTCGCATTCGTCGCTATGAATCACGCCGACGCACAACAGTATCCGAGGCGACCCGTAAACCTGGTCGTGCCGTTTCCGCCCGGTGCGGCGACCGACGCGTTCGCGCGCGTCATCGCCAAGCGCATGAGCGAGCTGCTCGGCCAGCAGATGATCGTCATCAATCGCGACGGCGCCGCCGGCGTGATCGGCACCGATTCGGTCGCGCGCGCCGCCGCCGACGGCTATACGCTCGTGTGGGGCACCTCGTCCGGACTGGCGATCATGCCCGCGCTCAAGAAGAAGCTGCCCTACGACCCGCAGCGAGATTTCGCTCCGATAAGCCTTGGCGCAAAGCTCGCCTACGTCCTCGTGGTCCACCCCTCGATACCCGCAACCAGCGTGCAGCAACTCATCGGCATCGCGAAAGCGCGCCCGGGTCAGCTCAATTTCGCCTCCGCCGGTACGGGCGGTGCGCCCCATCTCGCGGGAGAGCTCTTCAAGACGATGGCAGGGATCGACATCGTGCACGTCCCGTATCGCGGCACGGCGCTGTTCGCGACCGATCTGGTCGCAGGCCAGGTCGATCTCGGTTTCGCGAGCCCGGTGACGACGCTACCGTTCACGGCTAACGGCCGGCTGCGTGCGCTCGCCGTGACCACGGCCACGCGGGTCGACGCTTACCCGAATCTGCCGACGATGGCCGAAGCGGGGCTTCCGGGCTACGAGCTCACACAGTGGTACGCGATGCTCACGCCGGCGAAGACGCCGCCCGAGATCGTCGCCATTCTCAACACAGCGATTCACAAGTCGCTCGAAGACCCGACGGTGCGCACGCGTATCACGAGGGAAGGCGGCATGCCGTCGCCGACCACACCTGAGGGTCTCAGCCAGTTCATTCGTGCGGAAACGGCCAAGTTCGAGAAGATCATCAAGGCGGCCGGTGTCAGGATCGAATGATCGCCATTGCGGGACCCCAAGGTTGCACATGCGTCGATCGATACCATCGATCGCGCTCGCAAGCGCGATCGGACTGTGCATATCGGGCCCATGCGGCGGGCGAAGCGTTAGCCGACCGGCCGGAAGCGATGTACGCGCCGTCCCCAGCTCGTCTCCGCCACGTACAGATTGCCGTGTGAATCGACTGCGATGCTGTGCCCGTGGGTGAAATCGCCGAGCTGGTGGCCGGGCCGACCGAAGCTCGACACGATTTCTGCGCTCTCGCGCTCGAGAATGTGTACCTGCTCGTTACGGCCGTTCATCACGTAGAGATAGTGCTGCGCCGGGTCGCGCGAGAACGCGGTCCACCACGCGGTGCCGCGTTTGTCGGGGAGCTGCGCGGTGCCGGTGCGCACCCAGATGTTGCGCTTGAAGTTGCCGTGCTTGTCGAACACCTGCACGCGATCGCCTTGGCGGTCGCCTACGTACACCAGCCCGTCGTTGTCGATGTCGACACTGTGCACCACCTCGGCGAACGCGCCGCCCACGCCCGCCTCCATCTCCTCGGGCGTAGCCTGTCGTCCCCACTGTCGCAGGTACTTGCCGTCCTTGTCGAATACTACGATGCGCCGATTGCCGTAGCCGTCGGCGAAGTAGACGTCGTCGTTGGTCGGATCGCAGGCGATGCCGGCCGGTTTGTTGAAGCGATCGCGAGCCGCATTCAGCCCCGGGCCCTTCTTGCCGCCGTCGGCGGTGTCGAACACGCCCTTCTGGCCGATCTGGAGCAGCAGCTTGCCGTCGTAGGTGTACTTCTGCACCATGCCGTCGCCATTGGCGGATATCCACACGTTGTTGTCGCGATCAACCGCGCAGCTGTGCGGCGTCGCGGGCATCACGTCCCAATCGCCCCAGGCGTGGAGGAGGTCCCCGTTCCGATCGAAGATCATCACCGGCGGCGCCTGAATGCAGGTCTCGCGCTCTTCGTCGGTGATGTTGCCGCGGTTGACGATCAGGATGTTGTCATTGCGATCGACGTACACGCAAGGTAGCTGACCGGTAATCCAGCCCTCGGGCAGCGGTTTGGGCCACTTCGGGTCGAGCTCGAACCTCGGTGCGTCCGAGCGGCTGGCGGTCGGACGCGTGGATGCGGGCGCTACGGTGGGCGCGTTCATGATCTCCTCCGGGTGGAATGCGTCGAACCCGCGACCGCCGCCGCAGACAAAATTCACCCGGGCGGGATCGCGCCGTATGACTCGTTCGGTCAGTGTAGTGGAGGCGTCCGCCTGCCGCAATGGAGAGTCTTTTCCAACGGGGTATGAGTCTGAAGGGTGGGCCGTGTTTCTAACGGGGTATGAGTCTGGAGTGGGCGCTGGAATCGATCATGATGCGAGG